>DAORMO010000148.1:0-7994 GCA_035440585.1 Terricaulis sp.
TCGTCGCACCGGCGGTCGAGCGCACCGAAACGCCGGTCGCGCCGCCGACGACGAGCACCTCGAACGGCTCCTTGCCTTTGATCTTCTCGGCCGCACGCGCCTCGGCGCCGGTGTCGATCTTGGCGAGGATTTGCTCAAGCTCCATACGGCCTTGGCCGAATTCTTTGCCGTTCAGATAAACCGTCGGCACCGCCATGATCTTGCGCGCTTCGACCTCGCCCTGAAACAGCCCGCCATCAATCGCCACGTGGCGGATGCGCGGATTGATCACGCTCATCAGATTGAGCGCCTGGACCACGTCCGGGCAATTCTGGCAGGAGAGCGAGAAATAGGTTTCAAACAGGAAATCGCCCTCAAGCGCGGCGGCTTGCTCAAGCACGTCCTGCGCGGCTTTTGAGGGGTGGCCGCCCACTTGCAGGATCGCCAGCACCAGCGAGGTGAACTCATGGCCCAGCGGAATGCCGGCAAAGCGCACGCTCACATCCGTGCCCGCGCGGCGGATGAGGAATGAGGGCTTGCGCGCATCGTCATCGGCGCGCGCATAGGAAACTTTATCGGAAAGCGACGCGACCTCTTCCAGCAGCTCGCGCAATTCGTTCGACTTTGCGCTCTCGTCCAGCGAGGCGATCAGCTCAACCGGCTGACGCACGTTTTCGAGATAGGCTTTGAGCTGTTCTTTGAGGCTGGCTTCCAACATGTCCGGGTCGCTCCCGCTTCCGCTCCGGCGCGCATCAGCGCCCCGGAGCGATCGCGTTTAGGTGTGAGTACGCTTAGATTTTGCCGACCAGCGAAAGCGAAGGCGCAAGCGTCTTTTCGCCTTCTTCCCATTTGGCCGGGCACACTTCGCCGGGGTGGGCCGCAACGTATTGGGCCGCCTTGATCTTACGCAGAAGTTCAGAGGCGTTACGGCCAACGCCGCCGGCGGTGATTTCCACGATCTGGATCTTGCCCTCGGGATCGACCACGAACGTGCCGCGATCAGCCAGGCCCGCTTCTTCGATCATCACATCGAAATTGCGCGTGATCGCGCCGGTGGGATCGCCCAGCATCGTGTACTTGATCTTGCCGATCGCCGGCGAGGTGTCGTGCCAGGCCTTGTGGCTGAAATGCGTGTCGGTCGAGACCGAGTAGATCTCAACGCCCAGCTTTTGGAAGTCGGCGTAATTGTCGGCGAGGTCTTCGAGCTCGGTCGGGCACACGAAGGTGAAGTCGGCCGGGTAGAAGAAGAACACCGACCATTTGCCCTTCACGTCGCCGTCGGTGACGGTGCTGAATTTGCCTTCCTTGAAGGCTTCGGCTTTGAACGGCTTAATTTCGGAACCAATAAGAGACATGCTTCACCCTGTTGCAAAGGAAGGCCTCTATCTGGGGAGGTTCGCACCTGCGGAAAAATCGATTTAAGCGGAGTGTAGCATAGATTTTGCCTATGCAATTACGCATACGCCAATCAACAAATTGATTTTAAACAAAAATATTGCCGACGCCACGCGCAACCGGAGGCGGCGCGACATCACGTCCCCGCTGCGGCGTGCTGCAGATTTTGGCGGTGCACAATCGTGAGGCGGGCCGCGCCTTAGCTCGGCCAGCGCAGGCCGACGCGGCGGCGCTGCTGCAGCGTCTGCTCAGCCCGCTGCAGCGCTTTGAGCGCGCTTTCAGCCTGCTGCAAATGATCAGTCGAGCGCAGCGCATCCATCGCCAAGCGCAGGCGCGCTGCGCCCTCTTCCAGCTTGTCGCGCGCGCCTTCGCGCTCACCCAGCGAGGTCAGCGCACGGCCGATCTCCTGCTGAGCTGCGCCCCAAGCGCCCGGATCGGTGGAGCGATCCACTTTATCGAGATAGCGCTGGCGCGCATCGAGCGCCTTGGAGAGATATTTGATGTGGCCGCCGCGCTCGCCCAAGCTGAGCGCGCCGGAAGCGAAATCGGAGAGAATGTCGAGATAGAGATTCTCGGAAATCTCTTCGGGCTTGGCCGCCACCATTTTATCGAGCGCTTCAACGATCGGCTGCAGGCGCTCAGGCTTATAATCCTGCGGGCGATGCAGCACAGGGCGGGCCTTGCGCGCGAGCGCAAACGCCAGCGCGCGCTGCGCAGCTTCATCCGGGCGGCCGACTTTCCAGCCCAATTGGAAATCCTGCACTTCATGCTGGCGGCCATAGGCCGGCACCATGGCCACGCGCAGATCCAGCTTGCCCAGCATGTTGCGCTTGCCCCAGACGATCACGTCGGCGGCGGAGCGCTCCAGCGCGTCAGAAGCCTCAACCGCGATGCGGCGGCGCGGCTCAGCATGGCTGCGCGGATGCAGCGTCTTGAGCTTGATCGGGAAGAGATCGACCTGCACGTCCTGCTCGAACGCGAACATGCCGAAATTATCTTCGATCGCTTCCTTCATCTCCTGGCGCAGGCCAAAGCCGCCGCCTTCGATCTCGCCGATCAGGATCAGCGCGCGGTGATCCTTGTTGCGGCGGAGCGCCTGGGCGCGGAGCGCGATGCGGGCGGTGCGGCTGGCGCGCAGCATGCCGAACATCACCCAGAACACGGTGATCAGCACCGCAGCCAGGCCCATGGACATGAAGAACATGAACACGTTCGGCGAATGCACGAACGCGTCTTGGAACTCGCGCGGGAGCAAGCGCATCACGCTGGACGCCAGCTCCGGCGCCGCTGCACTAGCCTGTGCGAAATTAACCATTTAGGTCGTCATCCCTGCCGAGCCCCGTCCTCTAGCATTGCCATATGGCGGCGCACAACGGGATGCGGCGCCGATCGGCGCCTCCGCCATGTTGTTCTCGCCCGAGGCGGGATTATGGCGCCCGCCCGGAAGCGGGCTTTATTGACCGCCACGCTGGCGCATTTGCTCCACCATGCCCCCGAGATTGCCCAGGTCCATGACCTCAACCCCCGGCGGCAGCTCGAACGCGCTGGCCGGCTGGGGCCCGCGCTGGACGGCGGTGGTTTGCCAAATGGTGCGGCCGTTTTGCGTGGCGCTGAGGATCACCCCGTCATCGGTGACGCAGGCGGTTTGGGTGTCGCCGCCCTCGGTGCTGGTCCATTCGCCGCCGGTTTCGCCCGCGACGCTGCAGGAGCCTGTCCGGGTGGCCTTTTGCGCCAGCTCGCCCTGCCAATCGGCGGTCGGGTCGCTCGGCCCCTGGCCTGTGACGTTCGCGTCCGCACGCATCGCGATGGTCCGACCCGCCGCGCGGATGAGCACCAGGGATTCCCCCGTCGCGCCATCGCTGATGATGGCGCTGTCGCCCTCGCCGGTCTTGAATTCCATACGCATTTTGAGCCCGTCGCGCTGCATAACGACCGGGAACGCCGTCCCATCCGTGTGCGTGACGGTGGCTTCCAGGCGGTAAGAGGCGCCGGTCAAACTGGGGAACGAGCCCATGCTGGCGGTCTGCGCCGCGCCGGCGGCGGGCGCATCGCCAGGCGCGCCCTGTTGCCCGCAGGCGCCGAGCGCCAAAGCCGCAGAAACAATGACGAATGCAAAACGCATGGGCGCTCCCTTCAAATTTGACCCACCCTAACACCCGCCCCGCCGCCGCGAAAACCCGAACCCGCATTTGCTGAAAACCTCCGCCTGCGCTTAAGCTCGCACCGCAATCTTGGGGCGAAACGAGTGGGCAAACAGCGTTTAAGGATCGGGCTGATCGGCGCGGCCGCCGCGCTTTGCCTTGCGGCCACAGCGCAGGCGCAAACCCGCGCGCCGGAATGGCGCGATCCGGAATGGATCGCCCGACCGGATGGAGTTGTGTTCGCTGAGAATTATCCGCCCGCCGCGCTGGCCCAGGGCGTGGTCGGGCAGGTGATGCTGGAGTGCGCGGTGCTGCTCGACACCACGGCGCGCTGCATCGTCGCGAACGAAACGCCGCTTTATTGGGGCTTTGGCGATGCGGCGCTGGTGATCGGGCGCAGCTTTCGTTTTCGGCCGCTCGAACGCGACGGCGTGCCGATGGAAGGCGGGCGCGTGCGCGTTCCCTTGCGCTTCAGGATGACCGCCGACGACAACACCCAATGGTTCGCCGCCTATATGGATACGCTGGCGCCGGAAGCGCGGGTGGATGTGCCGACTTGGGAGCAGGCGCCCAATGCGCAGATGGTCGACCTCGCCTATCCGCGCGCAGCGCAGGAAGCGGGCCTGGTTGGGCGCGGCGTGCTAGGCTGCCTGATCAATCCAGACCGCACGCTCGACTGCGAGATCGATCGCGAGAGCCCGGAGGGGCACGGCTTCGGGGCGGCGGCGCTCACGCTCGCGCCGCGCTTTGTCGTCAATGAGGCTGACAGCGCCTTCATCGCCGCGCACGCGGGCCAAAGAATTTACCTGCCTATCAATTTCGGCGCGCCGCCCGAACTGACCCCGCTGCACACATACTATTCCGGGCGCGGCCCTTTCCGGCTCAGCAGCACGGCGCCGCCGGAGATCTCCAATCTCGGCGCCAGCGCAACGATCCGCTGCGTCATGCGCACGCCTGAGGCGCCGCGCTGCGTGATTGAGCAGCAAAGCGTTGCGCTTGATGAAATCGAGCAAATGCGCGCCGCAGCAGAAACATCGGGCACTGGCATGGGCTTTGTTCCGGGCGACGAGCTGGTGGTGGAGCTGCGTTTCTAACGCAGGTTCGCGCCAATTCGTCGCAAAGTGGCGGCGCATGGCCGCGCCGCGCAAGATCGCGCTCTTGCCCCTTGGGCCACCGGGGGCCACAAAGGCGCCCAATCCGCGCCCGGCTGCTTGGGGCGCACCGTCTTGGGGTTCACATGAAATCACATCTCATCGCCGCGAGCCTTGTTGCGCTCGCCGCTGTCGCGGGCTGCGCCACGACGGGCGCGTCCGTCTCGCCCGAACAAGCCGCCGCCTATCAGCAAGCGCAATCGGAGGTCGCCCGTTTGACCGCGCAAGCCAATCAAAATCCGCTGCTCGCGCCATGGACCGGCCCCTATGGCGGGGTGCCGCCATGGGATCAGGCCAACGCCGCGGCCCTGCCAGCCGCATTTGAACTCGGCATTGCGCTGCAAGCGGCGGAGATTGACGCCATCGCCAACAATCCGGCCGCGCCCACGTTCGACAACACGATCGTAGCGATGCAGCGCAGCGGCGATCACTTGGGCCGCGCGGGCACTTTGTTCTCGGTGCTTTCGGCTAACGTCTCCAATCCCGACGTGCAGGCGGTGCAGGCCGAATGGTCCCCGCGGCTCACGCGCGCGAGCAATGCGATCACCTTCAACCGCGCGCTGTTTGAGCGCATCGACACGCTGTTTCAGCAGCGCGCGAGCCTCGGCCTCAGCGCCGAGCAGCTGCGCCTTTTGGAGCGCACGCATGCGGGCTTTGTGCGCGCGGGCGCTGCGCTGACGCCGGAGCAGCAGGAACGCTTGGGCGCCATCAACCAGGAGCTCTCCTCACACTTCACCGAGTTCAACCGCCGCCTGCTGGCCGATGAAGACACCGCGATTTTCATCAACACTGAGCGCGATCTCGCTGGCCTGCCCGCTTCGATCCGCACCGCGCTGCGCGCCGAAGCAACGCGTCGCGGCCGGCCCAATGCCTGGGCCGTGGCGAACACGCGCTCGAGCGTCGATCCGTTCCTCACCTTCGCGGAGAATCGCCGCCTGCGTGAGCAAGTGTGGCGCGCCTTCAAAAACCGCGGCGATAATGGCGACGCGAACGACACCAACGCGATCATCAGCCAGATCCTGGCGCTGCGGGCCGAGCGTGCACAACTGATGGGCTTTGCGACCCATGCGCACTTGCGCATGGATGATACGATGGCCCGCGACCCTGAGCGCGCGCAGGAACTGATGGAGCGCGTTTGGCATCCGGCCGTCGCGCGCGTGCATCAGGAGGTGGCCGACATGCAGGCGATCGCCGATCGCCAGCGCGCGCGCATCACCATCGAGGGGTGGGACTATCTGTTCTACGCCGAGCAGGTGCGCCGCGATCGCTACAGCCTCGATCAGAATGAAGTGCGCGAATATTTCCAACTCGACCGCATGGTCGAGGGCGCATTCTTTATGGCCAATCAGCTCTATGGGCTCTCGTTCAAGGAAATCACCGGCACAGTGCCAGTTTTCCATCCCGACGTGCGCGTGTTCGAGGTGAGCGACCGGGACGGCTCTTATCAGGGCCTCTTCTATCTCGATAATTTTGCGCGGCCGGGCAAACGCTCAGGCGCCTGGGCTTCGGGCTATCGCGGGCACAACACTTATACCGGCGAGGTGATCACCCCGATCACGTCAAACAACAACAATTTCGTCCAATCACCCGATGGGCCGACGCTGATTTCGTTAGACGACGCTGAGACGCTCTTCCACGAATTCGGCCACGCGCTGCATTCACTGCTCTCGGAAGTGAACTATCCGGGCCTGGCCGGCACGCCGCGCGATTACGTGGAGTTTCCGAGCCAGGTGCATGAGCATTGGGTGCTGACACGCCCGATCCTCGATCGCTTCGCGCTTCACTACCGCACCGGCGAGCCGATGCCGCAAGCGCTGGTGGATCGCATCAACAATGCCAGCACGTTCAACGAAGGCTACAAGACGGTGGAATATCTTTCCTCCGCGCTCGTGGACATGGCCCTGCACCATCGCCCTGACGCTGTGGCCGATCCTGATGCGTTCGAGCGTGACACGCTCACTGCGCTCAGCATGCCGCGCGAGATGGTGATGCGCCATCGCCTGCCGCAATTTTCGCACTTGTTCTCAAGCGATGCGTACTCGGCCGGCTATTATTCGTACCTCTGGTCCGAAGTGATGGACGCCGATACGTGGGAGATGTTCGAGGCCTCGGGCAACGTGTTTGACCCCGCCGCCGCGGCCGGCATGCGCAACATCATCCTCGCGCCCGGCAATTCGACCGATCGGGCCGAAGCCTATCGCCAATTCCGCGGCCGTGACCCGGACGTGAACGCGCTCTTGCGCGTGCGCGGCTTCCCCACGGAATAAGCGGCGTATAGGAATGAGAGTAAGAGGGCGCGGGCGGCGACGTCCGCGCCCTTCTCTTTGGCGCGTTGAAGGAGCAGACACCCCATGCCCATGGTCAATATCAAGATCACCAAAACCGGCGCAACCGCCGAGCAGAAAGCCGAGCTGATCAAGGGCGCCACGGAGCTTTTACAGCGCGTGCTCAACAAAAACCCCGCCACCACCTTCGTCATCATCGAAGAAGTCGACACCGACAATTGGGGCGTCGGCGGCGAAAGCATCACCGTGCGAAACGCCAAGCCAAAGCCATGAGCGGGCAGACTCTAAGCTTTTACATCACGCTCTCGCTGCTGGCGGGCGTGTTTATTCCGATCATGGCCGCGCTTTCGGGCGCGATGGGCCGCACGCTGGGCAATCCGCAGATCGCAGCACTGTTGGTTGTGACCGGCGCATTTTTGATGGTGGCGGCCTTCACGCTGGCCACCGCCGGCCGGGGGTTTGATTGGAGCCTGCTTCGGCTGGCGAGCCCGCTGCAACTCGTCAGCGGCTTTGCGATGGCGTTTTATTTGCTCTCGATCACCTATCTTGCGCCGCGCTTTGGCGTGGGCAATGCGGTGATGCTGGTGGTGGCCGGGCAGATCGCCTCGGCGGCGGTGATCGATCATTTTGGCTTGTTCGGCGCGCCGCATAAGCCGATCGACCTGCTGCGCGCGAGCGGGCTCGTGATCATGGTGGCCGGCGTTGTGATTGCGCAAACCGCAGCGAACAATAGCAAGGCGCAGGATTGACCGCACAGCGCGCGGCGCTTGCGGGTTCGGGCGAAGCCCTCCGAAGCGCATAGCGCGAAGGAGGGAGAGCGGGGCGCGCTTTAAGCTACGCGTGAGAATTTAGTTTGGGTTTGCGCTCAAAGCGCGCCCCGCGCGGATTGTTTTTCAACCGGCGCCTGCGTGCAGCGTTCTATCGTCGCCCTGGGTGGCCATAGGTTTATAAGACAGCGAACCGGCGAGGTCTCCTCCCTCTGCGCTCAACCGCGCACCGTGCTGCGACGCTGGGTATCCAGGCGCGCTTAGCGCCTTGCAGTC
>DAORMO010000149.1:0-3657 GCA_035440585.1 Terricaulis sp.
GGCGATGTGGTGATCCGCTTCGGCGGGCGCGAGGTCGCCGATAGCCGCGCGTTCACGCGCATGGTGGGCGAAAGCGTGGTGGGAGATGCGGTCGCGGTGGAGATCATGCGCAATGGCCGCCAACTCAGCATCACCGCGAATATCGAGCGGCTGATTGAAGCCGAAGGCGTGGCCCGCATCGCCAGCGGCGGCACGGCCGAGCATTTTCGCCGCGACGATGGCGGCCCGCGCTCCGGTCGCATCTTCGGCATCGCGCTTTCAGAGCTCGATCCCAGCCTGCGTGAAGAGTTTCAGATCGAGCCAAGCGTGCGCGGGCTTGTCGTGCTCAATGTCGATGTCAGCGCCGCCAATGGCGCAATATTGCGCGCAGGCGACGTGATCGAGGCGATGGGCTTTGAGCGCGTGGATACGATCGCGAGTGCGCGCGATATCGCCGGCCGCGCCGCGATCGGGGAAAGCGCCATCGTCATTCGCATCCTGCGCGACGGCGCGGTGACGTACCGGCGCCTGCACGCGCGCAGCTAAGCCTGCTCGAGCAATCCGCGCACATCATCGAGTGAGCGCACCACCAGCGCTTTGGCGCGCATTTCATCATCGGCCGCCAGAAGATCGGGGATCATCACCGTGACGCACCCCGCCGCATGCGCGCTGCGCACGCCCGCATGGCTATCTTCCAGCGCCAGCACATCCATCGGCGCAAGCCCAAGCGCCGCGCTGGCTTTGAGATACGGCTCAGGATCGGGCTTGCCGTTCACCACATCATCGCGCGTCACCACGTTGTGAAACCGCGCGCCCAGCTTATGCGCGTTGAAATGCCGCTCCACCCAAGGGAGGCGCGAGGAGGTCGCCAGCGCAAACGGCGTGCGCGCCTCGTCCAGCGTGCTCATCAGTTCCAGCACGCCTGCTTTCAGCGGCGCCGCGCGCTCGCCCACATAGGCGCGGGTGGCTTCGATGAAGCGATCCAGCGGGAAATCCGCGCCATAATATGAAAGCAGCTGCGCATCATTGGCTTCGCGATGATTGCCCACCAGCGCCAGAAACTGCGCCTCGCTCATGCTGAGGCCAAACTGGCCAATCGCGGCGAAATGCGCTTCGCGCACCAGGGCTTCTGAATCAATCAGCGTGCCGTCGAGATCAAACACGACGCCTCTGGGGCGGCGGGGCAAATTCATTGTGTGCGATAATCCGCGCAATCGGGAAGGGGGTCGTTTGGCATATAGGCGCCCGCGCCGTCATGCCAAGCAAACGATCGCGTGATCGTGCAGCGTTCATCAATCCGCCACACCAAATCCTCAGCGCGCAGCGCCCCGCGCTCCAACGAATCTTCGCTGCGGCTCACCTCGCCTGGGAAGCTCGCCGCCTGCGTTTCATAGCGCAGAACCGGCCAGCCCGACGTGTTCGCGGGATCGAGCGAAATGTGGCTGGAAAACCGATAATCATCATGGCACGCGCCGCGCCGCGCGCGCATGTCCGCTTCGGAGAAACATGCGCGGATCAGCGCATCGCCCGCTTGCTGCAGCGTCAGAACCGGAACAGCCGCGCCATCGGCGAAGCGATACAGCACCAGCACGGTTTGTGATGCGCCGCCGCCTGAATACGCATCGGTCGTCCGCCACATCTGTCCCAACAGCACCGGCGCGCCCGGTTGCGCCAGCCGCACCACAAAGCCCCACGGCGTAGGCTCTGCGCGGTCCTCAGGCGCAGGCGCTGTAAAGCTTTGCCCGCCCGCTTGCCGAAATTGGCCCGCTTCTACGCACCAAGCGCCGTCGAACGTGCAGCGCTCGTCCAGATCCCCGCCCAGCGGCTCGATGCGATGGCCGGCTTGATCGACGCCGGAGGACACCGGCGTCAGCATGCCTGGCGGGGCGGGCAGATCCGGCGTGCTTGCGCACGCGCCAAGCGCCAGCGCTGCGGCGAAAGCAAGAGTACGCATCATGCAAACTCGCTGCGGCGATAGCCTTGGAAAAACAGCGCCGCTTCAAGCGAAGCAAAATCGATCTTCGCATCCGCCTCCGCGGCCACCACCGGTTTTGCGCGATAGGCCACGCCAAGCCCAGCCGCCTTGATCATATCAAGATCATTGGCCCCATCACCGATCGCCAGCGCATCGGCCTCGCTTGCGCCAATCGCGGCCGCTTCAGCGCGCAGCGCCTCAAGCTTGGCCGCGCGGCCAAGGATCGGCTCTTGCACAAGGCCAGTGAGCGCGGCGCCGTCATCCAGCAGCACATTGGCGCGGTGATCGGCAAAGCCCGCCGCCTCAGCCACGCGCGATGTAAAGAACGTGAACCCGCCCGAAACCAGCACACAGCGCGCGCCGTGCTTGGCCATCGTCGTCACCAGCGTCCGCGCGCCGGGATTAAGCCGCACGCGCTCGTCATGCGCTTTTTGCAGCGCATCGAGCGCTAGCCCCTTCAGCTTGCCCACGCGTTCGCGCAGCGCCGGCTCAAACGCCAGCTCGCCCGCCATCGCCCGCTCGGTGATCGCCGCGATCTCGGCTTTTAGGCCGGCATAATCGGCCAGCTCATCCAGGCATTCCACATTGATGATGGTGGAATCCATGTCCGCGATCAGCAGCTTCTTGCGCCGGTTTTGCGCCGGCGTAATCGCCCAATCCACCGGCAGCCCTTGCACCGCATGCGCGGCTTCTTCCGCCAACTCATCATCCAGCGCCGGATAGATCCATTCCGCGCTTTCCCAACCCGAGAGCACATCCGGCGGCGGCAGCTTCCGCGCCAGCGCCACCCGGCCCAGCATCAGCAGCGCCTCGCGGTAAACGGGCTTATCCTCGGGCGGCGCGATGAAGGTGAGGGCGTGTTCAGTCATGGAGCCCTGCTCATAGGCGAGGGCGGCAAGATAGGCTACTGCACCGCGGATGAAACCGGCCATCCTCATCCACGGCCCCACCGCCAGCGGCAAATCGGCGCTCGCGCTGGCGCTGGCCGCGCGCCTGGATGGCGAGATCGTCAACGCCGATTCCATGCAGGTGTACCGCGATTTCCGCATCCTCACCGCGCGCCCGAGGATAGAGGAGGAGGCCCGCGCCCAGCACCACCTCTACGGCCATATCGATGCGGCTGAGCTCTATTCCGTCGGCCGCTGGCTGCACGAAGCGCTCGCCGCGATCGAGGCCATCAGCGCGCGCGGCAAAACCCCGATCCTTGTCGGCGGCACCGGGCTTTATTTCAAAGCGCTCACCGAAGGCCTGGCGGACATCCCCGCCGCCGATCCCGAAACCCGCGCCGCCTTGCGCGAACGCGCCGCACGCGAGGGCGCACCTGCGCTGCATGCCGAGCTTGCGGCGCGCGATGCCATCACCGCCGCCCGGCTGGAGCCGAACGATGCGCCCCGCATCCTGCGCGCGCTGGAGGTGCTCGAAACCACCGGCGAAAGCATCAGCGTGCTGCACGCCAATACCAAAGCCCCGCTCACGCCCGATCAATGGCGCGGCTTTGCGCTGACGCCAGATCGGGAAGCACTCTACGCCGCCGTCAATGGCCGCTTTGATGCGATGCTTGAGGCCGGCGCGCTTGATGAGGTGCGCGCCTTTGCCGCCCGTGATCTCGATCCGGCGCTGCCGGCGATGAAAGCCCACGGCGCGCCCGCGCTGATGGCGCATCTGCGCGGGGAGATGCGCCTCAGCGACGCCGCCGCCATCGG
>DAORMO010000149.1:3844-4073 GCA_035440585.1 Terricaulis sp.
AAGATGCGGATTTTGTCTGTCGTTTTCGCAAGCGCCGCGCTTTTGGCCGGCCCTGCCGCCGCGCAAAACCTCAGCCTCCGGGCGCCCGGCTGGGCCAGCCCCCTGATCGCCGCCGACTCAACCCCCACGTTGGGCGGGCGCGCCGCGCTGGGCGCGGAGGGGATCGAAACCTCCGTCCGCGTCACTGTTGCGCCCAATCCGGGCGGGGTGGCGCGCGTGATCCGCTTTG
>DAORMO010000149.1:4206-7991 GCA_035440585.1 Terricaulis sp.
CGCGCGCTTTCGGGCGTCTCCGGCGTTGTCGGCGGCGGCGCTAGCAATTGTCCCGGCGGGGAGCAGGCGTTCATCGAAATTTTCGCCAATGGCCGCGCCACCTCGCTGACGCGCGCCTGCGTGGGCAATACCGATGCGGCCGGGCGCCTTGTGCTGCGCCTCTCCGAGCTTGCCGGCTCGCGCGATAATGAAGAGCTCGAAGCCGCCGCTCAGCGCGAATTGCTGGAAGCCGATCGCGCCTTCTCCGCCAAATCCCGCGCCGATGGCGTTGCCGCCGCGTTTGACGCTTACGCCGCCTACAACGCCGTGCGCTCGCCCTGGCCTGCCGGCGCGCGCCTGGAATGGACGCCCGAAACCGCGCGCGTCTCCTCGCGCGGCGATATGGGCTGGACCTATGGCCAAGCCCGCGTCACCGCCAGCGGCGCAACCAGCCAGCGCCGCTATGTCCGCATCTGGACACGCGATTTAGATGGCAATTGGCGCTACGCGTTCGACGCGCCAGTGCAGTAAACTCACCCGGAAAAGCCGCCTTGATCCAAAAACGCCTGTTCTTCAGGCGTGGTGATGCGCCCCATCACGACGTTGCGGTGCGGGAAGCGGCCAAAGCGCGCGATCACATCGCGGTGCACGATGGCGTAATTGAGATAATTCTCATCGCCCAGCGCCTCGAACAATAAAACGCTGCGCGCCTGCTCGTCCAAATCCTCGGCGTGCTCAAACGGCAGATAGAAAAACGCCCGCACCTCAGGTTCAAACGCCTCATCAAACTCGCGCGCCACCGCGCGTTCAGCCACATGCAGCGCGCGCGGATCGGTGGCGAAAGCGTGCGCGGAGCCGCGATAGATGTTGCGCGGGATCTGATCGCACAGCAGGATCAGGGCCAAAGCGCCCGTCGCGCTTTCCTCCCATTCGGCAAAGCCCCCGCGCGCCGCAGTAAGATGCGCGGCCTCGAAGGTGAGCTTGAGATCAGCGTCAAACCCGTCATCCTTGGCGAACCATTTCTGCGGGCCCGCTTCGATCCAGAAATTCACGATGGTTTCAGGCGTCATGTCGGCGCACTCGGGTGGCGAAGCGGCGGCTTCCGGGCTAGAGACGCCATCCTACCACGGAGTTTCGCCCATGCGCGTGCTTTATGAAAAAGACGCGGACTTAAGCCTCATCCAAGCCAAAAGCGTCGCCGTTATCGGCTATGGCGCGCAGGGGCATGCGCATGCGCTCAATCTGCGCGATGCGGGCGTTGCCGTTTCCGTCGCGCTGCATGAAGGCGCGCGCCGCGCCGATGAAGCGCGCACGGCGGGGTTTGAGGTGATCCCAGTCGCGCACGCGGCGCAAAGCGCGGACGTGCTGGTGATGTGCGCGCCCGATGAGGTGATGCCCGATCTTTTCGCGGCCGAGATCGCGCCGCACCTACGCGCCGGCCAAACGCTCATGTTCGTGCATGGCTTCGCCGTGCATTTCGGCTTCATCACCGCGCCCGCGGGCGTGGATGTTTCCATGGTCGCGCCAAAAGGCCCTGGCAAAGCGGTGCGCGAAGCGTTCGTGAAGGGCGGGGGCCTGCCCGCCATCGTCGCCATCGCCAAGGATGAAAGCGGAAACGCCGAAGCGCTGGCGTATTCTTACGCCGCCGCCATCGGCGCAGGCCGCGCCGGCATGATTGAAAGCACGTTCAAGATCGAAACCGAGGGCGATCTCTATTGCGAGCAAGTGGTGCTCTGCGGCGGGCTCACGCATCTGATCCGCACCGCTTGGGAGGTGCAGGTGGAGGCCGGCACGCCGCCGGAGCTGGCCTATTTCGATTGCCTGCACGAAGTGAAGCTGCTCTCCGATCTCATCCATGAGCGCGGCATCGCTGGCATGCACCTCGCCATCTCCAACACCGCCGAATGGGGCGAATACCAAACCGGCCCGCGCATCATCGACGCCCGCGTGAAGGATGCGATGCGCGCCGTGATGGCCGATGTGCAATCCGGCAAATTCGCCAGCGCGTGGATGGAAGAATACCGCGCCGGCGCGCCAACTTTGCAGCGCTTCCGCGAGGAGGCGGTGCGCCATCCGATTGAGGAAGCGGGGGAGACGGTGCGGGCGATGTTGGGGCGGCGATGAGCAGCACGCACGCCTGGGACGATTTTGTCGAAAGCGCCCAAGAATTGTCGGCGCTGATCGCGCGAGCGGGCAGTCTTACGCCGGAAGATAGGCAACGGGATCTCATCGCCGCGCTCAGCGGTCTCGAGCTCAGGTGCTTGGCGCTTCCTCAAGTTGAGCCAGTGGATGCTGCGGGCGGGGAGAGTCCCAACACACATCTTCGGTGGCGGGATGCGATCGCCTCAGCGTTTCCAGAATTTGGCCTTTATCACTCTATCCGGCCATCTCCCGCGAGCGAGCCTGAAAGCGCAACGCTGAGCGATGCGGTCAATGGTCTGGCGGATATCATGCGAGATATTGATGACGCCCTTTGGGAAAATGGCGCGCATGGGCGAGAAAGTGGAATCTGGCAGGCAAAATTCAATTACGAGCATCACCTCGGATCGCACCTAGCGGATCTGCGCTCTTATCTGTATCGCCTACGATTTTTCGGCCCTTAGGTTCGCACATGACCAAAATCGGCACCCCGCTTTCTCCCAGCGCGCTCCGCGTCATGTTTCTTGGCGGCGGTGAGCTTGGCAAGGAGGTCGTCATCGAGCTTCAGCGCCTTGGCGTTGAAACCATCGTCGTCGATCGCTACGCCAACGCGCCCGCGCAGCAGGTGGCGCACCGCGCGCATGTGATCGACATGACGGATGCAAAAGCCCTCCGCGCCCTGGTGGAGCAAGAGCGCCCGCATCTCATCGTGCCCGAGATCGAAGCCATCGCCACCGATGAGCTCGTGCGCATTGAGCAAGATAAGTTCGCCACCGTGATCCCCACCGCCAACGCCGCGCACGTCACGATGAACCGCGAGCGCATCCGCCGCCTTGCCGCGGAAGATTTGAAGGTGCCCACCTCGCCCTACGCCTTCGCCTCTTCGCTTGAGGAGATGCAGGCGGCGGTGGATCGCATCGGCTTTCCATGCTTCGTCAAGCCGGTGATGAGCTCATCCGGCAAAGGCCAAAGCCGGCTCAAAAGCCAAGAAGATGTCGCCCCCGCCTGGGATTATGCCATGAGCGCAGGCCGCGTGAAGCAGCCGCGCGTCATCATCGAAGGGCAGGTGATGTTCGATTTCGAGATCACACTGCTCACCGTGCGCGCCGAATCCGGCACGCACTTTTGCGCGCCGATCGGCCATGTGCAGGTCGATGGCGATTACGTCGAAAGCTGGCAGCCCCAGGCGATGAGCGCGGCCGCGCTTGAAAAAGCCCAAGCCATCGCCGGCAAGGTCACCGAAGCGCTGGGCGGGTTCGGCATTTTTGGCGTCGAGCTGTTCGTGAAAGGCGATGATGTCTGGTTCTCTGAAGTCAGCCCACGCCCGCACGATACCGGGCTCGTCACGCTCATCAGTCAAAGCCAAAGCGAGTTCGCGCTGCATGCGCGCGCTATTCTCGGCCTGCCGGTGGATGTCTCCTTGCGCAGCCCAGGCGCTAGCGCCGTGATCTATGGCGGACAGGATGCGGAGGCGATCGCCTTTGAGGGCCTGGCCGAAGCGCTCGCTGTTCCGGAAAGCGATCTGCGCCTCTTCGGCAAGCCCGAGAGCTTCAAAAAGCGCCGCATGGGCGTCGCCCTCGCGCGCGGCGCCGACGTGGGTGAGGCCCGCGTCCGCGCCAAAGCGGCGGCGGCCGCCGTGCGCCCGGTTCCCAATTCATAATTCAGCA
>DAORMO010000150.1:0-7946 GCA_035440585.1 Terricaulis sp.
CCCTCAGCGGCGCGGACAGGTTTGCGTGTGGGCGGGCGTCCCAGAAACCTGAACAATACCTGCCTTCAACTGGTAGCGCCGCATAACGGACGCTCGTAATCCCCCCGGATTGCGTTCGTTCGCCGAGCCCCTCAAATAAGAAACGCGCCTAGTTGCCAGGAAGTTAGGTGGCGGCAAAAGTCCACCTGCGAACGGAACAGCCCAGATGCCGGCACGACAACATGATCAGATCTGGCCCCCAAGCAATGCATTTGGGGAAGGCCGAGCCGAGCATCATGCCGACCACCGCTTTCAGTGCGCTTGGCCATTTTTCGATCGGTCCCAGTGAAGTGGATGACCAATCATAGGCGCGGATGGCCTGCGCCTGGCCGAGATCTTTGCCGAGAAATGAGGTGGGCTCGTCCATAAACGCCACCTTACCGCAAACGCCGGGCATAGCGCTCGAAATCGTCGAAACGGCAGGGTCAGGCGCTAAGAGCCTCGGTACCGCGCCGCTGTGCATCATTGTTGCACAACGCGCGGCGCAACGCGCCAGATGACTTTCCCGACATCATCAGCAACCAACAGCGCGCCGTCGCCCGCGATCTCAACGCCAACGGGCCGGCCCATGGCGTTGTTGTTTGCGTCAAGGAATCCGGTGAGGATATCACGCGGCATGCCGCTTGGCTGTCCGTTTTCAAACGGGACATAGATGACGCTGTAGCCGCTCGGCTC
This sequence comes from Terricaulis sp., assembly GCA_035440585.1. GTDB lineage: Bacteria > Pseudomonadota > Alphaproteobacteria > Caulobacterales > Aquidulcibacteraceae > Vitreimonas. Next base: position 715 of record DAORMO010000150.1, read on the forward strand.
CCGCCGGTTCCAAGATCCATGCAAGCCGACGAAGGCGCCGCCCTGCCAACCTGCGCCTAAGGCGGGCGATCAATAGTGACCCAAAGCCGCGCCGCGAGGGCGTTTCTACAGGCGGGCCATTTTTCTCTTCCCAGCTGAACATAAATGCGCCGCCGGGCTTTTCGAGGTGAAGCCGGGATGGATTTTCGTCGGCAAGGCCTTCTCTATACGATCACCTCGCCATCTCTCGCCGCGATATGAAGCAATGCCCCACTTGGGCTAAACCCGATCTTGAAACCCGTCCTCGCCGGCTTGTTCGCCGCAATGAGCGCAGCAGAACATCTTCCCTTTTGTTTCGACGCCATGGCCGATAATGACGCAGCTGCAATGGCCACAGCGGGGCGCAATCTTCGCAATCGCGCATTCAAACGAGTCGAAGGTCCAGGTTTCACCGCCGCGCTGCAGCGTGAAAGCCTTGTCGTAATCGTTTCCGCATTGGTCGCAGCGAGCCATCTGACATCCCGTTGGTGAAATCTCGTTCGAGAGGCGCCTTATGTGGGGCAACGCCGCAGCCATGGGCGCGTTCCGCCTGAGCTGCGTCGACTTAGGTCTTAATAGTTGGACCAGAGACGCTCAGCTCTTTAAGGCGCCCTTCTGACCCGCACGCGTCGCGCAAATCCGATAGGCGCCCATGTCGAGATGAAGATGGTCTCGATACGCTCTGTTGCAGGCTGGCGTCAGCACGCCGCTGCATATGGGGCACGAGCCAATTGTTAGCGCTTCGAGAAAGCGCCCTTCATAGCGTCCCTCACGCAAGAGACATAATAGCGGTTTCATCCCATGGACGGTCGCGAACTCGGCAGGCCCGCAAAGCGGAAGCAAACCTCGCGCTTGTAAGCGACGAACGGATCACTTACCGCATCGCCTCCTCTCCGGTTTGAAATTCAAATGCGCGCATTCAATAGTTCCTTGACCCGTCTTAACGCACTCGGCCCCGTCACGGCCGTCCCCGCGCGCGAGGCGTTGCGCGCAGGCCTCGGCGCGCTGATTGGCCTATCGGCTGTGGCCACATTGGCGTGGTTGATAGCGCCCGACTTACGGCTTGGAATTTATCTTATCGCGCCGTTCGGCGCGACGGCGGTGCTGATCTACGCGGCGCCAAACAGCCCATTGGCGCAGCCTTGGCCGGCGATCGTCGGCAACACGGTGTCAGCGTTGAGCGCTCTCGGAATCTGTCAGGTGATCACCCAGCCCTTGCTCGGCGTCCCGATCGCAGTCGGGGTCGCGATCATGGTAATGGCGCTCTGCCGCGCCACGCATCCGCCGGGCGGCGCCGTCGCGATGACCGTGGTGCTGGGCTTTGAGGCCATCGGCCCGCTTGGCCTGAGCTTCATCCTCCTGCCCGTGGCGGCGGGCACTACCATCCTCGTGGCGATCGCGGCGCTCTACGCCCGCGCGACTGGGCGACATTATCCGTTCCGCCAATTCAGCGATCCCAATCCCCACGGCACACAAGACCATGCAGCGCCAGAGCGGCTCGGCTTGAGCGAAGCGGAATTGACCGACATCCTTTCGCGCTATCGTCAATCTCTGAATCTCGGCGTCGAGGATTTGGCACGCCTTATCGCCGCCGCAGAGTTGACGGCGGCGGGCCACCGCGTCTCGCCGCAAACCGCTGAACATATCATGTCGCGCGATCTTGTAACCGTCGCCCCGGAGACACCGCTTCAGGACATCGTGAGCATGTTTATCCTGCACGGCTTCACGTCCCTGCCCGTAGTGGACACGGACGACCGCTTTGTCGGCGTTATTTTTCAGCTGCACCTCATTGCGAGCATCCAACCGCGCGAAGCAAGCTCACCCCAAGGCTCCCTTGGCGTGCTCCAAGCGCTGGGATGGGCACCCAAGCAGCGCCCTCTCTACGCGGCCGACATTATGGGCGCCGCGCCTTTAAGCGCGAAGCCTGATACGCTGATCGCCGCGCTATTGCCACAACTGGCCGAGAACGGCGTCGATGCCGTCCCCATCCTGGATGGACAGCGCATCGTCGGCATCGTTACGCAAACCGACTTGATCGCCGCGCTGGCGCGCGAAACCCTTCGCGCCGAATGAACGCGCGGCCCCGCTCTCGTTTTCCTGGAACCAGAGCCACAGACCCACGATACACCCATCGGCACATCAATCCGGGGGAGCAAATGGTCGGCTGGAACAGCCACTCTCGGAACGGAGTCAGCGTTTGCCCTAACGGCCAATCACCAGGATTTTTTCAACACTATCGCCCCGAAGCGGTCGCAACACTCCCGACCTCAACCTTACCAAGGCCGCGCTCTACCAACGCCCGCTTCATTGATTCCCACGCGACGCCGCCCGTCGAGCGCCAACGCCTTTTAATACGCCTCACCAGCGCTTGGCCCAGTCTCTTTGGATGTCCGTCGTTACAAAGACATCCCAAGTCCGGACTCTAAGCTCCGTCATCTCATCAACGGACATTCCAAGGCGGGCGATCGGCGCCTTTTTCGATATTGTTCGAAATAGCACTTGACGGCACGCGCCTCGAACGCCATTCATATTTCCATGAAGCTCGAAAAAGCAGCGGCGCAGTTGGAGGCGCTCGGCAATCCGACCCGGCTCGGCATCTATCGCCTGCTGGTTCGGGCCGGTCATGAGGGCCTGCCTGTCGGCGCCGTGCAGGATCGCATGAACATGGCGGCGTCCACACTCTCTCATCATCTGCGCCGGCTGATCGATACCGACCTTGTCACCCAAGAGCGGCAGGCGACGACACTGATCTGCCGGGCGCACTACCCGACGATGGATGCACTGATCGGCTTTCTCGCTGATGAGTGCTGCGCCGACGTCGGCTGCGCCGCAAAGCCCGCCCAACGACGAATCAAACAACCCGCCTGAGTGCATTTTTTTGCGCTCATATTTCGACATTTTTGGAATAAGGAGACGTCCGATGCTTGAAACCAATTCTCTTCCCATCGCCATCATTGGCGCGGGCCCGGTTGGCCTTGCCGCTGCCGCGCGCGCGGTCGAGCGCAAGCTCGACTTCGTGCTGCTGGAGGCTGGACCAAGTGTTGGCAGCGCGCTGCGCGACTGGGGCCATGTGCGCGTGTTTTCTCCGTGGGCTTACAATATCGACGATGCCGCGCATGCGCTTCTGAAGACAATAAACTGGATGGCGCCCAATCCGACGGCACCGCCCACCGGGCGCGAGATCGTGGAGACTTATCTCGAACCGCTTGCGGCGCACCCAGCGATTGCACCCCACACCATCGTCAACGCGCGCGTCACCCGCATCGCCCGCGCCTTCAATGACAAGATGAACGACGCGAATCGCGCCGCCTCTCCGTTCGCGTTGCGCTGGCGCGATGCTGATGGGGAAGAGCACGAGACTTTGGCGCGGGCGGTGATCGATGCGTCTGGCGCGTGGTCACAGCCCAATCCGATCGGCGTCAACGGCCTCCCGGTTCTGGGCGAAGCCGAGGCGCAGGACTTTATCGATTACGGCATCCCGGATGTGCTGGGCGAGGCGCGCGCACGTTTTGTCGGCAAGCGCGTACTGGTCGTCGGCGCTGGGCACTCGGCCATTAATGTCGCGCTCGATCTCATCGCGCTGCAAAGGGACGCGCCCGAGACCAAGGTTTTCTGGGCGCTTCGGCGCAACCGCATCGAGAAGCTGTTAGGCGGAGGATTAAATGACCAATTGCCGCAACGGGGCGCGCTGGGCCTGGCCGCCATGGAAGCGATCAAGGACAAGCGCCTCGAAGTGCTCGCGCCCTTCGCCGTGCAACGCATCATCAGGCACGGCGACGCCCTCGGCGTCGGCGCCAAACTTGGGGACCAAAAAACAACCCTCGACGTCCATCGCATCGTCGTCGCTACCGGATTGCGGCCCAATCTGGATATGCTGCGCGAGCTTCGCGTTGCGATCGATCCTTCTGTAGAGGCGCCGCCCGCGCTCGCCCCTCTCATCGATCCTAATCTGCACTCGTGCGGCTCGGTGCCGCCACATGGCGTCGTCGAACTCACGCATCCGGAGCCAAACTTCTACATCGTCGGCTCCAAGGTCTATGGCCGCGCGCCAACCTTCCTGATGGCCACGGGCTACGAACAAGTGCGCTCAGTGATCGCCGAACTTGCCGGCGATCACGAAGCGGCGCGCCGGGTTGAACTCGTGCTGCCTGAGACCGGCTTGTGCAGCACAGCGCCGGTCGTGGGCGCCAAGGCGCAAGCCTGTTGCGGCGCCGCCGCGTGAGCGAAGCGATTGAAGCCTCGAAGCTCCAGCCGGTCACCGGCTGGAGCTGGTTTGTCAGCGGGCTGGGGATTGGCCAGATCTGCTCGTGGGGCGCGCTCTATTACAGCTTCCCCCTGATCGTCGAAGCGATGGGACGCGATTTGGGTTGGAGCAAGAGTGAACTCTATGGCGCGGCCACGCTTGGACTCTTGCTCGCGGCCGCGGCTTCCTATCCGATCGGCAAGGCTATCGATCAGGGCTATGGCCGGATCATCATGAGCGCGGGGTCGCTCGTGGCGGGCGCGTTGTTTCTCGCCTGGTCGCAAGTCAGCGCGCTCTCAATCTTCTTCGCCATCGCGGCCGGCCTTGGCGCGCTTCAAGCGGCCCTGCTCTATGAGCCTGCGTTTGCAGTGATCGCGCGGCGCAATGTCGGCGGAGCCCGCGGCGCCATCACGGCGCTGACACTTTGGGGCGGTTTTGCCTCCACGGTTTTCGTTCCGCTCGTTCAGCTATTGCTTGATCAGTACGACTGGCGCGGCGCTCTGATCGGCCTCGGCCTGATCAATCTCGCGTGTGCTGCACTTTACTGGCTGGCGATCGGCATTGAGAAAAAAGGCGTCACAAGCTCGGCCACTGCTTCTCCGCCTCACGACAAAGACGCTTTGCGCGAAGCGCTAAGCGCGCCTGTCTTCTGGATGCTCGCGCTTGCCTTCACCGCACACGCCGGCGCGTTCACCGCCTTCACCTTCCATCTCTACGCGCTGTTGCTTGAGCGCGGGTTCTCGACGCAGGATATCGTGTTTTCCATGGCGGTGATTGGACCTGCGCAAGTGGCGGGACGGATCGCCATGAGCGTCTTCGCGCGCGGGGCCTCCATTCGCCGGATTGGCTCGATTGTGGTGCTGGGCTTCCCGATCGCGTTCGCCCTGCTCGCCCTCGCGCCGACGGCGCTTGCGATCGTTGCCGCAGTGGCTGCGCTCTACGGCGCCTCCAATGGCGTGCTGACTATTGTTCGCGGCCTCGCCGTCCCAGAAATGATCACAACGCAGGGCTACGGCGCTATTAATGGCGCCATGAACACGCCCGCCACCATCGCCAAGGCGCTGGCGCCGCTTGCGGGCGCCGCACTCTGGTCGACAAATCAGTCCTATGCGCCGGTTTTGATCGCGATCATGGCCGGTTCGCTCATTCTGTCGTTCGGGTTCTGGGCGGCGGCCTGGGTTTCGACACGCCGCCAAGGAGGCTCGCGCCATGCTGAGCTATGATGTCGCCGCAAAGCGCGTGGATGCACACGGATCGACGGCGTGGACGAAACGCGCTTCGCTGACGCTGGACACGGACGTCGCGGGGCGCGACGACGCCTTCAACCCAGCCGAATTGCTACTCGCTTCTATCGCGGCCTGCATGATCAAGGGCGCCGAGCGCGTCGCGCCGATGATCAGGTTCGATCTGCGCGGCATGGAGGTGCGCCTGCACGGCGAACGCCAAGACAGCCCGCCCAAGATGATCCGGATCGATTATGAGATCATCGTCGACACTGACGAGAGCGATCAGCGTCTGGAACTCCTGCACAAGAACATTCGCAAATACGGCACGGTCTCGAACACCATCGCGGCAGCCACCGAACTTCAGGGCACGATCCGCCGCGCGAATCCGGAGGTTTGAGCCCATGTCGCCTCATCAAGCACGTGCTGCCGCCGATCAGCTCAACCGGGAATGCTTCTGCGTCACCCTGGATCAGCAGGCGCTTGCGAACGCACTCCAGCACGAAGTGGCCGACGCGGATTTCTTCGCGGCGCTGACCGTGTCGCATCCGCATCTTTTCTCGCATGCGCCGGTTTTTCTGCCCAAGGCGGACCGCGACGCCATGCAGGCGATCGTGCGCGCCATCGAGGCCGCCGCGCTCCTGCCGGCATATCAAGATGCGGTCCTCGGCTGGGCGCCGCCAATCGCACGGATCGATCATGGCCCCATCGGCGCCTTCATGGGCTACGACTTTCACCTGACGCCCGAGGGACCAAAGCTCATTGAAGTCAACACCAATGCGGGCGGCGCCTATCTCAACGCCTTCTTGGCGCGCGCCCAGGTCGCGTGTTGCGCAGAGGTCGAACAGGCGCTCGCCCGAGCTTCGCTCGGCGCCTTCGACGGCGCCATCATCGACATGTTCGAAGCCGAATGGCGACTACAGGGCCGCACCGATGCACTGCGCCGCATCGCCATCGTCGATGAGCGGCCGGACGAGCAATACCTCTATCCCGAGTTTATGCTCGCACAGCGGCTGTTTGAACGGCATGGAATTGAGGCCGCCATCGCCGATCCGCGCGAGCTCCGCTTTGAATGCGGTCTGCTCCAGTTCGGAGGGCGCCCCATCGACTTGGTCTACAACCGCCTCGTCGATTTCAGCTTGGAGGACGACGAACACGCAGCACTCAGAACGGCTTACGAGGGCGGCGCGGTCGTCGTAACGCCGAACCCCCGCAATCACGCCATCCTCGCCGATAAGCGAAATCTCACTTTGCTCTCCGATTCCGCAAAGCTCGCGCACTGGGGGCTCGATGCTGAGCATGCCGCAGCGCTAGCGGGCGTTCCCCAAACTCTGCGCGTGAAGGAAGCCGATGCGCAAACGCTATGGAACGAGCGCAAGGGGTTCTTCTTCAAGCCCGCGTGCGGCCATGGCGGCAAAGCCGTCTATCGCGGCGACAAGCTCACACGCGGGACATGGAGCGAAATACGCGCAGGCGACTATATCGCCCAACGCATCGCGCCACCCAGCGAACGAACCATCAAACTCGATGGCGAGCGGGTGCAGCGCAAAGTGGATGTGCGGCTCTACACCTACGATGGCGAAATCCTCATCGCCGCCGCGCGCCTCTATCAGGGCCAGACCACGAACTTCCGCACGCCCGGCGGCGGCTTCGCGCCGGTCTTCGTCATCTGAACGATCAAGCCTCTCAGATCGGGACTTGTCAGGCGCCTATCGATTCGATATTTCTCGAATTATGCGATCTCAACA
>DAORMO010000151.1:0-5393 GCA_035440585.1 Terricaulis sp.
CGCCGCCGCCCGCGGGGCCGAGCAAATGCACCTTGAAGTGGCCGAAGATAACGCGTCCGCCCGCGCGCTTTACGCCAAGCTCGGCTTTGAGGCGGCGGGGCGGCGCCCTGGCTATTACAAGACAGAGGCTGGCCAAGTGGACGCCATCGTCATGCGCTTGGCCCTAAAGGCCCCCGATTAACCGCCCCCGAGGTGGACCGCGCGCCTCTGAGGCGCTATCTCTGCGCGCAGAGGACGCTATGGACCGTGTAGAAAAACTCTGTGTCGAAAAAGGCATGCGCATGACTGAGCAGCGCCGCGTGATCGCGCGCGTTGTCTCCAGCAGCCATGATCACCCGGATGTTGAAGAATTGCATCGCCGCGCGGCGGCGGTCGATTCCGGCATTTCCATCGCCACGGTGTACCGCACGGTGCGTCTGTTCGAGGAAGCCGGCATCTTGGAGCGGCACGATTTCCGCGACGGGCGCTCTCGCTATGAGGAAGTGCCCCAGCATCACCACGATCACCTCATCGATATGAAAACCGGTGACGTGATCGAGTTCGTCGATCCCGAGATCGAGCGTTTACAGCACGAGATCGCCCGCCGCCTTGGCTACAAGTTGGTCGATCACCGCCTCGAACTCTACGGCGTGCCGATGGATGAAAAAGCCAAAGCCGCCGCCGCCGCCAAGAAGGCTGGCTGAGAAGAACCCGAATGTCTGATCCCAAGCGGCCAGAACCGAAGCGTCTCTTTATCGAGACCTATGGCTGCCAGATGAATGTGTATGACAGTGAGCGCATGCGCGATGTGCTCAGCCCATTGGGATATGCGCCGGTCGATAAGCCCGATGACGCAGATCTTGTCGTGCTCAACACCTGCCACATCCGCGAGAAGGCGACGGAAAAAGTCTATTCCGAAATCGGCCGCCTGCGCGCGCACAAGGAGCGCCGCGCAGGGGAGGGCAAAACCACCACAATCGCCATCGCTGGGTGCGTCGCCCAGGCCGAGGGCGAGGAGATCATCGCCCGCGCGCCGGAGGTTGATCTCGTCGTCGGCCCCCAAGCTTATCACAAGCTGCCTGAGCTGATCGCCCGCGCCGCGCGCAAAACCGGGGAGCGCCTGGCCGCCGATTTCACCGCGCAGGAAAAGTTTGACGCGCTGCCCGCGCGCGCGCCCGATGGTGTTTCGGCGTTTCTCTCGATCCAGGAAGGCTGCGATAAATTTTGCACCTTCTGCGTCGTGCCCTACACGCGCGGCGCGGAATATTCGCGCCCGGTCGCGGATATTCTGGCCGAAGCGCGCGCATTGGCGGACCAAGGCGTGCGCGAAATTTCTCTGCTAGGGCAAAACGTCAACGCCTATCACGGCGAGGGCTCAAGCGGCTTTGCCGATCTGCTTTCCGCCATCGCCGAGATCAACGGAATCGCCCGCATCCGCTACACCACGTCTCATCCGGTTGAGATGACGGAAGAACTGATCGCGCTGCATGGCGCGGAGCCCAAGCTGATGCCGTATCTGCACTTGCCGGTGCAATCTGGCTCTGATCGCGTGCTCAAGGCGATGAACCGCAAGCATGACGGCGCGTTTTATCGCGACATCATCGCGCGCCTGCGCGCCGCCCGGCCCGACATCGCGCTCTCCACCGATTTCATCGTCGGCTTCCCTGGTGAACGCGATCAAGAGTTTGAGGATACGATGGCGCTGGTGCGCGATGTGCGCTTTGCCTCGGCCTATTCGTTCAAATATTCGCAGCGCCCCGGCACGCCGGCGGCGGCGATGATGGGCCAGGTAAAGGAAGAGGCGAAAACCGAGCGGCTCGCCGCTCTGCAAGCGCTGCTTTCTGAGCAGCAGCGCGCCTTCAATGAAAGCCAGATCGGGCGCACGCTCGATATCCTGGTCGCGGGCAGGGGCCGCCGGCCGGGCCAGGCGCACGGCCGCTCGCCCTATCTGCAAGCGGTGCATTTCCTGGATGAGCAGGCGCGCGATGGGGAGATCGTGCGCGTGAAAATCATCGGCGCGACACAGAACTCACTGACGGGTGAGCGCGTTGTCGCCGAAACGGAGGCCGCGTGAGCGAAGGCGAATTCTCCCGCACCATAGCGCTTTCAGAAGCGGGCGTGGCGCAGGCTGTGTTCGGCCCGCTGCACCGGCACTTGGCCAATATCCAAGAAGCGTTCCGCGATCCTTCCGCCCCGCGCGGGCAGCCTGCCTATAATCTTACGCTCGACGCCCAAGGCGATCGCGTGCTGATCCGCGCCAAATCGGAAGCTGATCTCGATCGCGCGCAGCGCATCATTGATGCGCTGGCTGACCTCGCGCGCCGCAAAGGCCGCGTGCGCGAAGGCGATGTGCAAGCTGCAATCTCGTTTTCGGACGGCGATCCCGATAGCGCCGCGCCGCTGACGCTGCCGCAGCTTGGCGGGCTGACGCTGCGCACGCCGCGCCAGGTGCATTATGTCGATGCGCTGCGCGATGAGCGGATTGATCTGATCTTCGGCGTCGGCCCCGCCGGCACGGGCAAAACCTTCCTTGCCGTCGCCGCCGCTGTTGAGGCGCTCAAGCAAGAGCGCGTGGATAAGATTATCGTCACGCGCCCAGCCGTGGAGGCGGGCGAAAAGCTCGGCTATCTGCCCGGCGATCTTTCGGAAAAGGTCGATCCGTATCTGCAGCCCATCTGGGATGCGTTCCGCAGCCAGATGAGTGAAAACGATCTCAAGATCCGGCGTGAACGGCGCCAGATCGAAGTCGCGCCCGTCGCCTTCATGCGCGGGCGCACGCTCTCAAACGCGTTCGTCATCGCCGATGAGGCGCAGAACGCCACCGTGCTGCAAATGAAGATGGTGCTCACGCGCCTGGGCGAAGGCTCGCGCATGGTTGTCACCGGCGATCCGTCGCAGATTGATCTTGTGCGCCCCGACCAATCGGGCCTCGCGCACGCCATCTCGATCCTTGAAGGCATTGATGGCGTCGAGATCATCCGCTTCGCTGCGCAGGATGTCGTGCGCCATCGGCTTGTCGCCAAGATCGTCGAAGCCTACCAGCGCGACGAAACCGGCCATGGCTGACGACCCTCCATTATCGATCGATTTTATTCTCGAAGCTGACCCGTGGGCCGGCTACGAAGACGCGCTCGCGCGCGCGTTGCAGCTGGCGGCGCAGGCCGAGGAAGAGGCAGGCTCGGTGGCGGTGCTGCTGGCCGATGATGCGGCCATCGCCGCGCTCAATCAGCAATTCCGCGATAAGCCCGGCCCCACCAATGTGCTCTCTTTTCCGCCCGCGGCAGGGGAGGCGGGGTTCTTAGGCGACATCGCCCTCGCGGCCGAAACCATTGCGCGCGAAGCGGAAAATCAAGGCAAAAGCTTCGTTCACCATGCTTCTCATCTTGTGGTGCACGGCTTTTTGCATCTTTTGGGGTATGATCATCTAGAGCCGGAAGACGCCGAGCGGATGGAAGCGCGTGAGCGCGCCATTCTCGCTGAGCTTGGGATAGAAGATCCCTACGCTTAGCGGCGCAAAAAGGAGTGCGACAGACCAAGCATGGCCGACATAGGCGACGACAGCCCAGAACAACCCTCGCGAAGACGCGCGGGCCTTATGCAACGCCTCACCCGCTATTTCGCGAAGGAGAGCGCAGGGCCCGCCGCCGCCGTGGAAGAAGCGCTGCGCGAGCGCGAAGATCGCGGCGAAGCCATTGAAGGCGCGCATAAGGATCTGATCCTGCGCGCCGCCAGCTTTGATCGCCTGCGCGTGGCGGATGTGATGCGCCCGCGCGCCGGCATCGTCGCCATCGAGATTTCATCGACGCTGGGGGAGGCGGCCCGCGAATTTTCTGAGAGCCAGCACTCGCGCCTGCCAGTCTATGGCGAAACGCTGGATGATCCGCAGGGCTTTGTGCATGTGCGCGATGTGATGTCCTTGCTCGCGCCCGATGAAAATGGCGAACCGCGCTCGAAATTCGCCGATCGCGCTTTGGCGCGCATCAAGCGCGACATCCTCTTTGTGCCGCAATCGATGACGCTGGCGACCCTGTTCCTCAAAATGCAATCGAGCCGAATCCATCTTGCGCTCGTCGTTGATGAATATGGCGGCACCGATGGCTTGGTTTCGATGGAAGATCTGGTCGAGCAGATCGTCGGCGCCATCGAGGATGAGCACGATGAGGATGACGGCCTCGTGCAAGAGCGCCCGTTTGGCGCGTTTGAAGCCGATGGCCGCGCCTCGATCGAGGAGCTGGAGAAAAAGCTCGGCGCAAGCCTTGATCTGCCGGAACACGAAGATGAGTTCGACACCGCGGCCGGCCTTGCCGTGGCGCTCGCCGCGCGCCTGCCGCAGCGTGGCGAGATCCTACATCACCCAGCCGGATTTGATGTGGAGATCATCGATGCTGATCCCCGCCGTGTGAAGCGCATCCGCGTCAAGCGCGCAAATTCAGCGGTTTGAGCGCCGCCCTTGTTCCCGCAAAAGGCCAGGCCTGCGATGAGGAGCAATTGACGGCGGGCGCAACTCAGGGTCCAACACCGCGCCGCACGGAGTGTCGATGACTGCCTCGCGCATTCACCAATGGTTTGACGCGCGCACGCCCTGGCAGCGGCGCTTTCTCGCGATCGGCGCCGGCGGGCTGGCCACGCTCGGCCACGCGCCGTTTCAATGGACCCCGCTCTATGCGCTTGCGCTCATCGTGCTGGTTTGGCTGCTTGATAGCGCGCACGCGAAGCCTAAGCCGATCCGCGCCGCTTTTGGCGCCGGGCTTTGGTTTGGCCTCGGCCATTTCAGCACCGGGGTTTATTGGATTTCCTCGGCGTTCTTGGTGGATTCCGCTGCATGGGGGCCGCTCTGGGGCGCGCCGGCCGTGCTGGGCCTTGCGCTCGTGCTCGCGCTGTTTTGGGCCTTCGGTTGCGCGCTCGCCATGGCGGTGTGGACGCGCGATCTGCGCCGCATCGCCAGCTTCGCGGCGATCCTCTTCGTCACCGAATGGCTGCGCGGGCACCTGTTCGGCGGTCTGCCGTGGCTATTGCCCGCTTATGTCTGGACGCCGGGCGAGCCGGTTTCGCAAATGGCTGCGCTGGTTGGCGCATATGGGCTTTCGCTGCTCACGCTGTTTTTGTTTGCCGCCCCCGCAGCGGTGGCGGATGCAGGCGCAGGCGCGGGGCGGCGGTTTGCGCCGCTGATCGTCGCCGGTTTGTGCATCGGCCTCATGTGGGGGTGGGGCGCCCAGCGCATCGCCAGCGCGCCGATCGATCCGCCCGGCGCGCAACCGATTGTACGCGTCGCCGATTCCGGGCTCGGCCAAGCTGAGAAGTGGCAGAGCCGCACCGATCAGGAATGGCGCGTGCTGCAGCGCTATCTCGACGCCTCCGGCCCGCCGCGCGACAGCCGCGCCGCCGTGGTGATTTGGCCCGAGGGCGCGATCCCG
>DAORMO010000151.1:5434-7774 GCA_035440585.1 Terricaulis sp.
GCAGGGCATGGGCGATCGCGTGCTGATCGCGGGCGTGACGCGCCGCGAGGCGCGCGGCGATGAGATCGCGCACTTCAATTCCGCAGCGGTGATTGACGGCGTCAGCGGGGTTCCGCGCCTCAGCCAAATTTACGACAAACACCGGCTCGTCCCGTTCGGCGAATTCATCCCGCTTTGGTCGCTGATCAGCACGCTCAACATCGCGCCGCTGCAACGCATTGGCGCAGGCTTTGAGGCAGGCGCGCCGCCGATGCGGCTTGTGATCCCCGATGCGCCGCCGGCCGCCGTGCTCATTTGCTATGAAGCGATCTTTCCTGGCCTCACCCCGCGCGGGGCTGAGCGCCCGGGCTGGATCGTCTCGGTCACCAATGACGCCTGGTTCGGCAATGGAACCGGCCCTTGGCAGCATTACGCGATGGCGCGTTATCGCGCGATCGAGGAGGGGTTGCCGATGGCTCGTGCAGCCTCGGGCGGGATTTCGGCAATAATTGATCCATTTGGTCGCGTTGTGCGCGAAACGCGGCCCGGGCTGCTGTATGCAGAGGCGCAATTGCCGAACGCGCTGGCGGAAACCGTTTATGCGCGTTGGGGTCTGTCGTTGATCGCATTCCTACTTGTAATTGTCGCTTCATTGCGGTTGTTGCTGCCCTCGCGAAGCTTCTAGAAAGAAATTCATGTCGGACGAGCGGGCCGCCAACGCAGTTGATAAGAAACTGGGCCAAAGGGTGCGTACTCGCCGGCTCGAGATTGGCATGAGCCAAGAAAAGCTCGCAGAATTACTCGGTGTAACCTTCCAGCAGGTCCAAAAATACGAGAAGGGCGTCAATCGAATAGCTGCAAGCCGTTTGTTTGATATCGCCTCGGCCCTGGATATGCCGGTCTCGCGCTTTTTTGAAAACTTGAGCGCCCGCGCCGCCGCTGGCGTGGCGGAAACCCAGCGAGACTTCGTGGACGACGTGCTGGCCACGCCCGAAGGGGCGCAGATGATGGCGCTGTTTGCGGGCATTAAGAACGTCAAGGTGCGCCGCCGCGTGGTCGAGCTGGTGCGCGCGCTGGCCGAAGAAGAGCAAGGTAAGCGCGGCTAAACGCCCGCTATTGTTGCTTTAAACACTGCTTCTCCGTAAGACGAACCGCTTTTTTCGAGCGGGGCGGAGAATCCGAGTGACCAGAAATTCCTACGTTTTTACCAGTGAAAGCGTCTCCGAGGGCCACCCCGATAAGGTCGCGGATCGCATCTCCGATACGGTGGTGGACGCCTTCCTGAGCGCCGAGCCTGAAGCGCGCGTGGCGTGCGAAACCCTGGTCACCACCAACCGCATCGTTCTCGCTGGTGAAGTCCGCGCCGGCAAGCCCGGCGGCTCCAAGGCCGAGAACAAAGCGCTGACGAAAGAGATCATCGCCAGCCTTGAGCCCAAGGTCCGCGCCGCGATCAAAGACATCGGTTACGCGCAAAAGGGCTTCCACTGGGAGAAGGCGCGCTATTCCTGCTTCCTGCACGGCCAGTCCGCCCACATCGCCCAGGGCGTGGACGCGGGCGCCAAGAAAGACGAAGGCGCGGGCGATCAGGGCATCATGTTTGGCTACGCCTGCAACGAAACGCCCGAGCTGATGCCGGCCACGCTGCAATACAGCCACAACATCCTCAAAGCCTTGGCCAAGGCGCGCCACAGCGGCGAACGCCCCGAGCTTGAGCCGGATGCGAAAAGCCAAGTCACGCTGCGCTACGAAAACGGCAAGCCGGTGCATGTGGAGCAGATCGTTGTCTCGCACCAGCACACCAAAAAGCTCGGCGCTGAGTCTTATTCCACCAAGCGCATCCGCGCGCTGCTTGAGCCCTACGTGAAGGGCGTGTTCCCTGAAGGGCTCATCACCAAGAAAACCGAGTGGCACATCAACCCCACCGGCAAGTTTGAAATCGGCGGTCCCGATGGCGACGCCGGCATCACCGGCCGCAAGATCATTGTGGACACCTATGGCGGCGCGGCCCCGCACGGCGGCGGCGCATTCTCCGGCAAGGATCCGACCAAGGTGGATCGCTCGGCCGCTTATATGTGCCGCTATCTGGCGAAGAACGTGGTCGCCGCAGGCCTTGCCGATCGCTGCACCATTCAGATAAGCTACGCCATTGGCGTGGCGCGCCCGACGAGCTTTTACGTCGATCTCCACGGCGCCGACACGATCGATCCCGCCAAGCTGGAAAAGGCGCTGCCCGACCTTGTCGATGGCTGCACCCCGCGCGCGATCCGCGAGCATCTGGGCCTTAACAAGCCGATCTACGCCCGCACCGCCGCCTACGGCCATTTCGGCCGCACGCCGGATAATGAGGGCGGCTTCTCCTGG
>DAORMO010000152.1:0-7763 GCA_035440585.1 Terricaulis sp.
CTCGATACAGCCACCATGAGCGCCGCCAGGCCTGCGCAGGCCAGCACCGCGCCGGCCCGCGACGCCGCGCGCAAACGCCAACCAGCTAGGCTCGCTTGCTCCCCCATATCTGCGCTTTGCCGGCTGAAAACGGCGAAAGTGCGCTCAGAGCCGGCGCAGGGCGTCCAGCAGCGCTTCCATATCGGCAGGCAGCGCGCTCTCGAAGCGCAGCTCTTGCTTGGTGATCGGGTGCGTGAACCCAAGCACGGCGGCGTGCAGCGCTTGGCGCGGGAAGGCGCGGGCGGCTTCGTCAGCTTCCGCCGCATGCGGGCCGGCGGCGTTGAGATTGCGCTGTTTGCCATAGAGCGGATCGCCGATCAGCGGCGCACCGAGATGCGAAAGATGCACGCGGATCTGATGCGTGCGCCCGGTGTGCAGCCGGCATTCGATCAAGGCGGCGGCGGGGCGCCCGGCGCTTTCGCCTGCGTGCTGGCCGAAGCTTTCAATGGTCCAATATTGTGTGACGGCGATCTTGCCGGCTTCGCTATCTTGATTGCGCAGCACCACATATTTGCGCCGATCATCGCCGGAGCGGCCGATGCGATTTTCGATCGTCGCCGCGCGCTCTTTCGGGGCGCCGCGCGTGATGGCGTAGTAGGCGCGCTCAAGATCGTGCTTGGCGAACAGCTTGGCGAGGCCCTGATGCGCCCGATCATGCTTGGCGACGACGACGAGCCCGGTCGTATCCTTATCGATGCGATGCACGATGCCGGGGCGCGCCACACCGCCAATGCCTGAGAGGCTATCGCCGCAATGGGCC
The DNA here is from genome assembly GCA_035440585.1 of Terricaulis sp. Lineage (GTDB taxonomy): Bacteria > Pseudomonadota > Alphaproteobacteria > Caulobacterales > Aquidulcibacteraceae > Vitreimonas. The sequence goes on from DAORMO010000152.1 coordinate 800, forward strand.
AGCAGCGCATTCACCAACGTGCCGCGCATTGAGCCGGGGGCGGGGTGCATCGCCATGCCGGAGGCTTTGTTGACGACGATGAGATGCTCATCCTCGAACACCACCTCGATGGGGATCGCTTCAGGCTGCGGCGCGGCCGGCTCTGGCGGGGGCAGCTCAAGCGCATAGGCGGCGTCTACGCGCACTTTATCCTTCGCGGCTGTCACCGGCGCGCCATCGGCGCTGAGCTTGCCCGCGCCGATCAGGCCCTGCACGCGAGAGATCGGGCCAGAGCGTCGCCAGCCACGCATCCACGCGCTCGCCCGCCGCTTCTGGTGGGGCGGTGGCGGTGCGGGTTTCGCCGGGGGCGGCGTAGTCTTGGTCGTCGGTCATGGCGGCCCTTCCCCTTAAGCGGAGGGGGGCTGTAGAGCTAGGGGCATGAAACGCACGTTTGTTGTTCTGGCGGCCATCGCCACGTTCGGCGCGCTTTGGGCGCTCGGCTTTTACGCCCTCAACTCCAACACCGTGGCCGATGCGCGTGATGTGAAACCCCGCCTTGGCCAAGCCGAGGCGCTGGCGGGCGATGCTCTGAGCGTCACCGTGTGGAATCTCGGCTATGGCGGGCTGGGCGCGGGCAGCGATTTCGTGGCCGATGGCGGCGCGCACATGTTTCCGCCCTCGCGCGAGGCGGTGCGGGCCAATGTGGATTTTATCGCTGAAACGGTGGGGCGCGAGGATGCGGATATCCTGGTGTTTCAGGAAATCGCTCACGATGGGCCGGTAAATTATTGGGTGAACCTCAAAGGCGCGATTGATCGCACGCTGGCGGGGCGCGACAGCGTTTTCTTCGCGGACTTTCTCACGCGCCTGATGCCATGGCCGATCCGGCTGCAGCACGGGCAGGCGATCTATTCGCGCTACGCCATCGCGCAAGCGGAGGTCACGCCGCTGCCGGCGGAGGATAGCGCGATTTTTGGCGTCAAGCGCCGCTATGCGTCTCTGATTGCGCAGATCCCGCGCGAAAGCGGCGGCCCCGGCTGGAGCATCGCCAGCGTGCATTTGGCGGCGTTCGATGAAGATGCGGCGGTGCGCACGCGGCAATTGCGTGAGCTCATGGCCTGGGCGCAGGCCGAATACGCGCGCGGGCAATATGTGGTGCTGGCCGGCGATTGGAATTTCCAGATCGCCGAAACCCATTTCCCGCACACAACAGATGAGCGCTTTCTGTTTTGGCTTTTCCCATTTCCGCAGGATGCCCTGCCCGAAGGCTGGACGCTCGCGGCGGACGCAAACACCCCCAGCGTGCGCACCAATCATCAGCCCTATGTGGCGGGCGAAAATTATGTGACGAGCATCGATGGCTTCATCGTTTCTCCCAACGTGGTGGTGGAGCGGGTGGAGGGCGTGGACATGGGCTTTGCCCACACCGATCATCAGCCCGTGCGTATTCGCGTACGCGCACGCTAAGCTCACCTTGCGGGATGCGGCGTTTCGCGCGTGAAGGCTTCACCGCGATCACACGCAAACGTCACGCACTTGTCGCCCAACCCCTCTAGCGCCCCGCTGCAGTGCAGCATCGGGTTTGGGGTTAAGCAATGTCGCAGAAAATGTGGGTGAGCGCGCTGGCGTTGAGCGCGGGCTTTGCCGGCGCAGCGCATGCGCAGGAAGCGGTGACGGAAACCGAAGAGCTCGTCATCACCGCGCAATTGCGTGAGCAGCGGCTGATCGAAGTGCCGATCGCCGTCACTGCTTATGGCGAAGAGATGCTGAGCACGCTGGGCGTGACGAAATATGATGAGCTCGCGCTATTTGTGCCGGGCTTTGAGGTGCAGGAGCAAAGCGCCAACAATCCGGGCTTCGTGATCCGCGGCATCACCTCAGACTCAGGGGAGGCCACCACTGAGCCGCGCGTGGCGGTGTATCAGGATGGTGTCTCCACCTCGCGCAGCCGCGGCTCCTATATGGAGCTGTTTGATGTCGAGCGCGTGGAAGTGGCGCGCGGCCCGCAAGCCACGCTATACGGGCGCGGCGCGCTGATTGGCGCGGTGAACGTGATCCAGAATAAGCCGGATTTTTCTTCGCCCTCGCTCAATCTTGAAGCGGGCGGCGGCGAGGATGGCTATGGGCGCATGATGCTGGCGCTGAATGCGCCGCTGAACGAGATGTTCGCGCTGCGCACGCGCGACGGCTATGTTGAAAATCTCGCTGGCGGGGAAGCGCTGGGCGCGGTGGATGTGGCGGCCGCGCGCGTGGGCGTCGCCTTCCGGCCGACGAACAATCTGCGCTTTGATCTGATCGGCAACATCCACACCGATTCCAACAGCGGCACGCCGTTCAAATCAGGCACGTTCGCGCCGACGGGCTCTGATCTCAGCCCCTACACACCCGCCGCGCTCAACACTTTCGGCAATTTCGAGGGCGGCCGCGCGCTTGGGCTTGAGCGCGAGGTGCGCGCCGCCACGCTGCTGGGCCGTTGGGACATCAGCCCTTCGTTCACGCTGCAATCGATCACCGGCTGGCGCGAGTTTGAAGCGTTTGAAACCTTCGATCCCGATGGCTCGGGCTTGCCGCTGATCGTCGCCGCCGAAGATGCGCAGGGCCAGCAATTTAGCCAGGAATTCCGCCTGCTTTGGGATAATGGCGGGCCGCTTACCGGCTTCTTCGGCGTATCCTATTTCGATGAAAGCGGCTCACAGCGCACGCCCACGCAATATGATGAGCGCTACGCCTTCGCGTTCGCGCAAGGTGCGCTGCCGGGGCCGTTCACGCCAAGCTCTGCAGTGTTTGATGCGGCCTACGCGCCGGCGCTGATCAGCGGGCTTTCGAGCCTCTTTGGCCCCGGCGCGGCGAATGTCTACAATGCGTTCAACACCGCCCATTATGAGTATTCCGAAAATTACGGTGAGACTGAATCGTTTGAACTGTTCGCCGACGCCACCTGGCGCGTGACCGATCGCTTCGAACTTACCGCCGGCGTGCGCTATACCGAAGATGAAAAGCTCTCGCGCCTCACCGCGGGCGCCAGCGCGCCGAGCTTGCTGGGCAATTTGCTGCTGGCGCAAGCGTTGCCGAGCCGCATCGCAGCGGCGACGCTCGCGGGCGATACGGCGACGGCGGCCTATCTCACCGCGCTGGCCGGGCAGGTGAACACCGGGCTTGGCACGGTGGCGATGGGCGGGGGCGCGGGCGCGCTTGTGCCGGTGGGCCTGTTCACGCAGCCGATGGCGGCCCCGCTTGAGCACAGCGGCGAATACGATGCGCTGACCTGGCGCCTGATTGGCCGCTATGCGCTGGCGGACAACATCTCCGCTTGGGCCTCCTACGCGCGCGGGCGCCGGCCGGAGGTGATCTCACTGGCCGCCGGCAATCTGCCGGGCAGTTCGCCGAGCGCGCGCTTTTTGCCGGCGGAAGAGGTGGATTCCTACGAGCTTGGCTTGCGCACGCAGAGCATCGCGGGCGGCACGCTCGATCTCGAAGGCTCGGTGTTTTACTACGCGTACAACAATTTCCAGACGACGACGTTTGACGGGCTGGCGCTTGTCACCGTGAATGCGGGCGAGGCGTCAGCGTACGGCTTTGAGGGCGCGGCCAATTGGCGGCCGCTGAGCGGCCTGCATGTGTTCGCCACCTACGGCTACAACCACGCCCGCTTTGACGGCGGCGCGCGCGAGGGCAACAAATTCCGCCTCTCGCCCGATCATTCGGCGTCATTTGGCCTGCGCTATGAATTCCCGATCAGCGCCGGCGCCTTCTACGTGACGCCGACCTACACCTGGCAATCGAAGATCTTCTTCGATGACGATAATGATCGCTCAGATCTGCAGCCTTCGCCGCTGCCGGGCTTGGCCGATACGATCGTCGATGAATATCAGGATGCCTACGGGCTCTTGAATGTCCGCGCCGGGTTCGATCACGCCAGCGGCCGGTGGGGGCTTGGCCTCTTTGTCACCAATGCGCTGGATGAGGACTACCTGATCGACGCCGGCAATACCGGCGATTCCTTCACCATCCCCACCTTCATCCGCGGCGCGCCGCGCCTGATCGGGGCGGAAGTGAAGGTGCGCTTCTAAATCGCGCGGGGCGGCCTCCTTGAGGCCGCCCCGTTGCGCTTTGGGGCGCGGCTTGCGAGAAATCGCGGCAGGGAGAGACATCCATGGGCAAACGGCATTGGACGCGCCGCGGCGCGCTGGCGGGGCTTGGCGTTGCGGCAGGGGCCGCGTGCGCGCCGAACGTTGAAACCCCGGCTTATGAAGGCGCGGTGGCGTTCAATCATGGCGTGGCCTCGGGCGATCCTGGCCGGGATCGGCTGATCATCTGGACGCGTGTTTCGCCCGAGCAAACGGGCCCTGTGCCGGTGCGCTGGATCGTGGCGCGCAATCGCGAGCTGAGCGACATCGTGAAAACCGGCGTCGTCGAAGCCAGCGCCGCGCGCGATTATACCGTAAAGGTTGACGTCACGGGCCTTCGCCCCGGCGCGCCGTATTTCTACGGCTTCCGCGCGGGCGCAGCTTCAAGTGGGGTGGGGCGCACGCGCACGCTGCCGCAAGGGCGGCTGGATTCAGTGAAGATCGGAATCGCCTCGTGCTCCTCCTATCCTCACGGCTTCTTCAACGCGTATGACGCGCTCTCTAAAACCGAAGGGCTCGATCTTATCGTCCATCTTGGCGATTACATTTATGAGTACGGCCTCTCTGGCTATGGCGGCGATAGCGGCATTGCGTTGGGGCGCATTCCTTCACCGGAAGTGGAATGCGTGCGGCTCGAAGATTATCGCGCCCGCCACGCGCAATATAAAACCCAGCGCGAATTGCAGGCTGCGCACGCTGTCGCGCCTTGGGTTGTGGTGTGGGACGATCACGAGGTCGCCAACGATTCCTGGACGGGCGGGGCGGAAAATCACAATCAAGGCGAGGGCGATTGGGCTGCGCGCAAGGCGGCGGCGCTGCGCGCTTATTATGAATGGATGCCGATCCGCGAGCCCGCGCCGGGCCAAGCGTTCGAGGCGATCAATCGCAGCTTCCAGTTCGGCGATCTCTTCAGCCTGATCATGCTGGAAACGCGGCTCACAGCGCGTGACGAGCCGCACGATTACGCCAAGCAATTGCCGCTGCGAATGCAGCGCTGGAATTTCGCCAATCCCGCAGCGCCGGTGGCGTTGCGCGATGGCGAGCCCGATACGCCGGCGATGCAGCGCTTTCCTGCGATCTTTGAGGAAGCCGGCGCCGAAATGCGCCCGGTGCTGGATTGGCGCCGTGCGCAAGCCCTCATTCAAAGCGCGCGCGATCTGCCGCCGGGCTTTTTCCTCGCGCCTGATGCGGCGGCGATTGATGCGCTGCTCGCAGAGCGCAAGCTGCTTGGCGATGGCCAGCAGCAATGGCTGGCGGGAGAGCTTGCAGGCTCACGCCGCGCGGGCGTGACGTGGCAGGTGATCGGCAATCAGATCATTATGGCGCCGGTGACGGCGCCGGATGTTTCGCGCGCGCCGGCGGCGCTGGCGGCGGCGCTTGAGCAAGTGCGCCCGGGCGTAACGCAATTGATGAAGCTGACGCGTTTTCCTTTCCCGCTCAATCTCGATGCGTGGGATGGCTATCCATCTGCACGCGCCAAGGTGCTTGAGGCGATCCGCACGGCGGGTGCGAACGCCATCGTCGTCACCGGCGATAGCCACACCGCTTGGGCCAATGAGATTGAGGATGCGCAAGGGCGCGCGGCGGTTGAATTCGGCGGCACATCGATCACCTCGCCCAGCGAGAGCGATTATTTCGCCGCGGCGGGGCTCGATTTCGCCGGCGCGATCCGCGCGCGCAATCCGCACATCAAATGGTCCGAAGGGCTCAAACGTGGCTTCCTGCTGCTGACGCTGACGCGCGAGCAGGCGCTGGCGGAGTTCATGAGCGTTTCGACCATCCAGGCGACGGCCTATGAAACGTCGCGCGATGCGGCCTTCACCGTGGCGCCATCTTCAGGCGCGGGCGTCGGGGCGATCGTTCCGGTTGAGTGACGCCGCCGCCATATGTGCGGGCAGGCCGCTATCGTAGCGCAGCGCGCGCATCAGCACGGTGTGCACGAAAAGATTGGCCGCGTTGAGATCGCGGCCGGAGGCCTGCGCGTGGGTGCGGAGCGAGGCGGCGAGGGCGATGATGTGTTCTGCGGTCATGGGCCGCTGAATGCCGTGCTTCGGCGACGCCATCGTGACTCGCCCGTGACCCAAATATGGCGCGCGCCCTAAAACGCGTTAAGCCTTCTTCCCGCCCAGCCGTGTCACCGGTAGCCGCGCTAGCGCGCGCAGCTCTTCCGATGGCGCGCCATCGAGCCATTCTTGCGCCAATTCGCCAAAGATCGGCGCATATTTGAAGCCATGGCCGGAGCAGGCGGAGAAGATGAGCACGCGTTCATGCGTGCGGCTTTGCGCGATGAGGAAATTTTCATCCGGCGTCACAGTGTAGAGGCAGCGCGCCATGCGCGCCGGCTCTGGATTGTGTTGCGGCAGGAAGGCGCGCGCATAGTCGCTGAGCATGCGCGCATCTTCTGCGTCAGGCTCGCGCACGTGATCGGGATCGCTCACGGCGCCGCCGGCGGCGTGCAGGCCAATTTTATATTGGCCGCGCGGGGCGGGCATGCCGTAGAGGCCGTCTTCATCGTCGACGCAGATCACCGGCAAAAGCTTTGGCGCTTGCGTTTCAAACCAGGCCACCACGCGGCGCTTGATTGAAAGCTTGCCGGCAAATTCCGGCAGCAGTGCGCGCGCCCATGCGCCGGCGGCGACGATCACCGCATCAAAGCCGCGCGCCTCGCCTTCGATGGTCAGCGTCAGCCCTTCGATCGGCGCTTCGATGCGCTTGCCGTAAAACAGCTTGGCGCCCCAGGCGCTGGCTTGGCGCTGCAGGAAGGCGCGCGTTGCGTCCGCCGCGATCACGCCGGAATCTTCTTGGCGAAATACATCCCACTCGCGCGGCATGGCGATGGCGCCGCGCGTCAGCGCATG
>DAORMO010000153.1:0-2237 GCA_035440585.1 Terricaulis sp.
CAAGGCCGCCGCTTCAATGGCCAGCAGATAGGACATCGCCCCGAACCCCGCGATCACGCCTTTGGCTGCTTGGCCCACAAGGCTGACATGGCGGAAGTCTTCCCGCGCCGCCGGGTTGGAGAGATGGGTTTCAATCACGGGCACGCCGATGGCCTTGATCGCGTCGTGCAGCGCGACGGAGGTGTGGGTATAGGCGCCGGCGTTTAAAACAACAGCGCCCGCTTTGTCGCGCGCCTCTTGCAGCCAATCCACCAGTTCGCCCTCGATATTGGACTGGCGGAACACGATACCGCGCCCAAGATCGCCCGCCCGCTGGGTGCAGGCGGCCTCGATATCGGCCAGGGTGGCGTGGCCATAGATGTGCGGCTCGCGGGTTCCCAACAAGTTCAGGTTGGGCCCGTTCAGCACGTAAAGGGGCTTAGGTTCCGGCATCGTCCCTGGAAAAGCATTCCGCCAAATCGGCGGGCGGCGGCACGTTGAACCCCGGCTCAAGGGGGCTTAAGTCGGGGGCGATAGGAAAGCTGATGCGCCTCACCGTCAACGGAGAAATGCGGGAAGTTCCCGATAAGGCGACGATCGCCGAGCTTCTCGCCTCCTTGGAGATCGAGGGCCGCCGCGTGGCGGTGGAACACAACCGCGAAATCGCCCCAAGGAGCGCCTGGGCCGAAACGGCGCTGGCCGAGGGCGATCAACTGGAAATTGTGCAGTTTGTGGGGGGTGGTTGATGCGGATGCTTCTCGCAGCTTTGCTGGCGCTCGTCCTTATCTCGCCAACGGCTGACGCGCAGCAGCGCCAGAATGGATGGTCCGAGCGCGGCGTGTTCGTGTTTGGCACATACTATTTCGATTTCTGGCGCGGCGTGTCCGCGCCAGCGGGGTCGCACATGGTCTCGACGCTCGAAGATTGTTCAACCGAGGAATTCTATTGCCTGCGTGAACAATGGTTCAGCGTCGTGTTGCCAAAACGGTGCGCCGCTATTGAAGTCGGTGATGCATGGACAGTGGGCGACACCACCACGCGGGTCGTCGCACGTATCCCGCTCACGCGCGGCCCCCATGATATGGGAGACCCAGACCACGCCTTCGCGGTCGCAACCGACGGCTACAACACCGTGTTCTTCTACGATACTCAGCGTGGCGTGAGGGCGCTTTATCAGGGCTGGCCATTCCACACGAGCGCCGAAGCGGTTGAACAAGCAGAGCGCTTCTCACCCGATATACCGCGCCGCGATGCGCGCGCGCGCGCTGTGGAGGGCCAGCTGCTTGAGCGGGACAGCGGCATTCGCCTCTTCGCGATCGTTTCACCCGATCCTTTCGGCCCATGCCTGGAAGGCCGCCCTCAATGACTGACACCCTCACCATCGCTGGCAAGAGCTACAGCTCCCGCCTCATCATCGGCACCGGCAAGTATAAAACCTACGCCGAAAACGCCGCAGCGCTTGAGGCTTCCGGCGCCGAGATCGTCACCGTCGCGGTGCGGCGGGTGAATCTCTCCGATCCCACCAAGGAGCGGCTCACCGATCATATCGATCCGAAGAAGGTGGTGTTCCTGCCCAACACCGCCGGCTGTTTCACCGCCGATGAGGCGCTGCGCACGCTGCGCCTCGCGCGGGAGGCCGGGGATTGGAAGCTGGTGAAGTTAGAGGTGCTGGCCGATCAGAAAACGCTCTATCCCGATATGGAAGAGACGCTCGCCGCCGCCAAAATCCTCGTCGCCGAAGGCTTTGAGGTGATGGTCTATTGCAGCGACGATCCGGTGTATGCGCGCAAGCTGGAGGATGCTGGGTGCGTCGCCATCATGCCGCTCGGCTCGCTGATCGGCTCAGGCCTTGGCGTGCAAAACCCGGTCGGCATACGGCTGATCGTTGAGCAGGCGCGCGTGCCGGTGATCGTGGACGCAGGCGTTGGCACGGCGTCCGACGCCGCCGTGGCGATGGAGCTGGGCGTAGACGGCGTGCTGATGAACACCGCCATCGCCGAAGCGAAGGATCCAGTGCGCATGGCCAAAGCCATGAAGCACGCGGTGATCGCGGGCCGCGAAGCTTATCTCGCCGGCCGCATGGGAAAAAAGCGCTACGCCGATCCCTCTAGCCCCCTGGGCGGCCTGATCTAAGCCGCGTCGCCCGGAACAACCTTGGCGCGAGATCGTTCACTTGCCTAAATGTTTGCGCGATCAATGGCGCAACCCGCCTGATCGCGCTTTGTTGCGATGGTGCAGCCGTGCCGAACACACCTCCA
>DAORMO010000153.1:2266-7693 GCA_035440585.1 Terricaulis sp.
CCAATTGCCAGAAGCCACGCGCGAGGCGGTGCGGCGCGCGTCCCATGTTCGTCGCATAGAATCTGGCGTTGTCTTTCAAGATATCGGCGCGGAACCGGAGGCGGTGTTTATCCTTCTTAGCGGATCCGCCTGCGCGCAGATCAATGACGCCACGGGCGAGAGTTTTCTGCTCGATATCCTCCGCGAAGGCGCGGTGCTGAACGCAACGCCCTTGTTCGATGATCCAACCTCAACCTTCCAGGCGTCCGCGCGCACAGAGGTTTCCGCCGCGCAATTGGGGTGGGCGCGCTTTCAGGAGCTTGCGCGCGCCGATCCGGCGCTCAATCACGGCGCAGCCCTTGCCGCCGCGCGCCAGCACCGCATAGCGCTTCGCCTCATTGAAGAGCTCAGCCTGTTTTCCGCGCCAGAGCGCTTGCTGATCCGCCTGGCGCGGCTGGCGCTGGAAGCAGCGGGCGAAGCCGCCCGCGCGTCTCCGACCGTCTTGGATATCTCTCAAGCCGAGCTTGCGTCGATGATCGCCGCGGCGCGGCAAACCGCAAACAAGCTGCTCGCCGCGCTCGCCGCCGAGCGACTGGTGGAGTTGCGCTTTAAGGGCATCGCCGTCTCACCCGCGCTGATCGCGCGCGCGGCGCCGCTTGTGTCGAGCGATGGGCTTGCGCGCCGCTCTCGTCCTGCAGAGTCGTAGCGTGGGACAATTCAACATGGAGGCGCTCCGCAGCACAGAGCGCCGCGCCTAGCGCTTTTTTAAGTTCAGCTTGGCTGCAATCATCGGCGGCGTTGAGTGGGCCGATGTTGCGGCAGATTGTGCGCAGGGCCGGCAAGGTGAAGGCGATTCGATCAGCCCAATCGTCCGCCTCCGCGTCGTGCATGGTCATGAGGTCTCTCCCCTTGGGCAGAGAAGGCGACGATTCCCAGCGCGTGAATGTCAGCTAGGCGACATTGACTGCATCTGGCGGCGGGACGCGTCACAGCGCCTGATAGGTGAAATTCTGCAGCTCGGCAAAGCCGCGCCCAGCGCAATAAATCGCCGGCCGCAGGCTGACAAAGTCGCCAAACACATTGTGGTTGAGCCCGCTGACCTCCATGCGTGTTGGGTGGCGCGCCCAAGTGGCGCCATTGTCGCGCGAATAGCGAAGCGTCACGATGTGATCGATATTTTCGATGCGCAGGCGCACGCTCCGCGCCTCAAGCTGCACGCGCGCCCAAGATTGTTCTTGCGCATACTGAAAGGATTTTATCGAGGCGCCGTCAAAGCCAATGCCAACAAAGGCCTTGTGATTGTAAAACAAGAGCAGCCCAGCTTCGGCGCCGTTGTGGAGATCGAGGCTCACCTCAATCGCGTAGGCGCGGTCCCCGACGATGCAGGTGAGCGGCGATGAATCTGCGGGCGTATGCCCCTCAGCCGCCACACGAAGCCGGCCGCTCCGGTAGGTCGCGCGCGCAAGCGTGGCTGGTTTGGGCGCATGAAAGCTCCATTGCTTGCCCATCCGATCGGTGGAGAAATCGTCAGAGAGCGCAACGCCGGATGGCGAAGGCGCGCGTGCGCGGGGCTTTGCCAGGGCGCGCGAGAGATCCCCGCCCATTGGGCGAAACCATCCGTCCGCCGTCCATTCTATCGGTTCGAGCAATGTCTGCCGGCCGAGCGTGCGATACCCGTTCTCATAGCCGTGATAGACCATCCACCAATCGCCGCCCGGGCCCTCAACAAGCGTGGCGTGCCCGCGCGACCACCAGGGTTCATGTGCAGAGAGCGTGCGCACCAACGGATTGTGCGGGCAATGCTCCCATGGGCCGTGCACCGAGCGCGCGCGCGCCGCGATCACCATGTGCCCGGTGGGCGGCCCCGCCGTGCCGCCCACTGCGGTGATCAAATAGAACCACGCGCCGCGGCGCAGCAGCTTTGGCCCTTCTGGCGCAAAGTTCTCGGTGATCCATTCATCAGGATAGGTCCAGGGCGCGTAGGCGTGCTCAAGCGCGCCTTGGGTGGCCAAGCCATCATCTGTGAGTTGGATTTTGCGAATGCCGTTGGTGAAGAGATAGCGCTTGCCGTCCTCGCCGACGACATGGCCAGGATCGATGCAGCCCTCGATGCCGAGATTGATCGGTTCGCTCCAAGGGCCGGCGATATTGTCCGCCCATATGACGAAGATCGACCAGGCGCCGCCATCGGGCGCTGCAGGGATGTAGATGAAATACCGATCACCGTGTTTGACGAGATCGACCGCCCAGACATTGCCGAGCGAGCTGTTGAGCGCAGGCCCAATCGGCGCCCAATTCACCAGATCCTTTGAATGCCAGATGATCAATCCGGGCACAGAGTAAAACGACGAGAACGTCATGTAGTAGTCGTCGCCGTCTTTAAGGATCGTGGGGTCAGGCCGATCGCCCGATACGATCGGGTTTAGGTAGGTCCCATCGCCAAGATCGGCGCGGCGCTGGCCTTCGATCCCGCGCGCCCATTGCTGGCTCTGAACACATGGCGCAGAGCTGGGCGCCGCTTCCGCACGCGCCGCCATCAGGCCGCCGGCCGTCCCGGCGACAAAGCCGCGGATAAGATTGCGCCGATCGACCATCTCATTCTCCATCGCGCCGCGTTGGAGTTTTTATAAGTGCAATAGTTTTTATGCAATCTAGGCGCGATGTGCTCTTCTTCGCGCGCCCGCGACGTCCACATTTTGCCGCTTGCGCACCTCAGCTCCCACGTGAGAACTTTTGCATACAAGATCGCGGACCCAGCCCGCGGCGGGGAGGGCCCATGGGCACTGTGATCGCGCTCGGCGCGGCTATTGCGTTCATCGTGCTCGCCACGGCGCGGTGGAATATCCACGCTTATCTTGCGCTTTTGCTCGCGGCGCTTGGGTTTGGCCTGGCGGCGGGGCTTGCGCCGCTGGATGTGGTGGCCGCCGCCAACCAGGGCTTCGGCGCGACCGTGGGCAATATCGGCGCAGTTGTGATCCTTGGCGGGATCATCGGCGTTTTTCTCGAGCGGACGGGCGGGGCGCTGCGCATCGCGGAAGCGGTGCTCAAGCTCACTGGACCCAAGAATATCCCCGGCGCGATGGCGGGCGTGGGGTATGTGGTCTCCATTCCGGTGTTTTGCGACACGGGTTTTGTGATCCTTTCGTCCTTGAACCGCGCGCTGTCCAAGCGTGCGGGCGTGACCATCGCTTCGGGCGCGCTCGCGCTCGCGCTCGGCCTTTACGCCACCCACACGCTGGTGCCGCCAACACCGGGCCCTGTCGCCGCCGCCGGGATTCTGGGCGCGGACCTTGGGCTTGTGATCGCTGTGGGGGTTGTGATCTCGGCGCTCGCGCTGATTCCGGGCTGGCTATTCGCCACCTTCGTCGCTGGGCGCGTCTACATCGCACCAGACGCCAGCGCCCGCACGGAGGAGGCCGACGCCGCGCTCGCCGCCGCAAAGTCCGAGCGCCCACCGGGCGTGGCGCACGCGATGACGCCGATCCTTGCGCCGCTCTTTCTGATCGTGCTCGGCTCTATCGCCAACCTCCCGGCCAGGCCGTTCGGCGATGGCGTCGCTTGGCAAGTGATCGCCTTCCTTGGCTCGCCCACCATCGCCTTGCTGCTCGGCGCGGCGCTCGCCATGAGCCTGCCGCGCCGTTTCTCGCTCGCGCTGATCGCGCAGGAGAGCTGGGTGGGCGATGCGATCAAGGCTACGGCGATTATTCTCATCGTCACAGGCGCGGGCGGCGCGTTCGCCGGCGTGCTGGCGAAAACCGATATCGGCGCGACGCTTGGCGGGCTACTTGCCGGCGGCGGCGCGCAATTTGGCCTGTTCGTCCCGTTCGCGGTCGCCGCCTTGATCAAGACCGCGCAAGGCTCGTCGACCGTAGCGATGATCACCGCCGCCGGGATCGTGCTGCCGATTTTGCCTGCGCTCGGCCTCGATAGCGATATGGCGCGCGCGCTGGCCACCATCGCCGTCGGCGCCGGCGCGATGATGGTGTCGCACGCCAACGATTCCTATTTTTGGGTGGTCACGCAATTTTCCGGGATGAGTGCGCGCCAAGGTTTCCAACTGCACACTTTGGGCACGCTGATTCAAGGCACGGCGGCTGGAGCGCTTGTTTGGGCCGCGGGTTGGTTGTTGCTGTAGCTTTTAGCGCGCCCAGTTTTCCAGATCGCCCAGCGCGCGCTCCGCCAGCGCCAGTTTTTTCGCGCGCCCGCGCTCTTCGCCTTTGAGCTTTTTGCCGTCCGGCCCATGCGTGGGCGCATCAATTGGCGGAAACAGCCCGAAATTCACGTTCATCGGCTGAAACGAGCCCTTGCCGTCGGCGATATGCCCGCCCGTCACATGCGCGATCAGCGCGCCGAACGCGGTGGTGGGCGGTGGCGGTTCGATTGCTTTGCCCAAGCGCTCCGCCGCCGCAAAACGGCCCGCCATCATGCCCATGGCCGCGCTTTCGACATAGCCTTCAACGCCTGTCACTTGCCCGGCAAAGCGCACGCGCGGCTCAGCTTTCAAGCGCAGCGACGCATCCAGCAGGCGCGGCGAGTTGAGAAACGTGTTGCGGTGTATCCCGCCCAGCCGGGCAAAGCGCGCATGCTCAAGCCCGGGGATCATGCGGAAAATCTGCTCCTGGGCGCCGTATTTCAGCTTGGTCTGGAAGCCCACGATGTTGAACAGCGTGCCGAGCTTGTTGTCCTGCCGAAGCTGCACCACCGCATAAGGCCGCTTGCCCACGCGCGCATCCATAAGCCCCACCGGTTTCATCGGCCCAAAGCGCAGCGTCTCGGGCCCGCGCGCGGCCATCACCTCGATCGGCAGGCAGCCTTCAAAATAGGGCGTGTTCTTCTCCCACTCCCGAAACTCGGTTTTCTCGCCCGCATTGAGCGCCGCGATGAACGCCTCGTACTGCGCCTGATCCATCGGGCAATTGACGTAGGCGGCCTTATCGCCGCCGGGGCCTTCCTTGTCGTAGCGCGATTGTTTCCAGGCGATGTCGAAATTGATCGAATCCGCGTGCACGATCGGCGCGATCGCGTCGAAGAAGGCGAGGCTGTCTTCGCCGGTCATGGCGCGGATCGAGTCCGCCAGCGCCGGCGAGGTCAGCGGCCCGGTGGCGAAGATCACGCGCGTCTCTGCATCCGCCAGCAGCGCATCCAGCGCCGGCACTTCCTCGCGCCGCACCTCGATCAGCGGATGGCCGACAAGCGCCGCCGTCACCGCCTCTGAAAACACATCCCGATCCACCGCCAGCGCGCTGCCGGCCGGCACTTGCGCGGGGATGGCGCTTGCCATCACCAGCGAGCCAAGCTGGCGCATCTCCTCATGCAGCAGCCCCACCGCATTGCCGCGCCAATCATCGCTGCGAAACGAATTGGAGCACACCAGCTCGGCGAACTTATCGGTATGGTGTGCATCGGTTTTCCGCACCGGGCGCATTTCATAAAGCACCACCGGCACGC
>DAORMO010000154.1:0-5353 GCA_035440585.1 Terricaulis sp.
CGCAGCGCTAATCGCAGGCAAAAAGAAAGGGGGCGTCCTTCCGGCGCCCCCTTTTGAGTCCAACCCACCAAGAAATTCGTTACGCCGCCCAGACCAGGCGCACGCCGGCGCCGTCCGCGGCTTGTTGCAGTTCGGCTTCGACCAAGGGGCCGTTCATGATTGGCTTGAGCGCGCGCAGGAGATCGGCTTCGACATATTCGCGCGCGTCACGCTCATCATGGTCACAGACGAGCACGTGGGTGGCGCCGAGCAGCTGGGCTTCTTCCCATTGCTCATGGCTGGCCATCCGCTTCATCAGATTGCCCGTGCGGGAGAGGAACAGCGGCACCCAGCCGCGCCCGCCAAGGCCGGGGCGGGCAAAGCAATAAACGCCGGGCTGGGCCGGCAGCGCCGCATCAGGGCGGAACACGGCAAACCGATGCAAACGCCCTGATTGGCCGCGGAAAATGGCTTCGTTCATGCTCGACCCCCGATGCTTCTTGCGTGGCGCGGGCGCTTCTGGCTCCGCGTTCGCTCTATGTTCCATGGATAATAGACTCAGATGTTCTTGTAAAGTTCCAATTCACCATGGCCCTGACATTTTTGATGTTCGCCCCCACCTTTCGGATCAGACCAGAGCCTGCGATCATAGCCCCATGGCCCATGCACCCTGCCAAGAGCACGACCACGCCGCCGAAATCGCCGAGGCGGAAAAACGCTGCGTTCAAGCTGGCGAAAGCCTGACGCCGCTGCGACGGCGCGTACTGGAATTGCTGATTGATCAGCATGCGCCGGCGAAAGCGTATGACCTGCTGCCGCTGCTGGATAAGCAAGCCAAGCCGCCGACGATCTATCGCGCGCTGGATTTCCTGGTGCGCATGGGCCTGGCGCATCGCATCGAGAGCCTCAACGCGTTCGTGGCTTGCGGCGTGGGCGCGTGCGAGCGCTCCACCATCTTTCTGATCTGCGACGGATGCGGCGGCGCGCATGAGTTTGATGCGGGCCACGCTTTGGTGGACCTCGCCGCCGCCGCCAATAAGGATGGCTTTTCCATTCGCCGCACCATGATCGAAGCCTCCGGCCTCTGCGCGGCGTGCCAGCAAGCGGCATGAGCACGCATCCCGCGCCGCTGCCTGCGCCGCTGTATCAAGGCAGCGTCAACACCTGGGAATGTGATGAAGGCGGGCATCTCAATGTCCGCTTCCATCTTGAGCGCGCGATGGCGGGCCTCGCGCATTTCGCGCATCATCTGGCGCTGCCGCGCGCCAACACGCAGGCGGCGGGCTCAACGCTGGCGCCGCTAGAAGCACACATCCGTTTTCTGAAAGAGGCGCGGCCGGGCGCGCCGCTTGCCATGCATGGCGGGGTGCTGGCGCTGGATGAGACTGAGGCGCGGCTGTGCCTGGACATGCGCCATGCCGATGGCGCGCCTTCAGCATGCTTTACGCTGCGGGTCGCGCATGTGGATACGCGCCAATTTGCGCCCTTCCCTTGGTCAGCCCGCACGCGCGAGGCGGCTGAGGCGTTGAAGATCGAAGCGCCAGCGCACGGGACGCCGCGCTCCATCGACATCACGCGCGCGCCCAGCGAGGCCACGCGCGCGGCGGTGATCACGGCCGGCGCTGTGCGCATCGGCGGGGCGCTGGTGAGCCCCGATCAGTGCGATGCGTTCGGGCGGCTGCGCGCCGAGCACTTTATCGGACGCGTTTCAGATTCTGTGCCCAATCTGCTCGCTCGCTGGCGCGCCGAGGCCAAGACCAGCGAAGGCGGGGCCGCCGCTGGCGCAGTGGTGGAGGCGCGGCTGGTGTTTCGCCGCTGGCCGCGCGCGGGCGATTTGATCGAGGTGTTTTCCGGGCTGAGCGAGGTGGGTGAAAAAACTCAGCGCCTCACCCATTGGCTGATCGACCCCGCCAGCGGCAAGGCCTGGGCCAGCATGGAAGCGGTGACGCTGACGTTCGACACAGCAACGCGCAAGACCGTAGCGCCGAGCGCTGAAGTGCGCGCCGCGATGCAGGCGCGCGTGATCTCGCTGCGCGCTTAAGCGTCAGCGGTGGCGAGATCGAGCGAATAGCCGGCGCTGCGCACCGTGCGGATCGGATCAGATTCATCGCCAATATTGAGGGCTTTGCGCAGGCGGCCGATGTGCACGTCCACCGTGCGCGCTTCGACATAGACGTCAGAGCCCCACACCGAATCCAGCAATTGCTCGCGGCTGAACACGCGCCCTGGATGCTGCATCAAGTGATCGAGGATGCGGAACTCCGTCGGCCCCAGATGAATCTCGCGACCCGCGCGCTTGACCCGGTGCGAGACGCGATCGAGCGTGATGTCCCCGCACACGAGCTTATCATCGGCAAGGCCGGGCCGGATGCGGCGCATCACGGCGCGCAGGCGCGCCAGCAATTCGTTCATGGAGAACGGCTTGACGAGATAATCATCCGCGCCGGTATCGAGCCCGCGGATGCGATCGGTTTCTTCATCGCGCGCGGTGAGCATCACGATCGGCGTGTTGCGTGTTTCCTGGCGCGCGCGCAGGCGGCGGCACACCTCAACGCCTGAAGCTTTCGGCAGCATCCAATCAAGCAAGATCAGATCCGGCGCGACCTCTTCGGCCACAACCATCGCCTCTTCGCCATCCGTGGCGACGCTGACGCGATAGCCTTCCCGCTCAAGATTGTACTTAAGCAGATCAGCGAGGGCCGCTTCATCTTCGACGACGAGAACTTGCGGGGCTTTAGCCATGACGCTGGTCCTTATGGATCACCGGGTTCGCCGCGCGGGCGCTGGGTGGCGATTTCTTCGCCGGTGACGAGGAAATGGATATATTCAGCAATGTTGGTGCCGTGATCGCCGATGCGTTCGATGTTCTTGGCGATGAACAGAAGGTGCGCGCAGGATGAGATCGTGCGCGGATCTTCCATCATGTAGGTGAGCAATTCGCGGAACAGCGAATTGTAGTGCGCATCGATATTATCATCCTGCATCCAGACGCCGATGGCCGCTTGCACGTCCTTGTTGGCGTAAGCGTCGAGCACTTGTTTCAAATGCGCGGCGGCGATTTTGCCCATGCGCTCCACGCTGCGCATCAGCTGGATCGGCTCGGACTGGTTGAGGATCAGCGCGCGCTTGGCGATGTTCTTGGCAAGATCGCCCACGCGCTCAAGCTCGCCCGCAGCGCGCCAGGCGGTGAGCACCACGCGCAGGTCTGACGCCATCGGCTGGCGCAGCGCGAACAATTTGATCGCGCGCTTTTCCACCTCGCGCTGGGCGGCGTCGATCTTGGCGTCGCGCTCGATCACGAGCTGCGCGAGATCGGTATCGCGCCGGGCGACGGCGGCGAGGCTGTCGTTCACGGCGGCCTCGGCAAGGCCGCCCATGCGCGCGACCTCTTGGGTCAGCCCGTCGAGCTCTTCGGTGAACGCTTTAACTGTATGCTCGGCCATGCTGGTCTTTATCCGAGCGCCGAAAAAGCCGGCGCTTTGCGTTGCGGCCCGGCTATCAGGATCAGCCGAACCGGCCTGTAATATAATCCTGTGTGCGGGTATCGCGAGGATTGGTGAAGATCTCTTCGGTCGCCCCGGTTTCGACCAGCTTGCCGAGATGGAAAAACGCGGTTTTTTGCGAGACGCGCGCGGCCTGCGCCATCGAGTGGGTGACGATGATGATGCAGTAATTTTCCCGCATCTCGTCGATCAGCTCCTCGATCTTGGCCGTGGCGATCGGATCAAGCGCCGAGCACGGCTCGTCCATCAGGATGATGTCGGGATCAACCGCCACCGTGCGGGCGATCACCAGGCGCTGCTGCTGCCCGCCCGAGAGGCCGGTGCCCGATTGCTGCAGGCGATCCTTCACCTCTTCCCAGAGCCCGGCGCGGCGCAGCGATTTTTCGACGATCACATCCATATCGGCCTTGGTTTTGGCCATGCCGTGGATGCGCGGGCCGTAGGCCACGTTGTCATAGATGGATTTCGGAAACGGGTTGGGCTTCTGGAACACCATGCCCACGCGCGTACGCAGCACCACCGGATCGACGTTCCTAGCGTAAGCTTCCTTGCCCTCGATCTGCAGCGAGCCGGAGACGCGGCAATTATCGATCGTATCGTTCATGCGGTTGATGCAGCGCAGGAACGTGGTTTTGCCGCAGCCCGAGGGGCCGATGAAGGCGGTGACGGAGCGATCGGGGATGTCGAGCGAGACGTCAAACAGCGCCTGCTTGTCGCCGTAGAACACGTTGATGTCGCGTGCGGCCACTTTGGCGGCGCCGGTGATGGCGGCGGCGCTCATAGCCCGGACCGCCGGAGCCGCGAGTGGGCCGCCGGACGGCTGGGCGCGGTCAGCGCCCGAAGAGGCGTAATGCATGCTCGACCCCATCGGTGCGGCGCGCGCCAGGTTGGCGGCCCTTCGGAGACAGGTGGGCGAATATCTCGGTTTGATGACACTGATGTGAAACCAGCCATGCGGCGCATCATCCCTCCTCCGCCAATTCGACATAGGCGGCGAACGCCGAGCCCCGGCCCGGCTGGCTTTCCACCAAAAGCCCGCCCCGGTGCCGGTTGACGATATGCTTGACGATGGCGAGCCCGAGCCCTGTGCCGCCGCGCTCATCCCCCATTTCCCGTTCTACGCGAAAAAACCGCTCGCCCAGACGCGGCAGGAAGCGCGGCTCGATGCCTTTGCCGGAATCCTCAACCCGCACATAGGCGTAGGAGCGATTGGCGGCGGCCGGCGGGGTCAGTAAGGCGACGCGTTCTGCGCCCTCCCAGGCGCGGCCCGCCTCGGCGATCACCTCTTCCCGATCCCCGCTGGCGCCGACGCGCACCCGCACTGTCTGGCCGGAAGAGGCGTATTTCAGCGCGTTGTCGATCAGGTTCTGCGCCACCTGGGTGAGCTGGAAGCGCTCGCCCACCACGCGCACGGGGCCCTCCGGCAGCACAAGCTCAAGTGTAACGCCTTTATCACGCGCGATCGCCGCGAGCGTATCGGCCACCTCGCGCGCCACGCCGGCAAGATCGGCGCGATCGGAAGGCGGGATATGCTCATCCAGCTCGATGCGCGAGAGCGACAGGAGATCATCGATCAGCCGCTTCATCCGCTCGATCTGCAGCTGCATCATCTTCATGAAGCGCTCGCGCCCGGCCGGATCATCGCGCGCGGGGCCGGCGATGGTTTCCACCAACAGCGAAAGCGAGGCCACCGGGGTGCGCAGCTCGTGGCTGGCGTTGGCGAGGAAATCGGCGCGCATGCGCTCCGTGCTCACGCGCGCGGTTTCATCGTGAAACACAAGTAAAGCGGCGCGATCAGCGCCCCAGGCGACCGGCGCGATGGTGCAGCGCATGGAGCGCGCCATCGGCGCGGTTGTCTCATACGCCACGGC
>DAORMO010000154.1:5363-7681 GCA_035440585.1 Terricaulis sp.
GTCGCGCCGTCCTGCAGCGTGGCCTGCACCGCCTCCAGCACATCCGGATGGCGCAGAATTGAGGTGAGGAATTGCCCGCGCGCCTCAAACTGCATCTGCCGGCGCGCGGCTTTATTTGAGCTGACGATGCGGCCTTCGGCGTCCACCAGCAGCGCTGAATCTGGCAGCGCTTCCAAAAGCGGCGAGAGCTCTGGCAGGCCCGCGACGCCCGCGCGCTCGGGGCTTTCGGCGATCTCAAACCGGCGCGCCTGCTGGCTCGCCCAGGCCCACACCCCCGCCGCCAGCAGCATGAACAGCGCCGCCGGCGGGCTGGCCGCGAACGCCGCCACCACCAGCACCGCGCCAAATCCGCCCAGCGCCCAGGCTGAAGCCGGCAGCTGGCCGATGCGTGCGCGCAGTGTTGTCCATTGGATCATGCCATGGCCGGCTTAGGCCGCGGGTGCGGAGTCGCGCAAGGCGCGGAGCGGATTTGGCGCCTCGCAGCGGTGCTTGCGACGAACGCACCGCCAAAAACGACGAAATTAGCCGGATCTTGGCGCCTTAAGGCGTCTTCTGAAGGCGGCGCGCATCCAAAAGCGCCGGCGACGGCATCAGAGCAGCAAACGGGGGCGAGGCTTCCCCGTGGGAAAACCAGAACCTTATCGATTTTCAATACAGATTTATTGACTTTCGAGAGGGGCATGCTAAGGCCAGCTGGCAAGTTGAGGGGAATAAGTTTGAGCCAACGCGCGCGCCTTTTGATCGGCCTCGGCCTCGCGGCTGTTGTCGGCGCGTGCGCCAGCAGCAAGCTGCCGCAGGAACCGGACGCCTATGTCGCCGCCAGCGCCTTGGGCGCCGAGCGCGCGGCGGAAATCGCCGCTTCCCCAGCGGCAACCTGGCTCGATGACATGAACTCGATCGAGATGTCGGCGCTGGCGCGCGAGGCGCTGGCCGGCAGCCCTGAATTGCAATCAGTCGAAGCCCGCTTCCGCGCCGCCCGCTGGCGCGCGCGCGGCGCCACCGGCTCGAGCCTGCTGCCTTCGCTGAGCGTCGGCGTGGACGGCACGCGCCGCGAAGAACCGATCGCGGGCTCGGACGAACGCCTGCGCACTGAATTTATGACTTCCGGCGTGAACGCGCGCTGGGAGATCGACCTGTGGGGCCGCCTTGCCTCCAGCGCGCGCGCGACCAATCTGAGCGCAGACGCGATGCGCGCCGATTTTGACGGCGCGCGGCTCTCTGTGGCCGGGCAAGCGGCGCGCGGGTGGGTGTCGCTGATCGAATCGCAGCAATTGCTGGCGCTGGCGACCGAAGATCTGGAAACGCGCGAGCGTGCGCTTGATCTCACTCAGCGCCGTTATGATGCGGGCATCGCCTCGGCGCTGGCGCTGCGCACTGCGCGCAGCCAAGTGGCCGCCGCGCGCGCCATGCACGCCCAGGCGCAAGATGCGCTGCTGATTGACGCGCGCCGTCTGCAAGAATTGATGGGCCGCTACCCGGACGGCGCGATCCGCGCGCAAGGGCAATTGCCGGAGCTCGCCGCGCTCACCGCCGCCGGCGCGCCGGAAGATTTGCTAGATCGCCGCCCTGATATCGTCGCCGCTGAAGATCGGCTCTACGCCGCCGGCTATCGCGTCCACGCCGCGCGCGCGGCGCTGCTGCCGCGGCTGACGCTGAGCGGATCAGCCGGCGCGACCGGCGAAGCGCTCAATCAAATCGATGACAGCGCCAACATGATGACCAATCTGATCGCCGGCCTTTCCATGCCGATTTTCCAGGGCGGGGCGCTGGCCTCCGAAGTGCAGGCCTCCGCTGCTGATCGCCGCGCGGCCGCATCAGATTATGTGCGCACCACCCTCGCCGCCTGGCGCGAAGTGGAAGGCGCGATCAGCGCCGATCAAAGCCTTGAAGTGCGTGAACGCGAATTCGGCATCGCCGCCGACGAGGCGCGCGAAGCCCAGGCCCTCGCTGAGCGCGAATATGCGCGCGGGGTCGCCACCTTGTTTGAACTCATCGACGCCTACACGCGCCGCATCGACGCCGAGCGGGGGCTGATCTCCGCACGCGCCGCGCGCGTGTCCAATCGCATCACCTACCACGTCGCCCTCGGGGGCGGCGCGCGCACAGGCGGCATCGACGCCCGCCGGGGAGCCGCCCAATGAACAAGATGGATCTGAACATGCAGACCCCCGTGGTTGAAGATGAAACCCGCACCAGCCTTTGGGCCAAGGTGAAGAAGGTGCTGATCTTCGCGGCGCCGCTGGCGGTGATCTTGGGCGTGTTCGGCTTGCTGACGCTGATGGCCATAACCGCGCCGCGCCCGCCGGAAAAAGAATCGA
>DAORMO010000155.1:0-7577 GCA_035440585.1 Terricaulis sp.
GGAGGCCGCCATGAGCTAATCGTGCGAACGGACGCCGAGATGGGGCGCGGTCACGTCGCCGCGCAGCTCAATCTTGGGAACCGTCGTTTGCACTGGCGTGGGCGCGTCGATCGCCTTGACAGAGTCGACGCAGTCGTCACACCTCGACTCCAGCTCTTCTAGAATGCACTTCGCCATCCATTACCGCCGAAGTGCGTGAACCCATAGCCTGCAGGAAATGTCGGGCCGCCACGGCCGCAGCCATGCTGCGCAGCCGTGCAACAATAATAAGATCTCAAGCCTGCAAGAAAGGCCGCTCACGCCCCTGCACCGTCACCCGCTCAACCACACGATAGGCGGGATAGTAATCCAACACAGCATAGTGTTGCGTTGCGCGGTTATCCCAAAACACGATTGCATTGGCGCTCCATCGCAGGCGCACCTGGTATTCTGGCGCCTTCACACGATCGACCAAATAGGCCAGCAATGTCTTCGCTTCTTCATCGGGCAAGCCGACGATGTGCGTTGTGAACACGTGGTTCACGAACAGATGCTTCTGGCCAGTCTCAGGATGGGTGCGGACGACCGGGTGACGTTGCGGGGGATATTGCTCGCTCGGCTCCCGTCAATCTCCTCCTGATAGATCGATACAATCACCATTGCTTTCAACCCTTGCTGTATCAAATGGCGACCGCCGCACTCGCGCCACAAGAGATCGCATGGCCGATACGCTCTTTGATGCGAGATCAGTCAAACGCCACTGTGATCATGGCCGAAGCACGCGATGTAGACATCGGGGGCAAACATGTCGTGACCGACCTTGGCCCGTTTACCTATGATGTTCTTGTGCTCGCGACTGGGGCGTCTCATTCTTATTTTGGCAACGACGGATGGGCCCAATATGCCCCGGGCCTTAAAACGCTCCGCGACGCCGCCCAGATTCGGGAAAAATTGTTGCTTGTATTTGAGGCGGCCGAACGCAGCGAAGATCCTGAGGAAATGCGCAGATTGATGCGCTTTGCCGTCATCGGCGGCGGCCCGACCGGGGTGGAACTCGCGGGCGCAATAGCGGACGTGGCGAAAAACACTCTGAGCAAGGATTTCCGCCGCATCGATCCTGGCGCGGCGCGGATTGTGTTGATCGAGCCCGGCAAACGTCTTCTCAGCACCTACCCGGCATCGGCGTCCGACTATGCGCAGGCGTCTTTGGAGGCCAAGGGCGTCACTGTCATGCTTGATGCGGCGGTGGAAGCGGTCCAGGCGACCCAGGTGAAGACCTCCAAGGGCACAGTGGAAGCCGCCACAATAGTGTGGGCGGCGGGGGTCTCCGCCTCGCCGGCGGCGCATTGGTTGAAAGCAGAGCATGACAGCGTAGGACGCGTGCTTGTGACCTCGACGCTGAATTTGCCCGGGCGCGAGGACATCTTTGTTATCGGCGATACAGCGGCGCTGAACGGAGATCGCACATCACTCCCCGGGATCGCACCCGTAGCCAAACAAATGGGCCGCTATGTCGGTGCGCGCATCAAGCGCTCTGTCACGGGCAAGGATACCCCCTCCCCCTTTTCCTATCGGCATGCCGGCGATCTCGCCACGATCGGGCGCAACGCCGCGATTGTCCGCTTGCCCGGCATTGAATTGCGCGGCTGGATCGGATGGCTGTTCTGGAGCGTCGCCCACATATGGTTCTTAATCGATGTGCGCAATCGCATCGCCGTCAGCTTTACCTGGGCTTGGGATTATCTCACCTATCAGCGCAGCGCTCGGCTGATCTTTCCGCCTGCCAAAGCCATCGACGCAAAAATTCAAGGCCCGCCTGACAAACCGCAGGCCGCCCCCTGATGCGCCGATCAGAAGCGATCAAGCGCAAACATCTTCTCGAGCCCGTCCGGCGACCCCGCAAGTCTATGAAACAAGAGCGTCCCCGCAAGCGCGCTAAAAGTGATGCCGTTGCCTCCATAGCCATAGGCGGCGAAAGTGCGCGGCGCCCCCGGGACAGGGCCGATCAAAGGCAAGCCATCTTCGGTGGCGCCAAAGAAGGCCGACCAAGCCAAATCCGGCGCCGCTGAGCCGACAAAAGGGCAAAGCCCCCGGAGCTTGCTCATCAGCGCCCTAGACTTTTCGGGCATACGCGCATTGCGCTGCTGGGCGTTAAGCCCCCTCTCATCTTCTCCGCCGATGACGATATGCGATCCTGCTTGACGCATGTAAGCGTAGACCGATGACGCCTCCCAAACCAGTGGAGGCGACGGCGAGAGATTGGCGCGCTCACAGGCGAGCGCAACCACCCACGTGCTGTCAATCCGATGACCTTTCGTATGCACGAAAGCCGGCATCTCATAGCCCGTCGCCAACACAAGCGCGCGCGCTGTGATAGCAACGCCCCCGCTTGTGTTTGCACGCACCTGCGTCTCGCCGGGAAATATCGCCTCGACCGCCTCACCATCATAGACATAGGCGCCGCGGCTCTGCGCCGTTTCCAACAATGCTCTGGAAAATTGGATCGGATCTATCGCAGCTGCACCGCGCGAGCGAAGCCCTGCGTCCGCCACCACACCTTCGCGCGACCAAATCGCATCTCCATGCTGGAAAGTCGAGGGAAGCCCTGCGCGCAGCCGAAGCGCGCCCTCCTCTTTGAGCAGGCTTGCATCAAGCATATCGCCGCAAAGGTAGAGACTGTCGCGGCGCTCGGCCTCTACGCCGATAAAAGCTGCAAGGCCTAGCATGGACTGAATGGCGCAAAAGCAGCGCCGCCAAACCGTCGCCGCCGCTTCAAATCCTAAACGCTGCTCCAATGCAATAAGCGGGCAATCGGTTTCCCACATCACCAGCGCCGTGGACGCAGCTGTCGCCCCGCACTGCGGCGTCCTTTTGTCAAACACCGCAACGCTCCAGCCTGCGCGCGACATCCGTTCAGCCAAAAATGCGCCTGTCACGCCGGCGCCGACAATCATGACATCGACGTCTGCGATTCTGGGTGGACGCCGCCAGCGCGGGGCGGGGCGATCCTGAGCCTCCCAAATCGACAGGCCATGTCTTATGTCGATGACCTGGCCCTCCCGCCAAAGCGCAAACGCAAGCCGATGATGGCGATAACCAGCATCAAGCAAATCAAGTTCGCGCCAATCAAAGGCCAAGATTGATGAAGCCAGCCGTAAATTGTCCAAAGCGTGAATGCCGTCGCTGAAACAGCGAACATGCGCAATGACACATTCGATGCGTCCCGCTCTTGTGCGATCTTGACGATCTGGGGGACAAAACTCGCCATTGAGCACAGGCCCGCCAGCACGCCGATTGCATCGACCAGCAATGTCATGATGCGAGGCTGAGCCGGAACATGGCCAAGACGCCAGAGCGCCAAGACCTTGCCCGGCCTCCGCAAGCTGAGGCCACAATCCCCGCCGACTTTAGCCAATTGCTTGGCGCAACGGCGCGAGGGGAACGCAGTTTGTAATCGAGCTCTGACATCGTTTGTCCTTCCCGCTCTATAAGCGAAAGACCCACCCTCCGGTTTCATGTGCAAAGAGGAAGGAACTTGGCGCTAAGCCTATGGTTGGCATGGTGGAGCAAGGTCGTGACCACACCAACACAGCCAAGCAGCGCCCCCGACAACAGCGAGCAAACGCGCCCCCATTATCATCCGATTGGCGTCGGCTTTCATTGGAGCATGGCGCTTTTGGTGGCTTTTCAATTGTGGTGGGGCTGGCGTGTCGCCGGGATGCCGGCCGGATATGACAAGCTTGAGGCCCAGGCGATCCATGCATTGATCGGCGCGATCCTGCTGTGTTTGGCGTTTTTGCGCGCCGGATGGCGACTGATTGCGCCGTTCATATTGCCGGATCTTGAAAAGCCCGAAGACCTGCCAGGATGGCAACGTCTGGCGGCCGAAGCGACGCACCTGTCGCTTTATCTGCTCATGTTTGCCTTGCCGCTGTCGGGCTGGTTGATGCTGGCGCTCAGCGCCGAGAACGGAACGGTGACGCTCGCGGGCGGACTAGCGCTCCCCGCAATGCCCTTTGTCGCCGAGATGAGCTTTGTTGAGCGCGCCCAGCTTGAGCGGCGCGCGCTCAACGTGCACCTTTTCTCGATTTGGGCGATCATGCTGTTGGCGACGCTCCATATCGGCTCGGCCCTTAAACATCATTTTGTTGATCGCAACGACGTGCTTGTGCGCATGATCCCGGCGCTGTCGCCTAGACCAGCCCGCTCAGAGGAAAAGACGCGGCGCGCAATCATCACAAAAGCGGCCAAGTAAGCGAGCCCTGCAGGCGCCCACATCAATAAGCCCGCGATCTGCTGGTCTGTCAGCGCACTTAACCCCCATAGCAGAGCGCGGTCGCCATATGCGTAGAGCGGCGATGGCGCCAGTGTGAGGATAGCCCCGAGCACCCCGCTATGTACGAAGGTTGCTAAGATGAGCAAGGCGCCGATCAAGGGCCCGGTTTTTCTCCGTGACGCAGCCACCCAAAGCAAAATGCCGGCGACGAGAAATGACATATGCTCCAGCGTGTGCAGCGATCGGGAAAGTTTTGGCTGATAAGCAGCCCGGGGGCACTTAATTTTCCCGATCGGTAATATTTGACTTGCGAAAGCCGCCAGCGCGCACTATCTTCCCGATCGGGAAATAAAGAGCTATCCAGATGACCCCTCCGGAAGAGTTCGGCGCCGCCATCCGCGCGGCGCGCAAGGCGCAGGGCCTGCGACAAGACCAGCTCGCGGGCGCGGCGGGCGTCGGCGTCCGGTTCATTGTCGATCTGGAGGCCGGCAAGCCGACCACGCATCTGGGAAAGGCGCTGGCGGTCGCCGCCGCGCTCGGGCTGCACGTCACAATTGAACAGCCGGGCGCGCAGCGATGAAGGCGGCGCTGTCGGTCTGGTGGGACGGCAGGCTGGTCGGCGCGCTCCGGCTCGACGAACACGGCGACATGAGTTTCACCTATGAGCCGGCATGGCTCTCCGACCCCGCCGCACCGCCGCTGTCGGCTTCGTTGCCCAAGCAGGCTGAGACGTTCAACCGTCGCGCCTGCCGGCCGTTCTTCGCCGGCCTCCTCCCCGAAGAGGGGCAGCGCGAGGCCGTGGCGCGAGCGCTCGGCCTCTCCAAGGGCAATGATTTTGCGATGCTGCGCGCGCTGGGCGGCGATGTCGCCGGCGCGCTGACGCTTTGGCCCGAAGGCGAGACGCCGCCCGTCGTGACGGAACATGCGGCGCTCAAACCGCTCGGCGACAACGCGCTCATCGCCATGGTCGACGAATTGCCAAAGCGGCCCCTGCTTGCGGGCCAGGAAGGCCTGAGGCTTTCGCTCGCCGGCGCGCAGACCAAGGTTCCTGTCGTGCTCGTCGATGGCGCCATTGCCTTGCCGGCGCCGGGACAGCCGACGACGCACATTCTGAAACCGCCGATCGAGCGCTTTGCGGCGACGACGGAGAACGAAGCGTTCGCGATGGCGCTCGCTGCCGAAGTGGGACTGAGCGTGGCGCCCGCGGAGCCGCGCGTCGTGTCGGATCGCCGCTTTCTGCTCGTCACCCGCTATGATCGCACGCAGGACGCCGCCGGCCGCGCTGTTCGTCTGCATCAGGAAGACTTCTGCCAGGCGCTCGGCATTCCGCCGGAGCACAAATACGCGGCCGAAGGCGGGCCGACATTCAAGACCGGCTTCGAACTGCTCCGCCGCGTCGCGACGCGCCCGGCGGTCGAAGTGCTGAAGCTTCTCGACGCAGCGATCTTCAACCTGATCATCGGCAACGCCGACGCGCACGGGAAGAATTACAGCCTGCTCCATGGCGCCGACGGCGCCATGCTCGCGCCGCTCTATGATCTCTTGTCGACAGTGGCTTATCCCGACCTCTCGCCGAAGCTGGCGATGAAGATCGCAAAGTGCGCCAGGATTGAAGAGATCGACGACGCCACATGGCCGAAATTCGCCGCGGACGCCGGCCTCGGCGCGCCGTTTGTCCGCCGGCGCGTGAAGGAGCTGGCCGAAAGCGCCGCCAAATCCGCCCCGATTGTCGCCGCGCGCATCGCAACACCGGGCTTGTCTCAAGCCGATTTGGATGGTTTCGCCGCCTTGGTCGCAGCGCGCGCCAAGCGCTTGCTATAAGCGGTTCGCTGCACAAACAAGCGCGCTGCGCCCAGGTAGCCGACGCCGTGGCGCAGACGATAATGGGCGTCCTCCATGACAGTATGGCGCATTCGCGCCACCTACCACGTGAACGCGTTGATGGGGCGACAAAGGTCCTCTCTACCCAAGAACCCCGGCGCTGGCGCTCCTCCCAGCATGCTTGTCAGCGACGGCTCCCCCGCTTTACTAGACGCGATCGTCCGGCTCTTACGCTTGCTGAATGCGCCACATGACTTGCCGGCGCTGGCGCCCGCCGGCGCTGTTGAATGAACTTCACCCAGGGTTAAATGGGCTATGGGGAAACCACGCGCACTGAACCTCGCCGCGCTTCGCGGATATGGCGTTGCGCGAACACTTTTTGCGCCGACGTCTCTCGCGCGCGCTATCGATAAACTGGGATTTGTACAGGCTGATCCAATTCGAGCGCCCGCCCGCGCTCAGGATCTCACTTTGCGTCATCGCGTACGCAACTATTGTGCTAGAGATCTTGAGCGCCTGTACCCCAAGCTTTCGATCGAAGAGGACTTCTTTATCAATTACGGGTTCGTGCCGCACGCCACGCACGCGCTCATGCATCCGCGAATCGCTCGGAAGCAATGGTCAAAATCGCGCCAAGCCAAGGCCAACGCGGTTCTCGAGTTTGTCCGGGGCCGTGGCGCCACACACCCCCGGGACGTGGACGCGCACTTCCAACATGGCAAGGTGCGCAATTGGTTCGGCGGGTCGACAAACGCCAGCACGCAATTGCTGGATGAAATGCATTATCGCGGCCTGTTACGCATAGCGGGCCGCCAGGGCGGGATACGCCTCTACGCGGCGCGAGCGCACACCCAGTCCGATGGCGACCCACAGCAATCCCTAGACGCGCTGGTTGACGTCATCGTGCGCAAATACGCACCCACCATTGCCCGAGCGCTCGCTCTCGGAGCTCGTGAGCAAGCTTCGCAATGGCACGCCGCAATGGGCGGCTGAGTGCCGTCCAGCGCTGCACCGAGCCCGCGCGCGCCTTGCTTCTGCGGAGATCGATGGCGTGCGCTGGTACTGGCCCATTGACGAAAACCCTGCCGCCAGGAATTGGACCGCAGATGCCGATGCGCACAATCGCGTACGTCTCCTCGCACCTTTTGATCCCATCGTCTGGGATCGACGCCGCTTCGAGCTTTTTTGGAATTGGAGCTATCGGTTTGAGGCCTATACGCCCCCTGCCAAACGCCTCCGCGGCTATTATGCGCTGCCTCTGCTCTGGCGCGAGGACGTGATTGGCTGGGCGAACCTGTCCGTCATGGGCAATGAATTAAACGCCGCGCTTGGTTTTTCGAGCGGAAGCGCTCCGCGCGGGAAGGATTTCAAACGAGCGCTTGATGCGGAGCTGAGATCAGTGAGAGATTTCCTGCACCTCATCTAATGGCGCGTTGCGCCTCAAAATCGGCCGTCGCGCCTCCGAACGCTGTTCCGCGTACACATCGAACCCGCCCGCTCA
>DAORMO010000156.1:0-7522 GCA_035440585.1 Terricaulis sp.
CCTGGGCGGCATCGACGGCCTGCTGCACGTCACCGACATGAGCTGGAAGCGCGTCAACCACCCGAGCCAAGTGCTCAATGTGGGCGACACGGTGAAAGTGCAGATCGTCAAGATCAACCCCGATACGCAACGCATTTCGCTCGGCATGAAGCAGCTGATGAGCGATCCGTGGGATGGCGTGGATGCGAAGTACCCGGCTGGCGGCAAGTTCACCGGCCGCGTCACCAACATCACCGATTACGGCGCGTTTGTTGAGCTGGAAGCGGGAGTTGAAGGCCTGGTGCACGTCTCGGAAATGAGCTGGACCAAGAAGAACCTGCACCCCTCGAAAATCCTCTCCACCTCGCAAGAAGTTGACGTTCTGGTGCTTGATGTGGATGGCGACAAGCGCCGCATCAGCCTTGGCATCAAGCAAGTGCAGAACAATCCGTGGGATGCGTTCGTGGCCGAACACCCGGTTGGCGACGTGATCGAAGGCGAAGTCAAGAACATCACCGAGTTCGGGCTGTTCATCGGCCTCAACGCGGAGCTGGACGGCATGGTCCACCTCTCCGACATCGCGTGGGACGCCCAAGGCGAAGAAGCCCTCGCCCGGTTCAACAAGGGCGATGTGGTCAAAGCCAAGGTGCTCGATGTGGATGTCGAGAAGGAGCGCATCTCGCTTGGCATCAAGCAGGTCGATTCCGATCCGATGGCGGACGCTGAATTCCGCAAGGGCCAGATCATCACCACCAAGGTGGTGGAAGTGGCCTCTGGCGGCATCGAGGTGGCGTTCGGCGAAGGCGACGCGCTGCGCAGCTTCATCCGCAAGAGCGACCTCTCCCGCGACCGTTCGGAGCAGCGCCCTGAGCGCTTCGCCGTCGGCGACCGGGTGGACGCGATGGTGACCAGCTACGAAAAGGCCGCCCGCCGCGTCTCGCTCTCCATCAAGGCGATGGAGCTGAAGGACGAGAAAGAAGCGATCGCGCAGTTCGGCTCGTCCGACAGCGGCGCTTCGCTGGGCGACATCCTGGGTGCGGCGCTCAACAAGCCCAAATCCTAATCAGGTAGCCCAAAACCGCTCGGAAAAGCCCGGCCCCGCAAGGCGCCGGGCTTTTCTTTTGGCAATTCAAGCAAATACCCGGTTGACGCGGCGGCCTTTGGCGGGCCTGTTAGCGCCGGTAAACAATGGGGAGCCCCCGATGCTGCGATCGGAATTGGTGGCGAAGCTGCAGGAAGAATTTCAGCCCTTAAAGGCCGCCGAGGTCGAGCACGCGGTGGACGTGGTGCTGGAGGAAGTGGCCGGGGCTTTGGCCTCCGGCGGGCGCGTGGAATTGCGCGGCTTTGGCGCGTTTTCCGTGCGCAAGCGCGATGCGCGCACCGGGCGCAACCCGCGCACCGGGGCCGCCGTGAAGGTTTCGGCCAAGCGGGTGCCGTTCTTTAAGCCGGGCAAAGAGCTCCGGCTTAAGGTCAATGGCGGCGAGGAACCGTAGGGAACTTTTTCCAGGCCCTGCCGTTCTCCCCGAAAGGTACGGATCACGGATTATGTCTGCACAAGATCGGGGCGAAGAAGCGGCGCGGCTGGCCGCGATCGTCTCCTCCTCCGACGACGCCATTGTTTCCAAAACGCTCGACGGAATCATCACCAGCTGGAACGCCGCCGCTGAGCGCATCTTCGGATATAGCGCTGAGGAAATGATCGGCCAGCCGATCACCAAAATTATTCCAACAGAATTGCTCAACGAAGAAGCGCACATCATCGCGATGCTGCGCAGGGGCGAGCGGGTCGAGCATTTCGAGACGGTGCGCCTCGGCAAAGACGGGCGGCGGCTGGATTTGTCGATCACGGTTTCGCCGATGCTGGATAATACCGGGCGCATCTTCGGCGCCTCTAAAGTGGCGCGCGATATTTCCGGGCGCAAACGCGCCGAGGAAGTGCAGCGCCTGCTGATCGATGAGCTGAACCACCGCATCAAGAACACGCTGGCCACCGTGCAGGCGATCGCGCAGCAGACGCTGCGCCGCGCGCCTGATCCGCAAAGTTTTGTTTCGAGCTTTAATGGCCGCATTCAGGCGCTGGCGCGCGCGCATGGGCTGCTCACCGGCAATTCGTTCCAAAGCGCAGAGCTCGGCGAGATCGCGCGCGAGCAATTGGCGCTGGAAGGCTGGGACCGCACGCGCATCCATTGGAGCGGGCCGATCGTGCGCCTCGCGGCGCAGCCGGCGCTGCATCTTTCGCTGGTGCTGCACGAATTGGGCGTCAACGCACGCAAGCACGGCGCGCTCTCGGCTGAGCAAGGCCAGGTCGAGATCGGCTGGCGCGTGAGCGAAGGCCGAGATGGCGCGCAGCTGCGCCTCATCTGGGAAGAGCGCGGCGGCCCGCTGACGATGGCGCCCACGCGGCGCGGGTTTGGCTCAACGCTGATCGAACAAAGCCTCTCAGCCCATGGCGGGGTGGTGACGCTGAGCTATCCGCCCGAGGGGCTGCGCTGCGAAATCAACATGCCGCTGCCGCCGCTGGCACAGCACGCCGAAGAAAGCCTGAAACCCACGAACGCGCCGCGGCGCACGCTGACGCCGGCACATGTTTTGGCGGGGCGGCGCGTGCTGGTGATTGAGGATGAGCCGCTGATCGCCATGACGCTGACCGATGATCTCGCCGATCTCGGCTGCGGCGTGCTGGGCCCGGCGCATTCGATCACCCAAGCGCTGGCGCTGATCGCGAGCGAGCCGTTTGATGCGGCGCTGCTGGACGGCAACCTCTCAGGCGATCGCGTCGATGAAATCGCCAATGCGCTGGCGCAGAAGGGCAAGCCGTTTGTGTTTGTGACCGGCTATGGGCGCGAGGCGCTGCCGGCGGCGTTCAATCATGTGCGCGCGGTGGAAAAGCCGTTCACGCGCGAGCAGATCGCCAGCGCGCTCAGCAGCCTGTTCCCGCCCAGCGGCGGCGATGTCGTGCGGCTGCGCGGCTAAAGCCGCTTACGCCCAGGGATCGATCAACTGAATAGGCAGAGCAGAAAAATCGGCGACATTGCGCGTCGCCACACCAGCGCCCAGCGTGGCGGCAAGGCCCGCGATCATCATGTCGGAAGGCGATGCGCCAAGCCCGGCCGCCTCGCGCAAAGCGCGGAAACGCCCCGCTTCGCGCGCGGCGATCTCATCAAACCCAATCACCGGCAGCGCGGCATCCGCCCCCACAAGGGCGGCGAATTGCGCCTCCAATGCGTCGCGGCGCTTGCCCGAAGGCAAACGCGCTAAGCCATAGCTGATTTCAGCGACGGTGATGGCGCTGGTGACGAGCGGCATATCCCCCAATTGCGAAAGCCAATTCTGGACGGCGCGATCGGGCACGGCGCGCATCAGTTCGGAAACGACGTTGGTGTCGAGCAGGATCATTCGCGGAAAGCGGGCGCGGGCCGATCCGCATCCCGCGCGGGCGCCTCAAGATCGACCCCCGCCTCGCCGCCGAACAGGCTTTGCGCGCGCGCCAGCAGGGCTGGGCCGGTGAGCCCCTCCACCGCCCGACGCAGGATAATCCGCGCCTCTTCCTCCATGGAATGGCCATGCAGCGCCGCGCGCACGCGCAGGCGCTCTTTCAAGCTGTCGTCAATATTGCGGATGGTGAGGCTGGCCATGGGTTTCCTTGCACCCACATCCTACCACATGCGATCATTGATTGCAATGCAATCATCGCAGAGCTACCGCCGCCGGCGCGCTTCCATTTCATCCTGCTGCTGCACGATGCGCTCCCAGGTTTCGCCGTTGCGGCGGAAGGAATCGAGCTGGCCGCGCGTGAGCGTTTCAAAATCGGCCTGGTGCTGGGGCAGATAGAAATAGGAGGCCACCGGCTTGCGCCCCGCCACCTCCAGCCAGCGCTCATGCCCTTCAATCGTGGCGCGCACGGTGGCGAGGTTTTCGCGCGCGGAGGCGCCGCCGCCGATCTGCATCAGCTGCACGCGCGCGACATCCCAATACGCGAACGGCAAATCCGGATCGATGGCGCGCGCTTCCTCATAAAGCGCGAAGGCCGCTTCGTTGCTTTCCTGGTTGCGCCCAGCGATGACGAGCATGGAGGCGTCGCGTTTTTCACGGCCCACGCGCACCATCTCCGCCAGTAATTGATCGCGCGTCAGCGCGTTGCGGCCGGCGTTGAAATAAAGCTCCGCCGCATCGAGCTTGTTGGGCGTGTGGCGGCGATAAAGCTCTTGGATGGAATTCCACGCGCCATCGGCGTCGCGGCGGACGAAAGAATAGATCCAGGCGTTGCGGAAATAATCGGCGGCGCTGCGCGGGTTGCGCACCAATTCCGCCGATGAGGTCACGTCGCGGATCGCGCCGGTATCTTCGCGGATGGCGCTGACATCTTCTTGGATGAGGCCAAGCTGGGCGCCGATCCGCTCGGTCGCGGTTGTGCCTTGGCCGGCGAGCAGCAGCAGCACGACGCCGGCGCTGGCGAACAGCATGACGCGGAAAGCGTCGCACTCGCGGCACTTGATGGCGGCGGCCTCGCCCTCGGGCGTCTTGGCCTCGGGGGCGCCGACGCGGCCCAGGCAGAACCAGGCAAGGATGCCCGCCAACGCCACGGCCGGCCAGATCAAGAGCTGCGGCGAGGCGATATTGGCCAGGAAGCTGGCGAAATCCCCCAGCAGCGAAACGACCCCGCCCACAACAGCAAACAACGGCCCGCGATCAGGCCAGACGACCTGCCAGATTTTTTGCAGCTTCAACGCCCTGCCCCCGATTCAATCCTCAGCCCTCGCGCCGATCTTTGGAACCAAGCGGGCGCATGTCAACGCTTGCTGGAAAATGGCTGCGAACCCTGGCAAATCAGGGCGCGCCAATTGCAATCTGCGGGAGTGCCGCCATGTCAATGCTGAGTGAATTTCGTGAGTTCGCCCTGAAGGGCAACGTTGTTGATCTCGCTGTCGGCGTGATCATCGGGGCAGCATTTGGTACGATCGTATCGTCGCTCGTTGATGATCTCATCATGCCGCTGGTTGGCGCGGCCACAGGCGGCTTGGATTTCTCGAACTACTTTATCGGGCTCTCGCCTGAAGTGACGGCGACAACGCTTGCGGAAGCCAAAGCGCAAGGCGCGGTGTTCGCCTATGGCAACTTCATCACGGCGGTGCTGAAATTCGTGATCGTGGCCTGGGCGCTGTTCATGGTCATCCAGGGCATGAACAAGATGAAGCGCAAGGAAGAAGCCAAGCCCGCGCCCGTGGCGGAAACCCCGGCGGACGTGAAGCTGCTCACGGAAATCCGGGATTTGTTGAAGAAATAAGTGAAGGGTTGGGGACTAGGGATTGGGGACTAGGGGCTATCGCGCCCTTTCCAATCCCTCATCCCGCATCCCTAATCCCCTTCCATGGCCCAATCCAAAATCTGCGGGATCACGACGCCCGAGGCGCTCGACGCCGCCATTGATGGCGGGGCGCGGTTTGTGGGCTTTGTGCTGTTTCCGAAAAGCCCAAGGCATGTGCAGCGCGAGCAGCTCGCCGCGCTGATGGCGCGCGCGCGCGGGCGGGTGGAGACGGTGATCGTCACCGTGAACGCCGATGACGCGCTGCTGCATGAGATCGGCGCGCTGCGGCCCGATTGGATTCAGGCGCATGGGGCTGAGAGCGCGCTGCGCTTGGCGGAGATGCGCGGCTTTGCGCAGCGCGGCGTGATCAAGGCGCTGGGCGTGGCGCGGGCGGAGGATTTCGCCAGCGTCGAGGGGTTTGAGGCCGCCGCCGACATGCTTTTGTTCGACGCAAAGCCCCCCGCTGGCGCAGAGCTGCCCGGCGGCAACGCGCTGGCGTTCGATTGGGGGCTGATGGCCGGGCGGCGCTTTGGCCGGCCCTGGATGCTCTCGGGCGGGCTCAATCCGGCCAATGTGCGGGAGGCGATTACCACCTCGGGCGCTGACCTGGTGGACGTGTCCTCTGGCGTCGAGGTCCGGCCCGGCCTAAAGGACCCTGCTTTGGTGGCCCAATTTTTGGCCGCAGCGCGGGCGTAAAGCAGGCTCATGGACGTACGCCGAAATTGGCAGGGTTTGCCGGACGCCGAAGGCCGCTTTGGCCAGTATGGCGGGCGGTTTGTGGCCGAGACGCTGATGCCGCTCGTGCTCGATCTCGAGCGCGCGTATCGGGAAGCGCAGGCGGACCCAGCGTTCGCCGCGACGATGGAAGATTTCTGGACCCATTATGTGGGCCGCCCCTCGCCTTTGTATTTCGCCGAGCGCCTCACCGAGCATTTCGGCGGCGCGAAGATTTATTTCAAACGCGACGAGCTCAATCACACCGGCGCGCACAAGATCAACAATTGCCTCGGCCAAGTGCTGCTGGCGCTGCGCATGGGCAAGACGCGCATCATCGCCGAGACCGGCGCCGGCCAGCATGGCGTGGCGACGGCGACAGTGTGCGCGCGCTTTGGCCTGCCGTGCGTTGTGTTCATGGGCGCAACGGATGTGGAGCGGCAAAAGCCGAACGTGTTCCGCATGAAGCTGCTGGGCGCCGAAGTGCGCCCGGTGACGAACGGCGCGGCCACGCTGAAAGACGCGATGAACGAAGCGCTGCGCGATTGGGTGACCAATGTGGCCGACACGTTCTATTGCATTGGCACCGCCGCCGGCCCGCACCCCTATCCGGAAATGGTGCGCGATTTTCAAAGCGTGATCGGGCGCGAAGCGCGCGCGCAGATCTTGGAGCGCGAAGGCCGGCTGCCGGACGCGGTGGTGGCGTGCATCGGCGGCGGCTCCAACGCGATCGGGCTCTTCCATCCGTTCATCGAAGATGAGGGCGTGAAGCTGATCGGCGTGGAAGCGGCGGGCCACGGCATCGATGAGCGCTTTGAGCACAGCGCCGCGATCAATGGCGGGCGCCCTGGCGTGCTGCACGGCAACCGCACGTATCTGTTGCAGAACGAGGATGGGCAAATCCTCGAAGGCCATTCGATTTCCGCTGGCCTCGATTATCCCGGCGTTGGCCCTGAGCATTCGTATCTGAGCGACATCGGCCGCGCCGAATATCGCGCGGCGACGGATGAGGAAGCGCTGGAAGCGTTCAAACTCTGCGCGCGGCTCGAAGGAATCCTGCCGGCGCTGGAGCCTTCGCACGCGCTGGCCCGCGTCGGTGAAGTGGCGAAGGAGGTGGGCAAAGGCGGGCTCATCATCATGAACCTCTGTGGGCGCGGCGATAAAGACGTGTTCACCGTGGCCGATGCGCTTGGGGTGAAGATATGAGCGCCACGCACCAAGGCAGCTGCCATTGCGGCGCGGTGAAGATCACCTACGCCGCCGAGATTGACGGCGCGATGTCGTGCAATTGCAGCCATTGCCGACGCAAAGGCTATCTCCTCGCGTTCGGGCCTATCGAGGCGCTCAGCGTTGAGGCCGAGGATGGCGCGCTCAGCGTGTATCGCTTCAACAAGCATGTGATCGATCACCATTTCTGCGCGCGCTGCGGCTGCGCCACGCACGGTGTGGGCGTTGGCCCTGGCGGGGTGAAGATGGCGGCGGTGAATGTGCGCTGCATCCCGGCGATCGATCTTGATGCGCTGA
>DAORMO010000157.1:0-3288 GCA_035440585.1 Terricaulis sp.
AGCATGATCCATGTCACCTGCGGCATGTAGATTTGGCCGGCCTGCGTCTCCGACGTACGGCGGATTTCCATGCGCGGCAGGATGCCAAGCTGGATCGCCTGCTGCGTGATTGAATAGGCGCCAGTGATCACCGCCTGGCTGGCGATGATCGTCGCCATGGTGGCGAGCAGCACCACAGGCAGGCGCGCCCATTCCGGCGCCAGCATGAAGAAGAGATTGTCGATCGTCTCAGGGTGCGCCAGCGCCAGCGCGCCCTGCCCGAGATAATTCAGCGTGAGGCATGGCAGCACCACGAATATCCAGGCGCGGCTGATCGGCTTGCGGCCAAAATGGCCCATATCGGCGTAAAGCGCCTCAGCGCCTGTCACCGCCAGAAACACCGCCCCGAGCACCACAAAGCTCAGCCCCGCATGCTCGATGAAGAACATCACCGCCGGCACAGGCGAGAGCGCGGCTAAAATGCCGGGGTCATCGCTGAGATGCAGAACGCCAAGCCCGCCCATGGTGAGAAACCAAATCAGCGTGATCGGCCCAAACAGCGCGCCAATGCGGGCTGTGCCGTGGCTCTGCGCCGCAAACAGCAGCACCAGGATGGTGATCGAGATCAGCAATATCCAAGGGCTGATATGATGGCCAAGCCCAGGCACAGAGCGCAGCCCCTCCACCGCGGAGATCACCGAGATCGCCGGGGTGATCATCGCATCGGCGTAAAACAGCGCCGCCCCCAGCATGCCAAGGCCGAGCAGCACCCAGGATGGCTTTTCAAACGCGCGCCGCACCAGCGCCATCAGCGAAAGCGTGCCGCCCTCGCCCTTATTGTCGAAACGCAGCAGCAGCAGCACTGACTTGATGGTGACGACGAGGATTAGCGCCCAGAAGATCAGCGAGACAACGCCGATCACCTCACTGCGTGTGGGCGCTGTGGCGAAATCGCCGGTGACAATGCGCAGGCATTCGCGCAGCGCATAAAGCGGACTGGTGCCGATATCGCCGTACACAACGCCGATAGAACCGATCAGCAGCGCCCAAAAGCCCGCATGCCCGTGCGCGCCGCCTGGCGCCCCCGGTTCATGGTTGCTTGAAGAGGGCGCGGTGGCCGGAGCCTGCGCCATGATGGAAATCCCCTGCGGGCGTCACCGCCCGGTTCCGGGGCGCGCGTTTACGCCTAATCAATCGATTGAGCAATCTTGCGCCCGCCGATTTGCGGTTTGGTTACCGGCGGAGCGCCCAGACCATGCCCAGGTCCCTAAAAATCGCTGGCGATGCCCTTGCGCTCCCAATCGCCGAACCGGGTGGGTTCCGGGCCGGAAGGCCCGCCATCTTCAGGCGGCAGCGCCTCAGCCTCGCGGCGGCGCGCTTCGGCCTCCGCCAGTGCGCGCTGCGCCTCCGGCGTCAGCAGCTTTTTCGGCGCCTCCGCGCCCGGTTCCACATCGTCAGCCATTGAACCCTGCCTTTACGCTTTCGATATCATAGCGCGTGTGACGTGAGGAGAGCGATGAACCATCTCAAGACTTACATCCTGCTCGCTGCGATGACGGCGCTTTTTGGCGGCGTGGGCTACCTTGTCGGCGGAACCGGCGGGATGCTGATCGCGCTGCTAATTGCGGGCGCGATGAACCTGTTCGCGTATTGGAACGCGGACAAGATGGTGCTCTCCCATTTCCGCGCGCAGCCGGTCGATCCGCGCCACCCGGACCCGCGCGTGCGCGCTTACGTGCAAGACACGCTCGATATGGCCCAGCGCGCCGGCCTGCCGCCGCCTGCGGTTTACATCATCGACAATCCCCAGCCCAATGCGTTCGCCACGGGGCGCAACCCGCAGAACGCCGCCGTCGCCGCCACCACCGGGCTGATCGGGCTGCTCTCCCGCGATGAAATTCGCGGCGTGATGGCGCACGAGCTCGCGCACGTGCAAAGCCGCGACACGCTGACGATGACTGTCACCGCCACGATCGCCGGCGCGGTGGCGATGCTGGCGAATTTCGCGCTGTTCTTTGGCGATCGCGACCGCAACATCTTCGCCTCGCTCGCCATCATGTTGCTGGCGCCGATCGCGGCCTCGCTGGTGCAGATGGCGATCAGCCGCGCGCGCGAATATGAAGCCGACCGCATCGGCGCCGAAATCGGCGGCGATCCCGAAGCGCTGGCGCGCGCGCTGCAGAAGATCGAAGCTTACGCCAAGCAGCGCGTGAACATGGACGCTGAGCGCAACCCGGCCATGGCGCACCTCTTCATCATCAACCCGCTGGCGGGCAAGGGTGCGGACAATCTCTTCTCCACCCACCCCAACACGCGCATCAAGGCGCTGATGGGCATGCGTGGCGCGCGCCCGCGCCAGCAGCCGCCCGCGCAAAGCAGCGGCCCATGGGATCGCGGCCAGCGCGGGCCTTGGGGTTAGGTCTGGCTTAGGGCGTCCATTCCTCGGGCGCTTCGGCCTGGCCTTGGTCCGCCGCTTCGGCTTCGCGCCGCGCGCGCAGCATGGCGGCGATATCGTTCACCAGCTCGCGCACGCCTTGGCCGGACACGCCGGAAATAAGCCGCACCTCTTTGCCGATCGCGCGCGAGAGCGCCGCGCGCTTGCGGTTGGCGTCCGCCGGGGTCATCGCGTCGATTTTATTGAGCGCGATGATCTCGGGCTTTTCAGCCAGGCCCGCACCATAGGCTTCGATCTCGTGGCGCACGGTGCGATACGCTTCGGTGGCGCTTTCGCCGGTGGCGTCAATCAGATGCACGATCGCCACGCAGCGTTCGATATGACCAAGGAAGCGCGTGCCGAGCCCTAGCCCATCGGCCGCGCCTTCGATCAGCCCTGGCAGATCCGCCACCACGAAGCGCTCACTCTCCGCGACGCTGACAACGCCAAGATGCGGATGCAGCGTGGTGAAGGGATAATCGGCCACCTTGGGCGTTGCCGCGCTCACCGCGCGCAGGAAGGTGGATTTGCCCGCGTTCGGCAGGCCCACAAGCCCTGCATCCGCGATCAGCTTGAGGCGCAGCCATAACGTGCGCTCTTCGCCCTCAAGGCCAGGATTGGCGTGATAGGGCGCGCGATTGACCGAGCTTTTGAAATATTCGTTGCCGAAGCCGCCATTGCCGCCCTTCGCGAGCAGCACCTTCATGCCCGGCTTATCGAGATCCACCAGCAGCGTTTCGTTATCTTCATCGAACACCTGCGTGCCGGTGGGCACTTTCAGCGTGATCGATTTGCCGTCCGCGCCGTGGCGGGAGCGGCCCATGCCGTGCCCGCCAGTGGCGGCCTTGAAATGCTGCTGGAAGCGAAAATCGATC
>DAORMO010000157.1:3342-6332 GCA_035440585.1 Terricaulis sp.
CTTGCCGCCATCGCCGCCGTCAGGGCCGCCATACTCAATGAACTTCTCGCGCCGGAACGACACCGCGCCGGCCCCGCCATTGCCGGAGCGAATGTAGATTTTGGTCTGATCGAGGAATTTCATAAAGCGGGACTCGGGATTGGGGATTCGGGATTGGGTGTGCTGACGCCGCGCGCCACTCCCCTTATCCCGACCCCCTAGTCCCTAATCCCGAGTCCCGCACGACTCAATTGCTTTCCCGCCGCCAACGCAGTGAAACGCGCTGATCGCCGTCGCCGCGGAAGGTGGTGATGAGCACGAGCCGGGGGCGCACGGTCCATTCCATGCGCGTTTGCGCTTGGCCGATGCCGGTGCGGGCCACTTCAAAGTAAACGTCGCGCGTTAAGTACACCCCGCCCGCCACCATCATGCCGCCCGTTTCATCCTGGCGCACGGCGAGCCGATCGAGCCCCGCCGCCCCGCGCACGGCGCCGACAAGATCAAGCGAGGACTGCCCCGAAAGCGTGGCCAGCGATGAGGCAAGCTGCGCCGCCTCGAACGCGGAGAGATCGGCAACGCCGCGGCCAAACAGGATCTGCGGCAGGATCTCATCCTCCGGCAGCGCCGGATCGGAGGTGAACGCAATCTGCGGATCGCGCGCCGTGCCTGTGAGCCGCATGGTGGCCGACAGATCCGCCGTATCGCGCGTGGCGGCGATGTCGAGCCGCGCATCGAGCGGATCGCCGGCGAAAGTGATGGAGGCGTCCTCCATCACGAACGGCGTGCCTGAAAGCGTGACCTCGCCGCGAATGGCTTCGGCGCGGCCAAACACTTGCGGCCGCGCCGCCGTGCCTTCAAGCCGCAGATTGAGCGACCATTCCGCATCGATGCCGCGCCCGCGCGTGAACACTCGGCCCGGCGCGCGCACGCGCACGTCAAGCGCGGTGAAGCCGCGCGTGGGCGGATCGGCCTCGGCATCGCCCGGCGCGATTTCATCGGCCTGATCGGGGCGATTGATCTCGATCACGTCAATGGTGGCGATGCCGGCGCTGGCGGGAGTTGAAATATCGATCGCAGCTTCCGCGATGTTGAGATCGCCGCTAAAGCGCGAATTCTGCCCCTGCCATTCGAGCTTGAGCTCTCCGCTCGCGCGCGCCTGCGCATCGGGGCGATCGGCGATGCGCATATCGCTGAGCACAACATCAATCGCGCCTTGCGTTGGGCTCACGCTGCCGCCTGTGGCGGAGATCTCACCGCCGCGCGGGCCTTGCGCGGTGAAGCGCTCAATCGTCAGGCCCTGATTGTGAATGGCGATGCGCGCATCGAGATTCACCAGCCGCGCACCGGTGAGCTTATCCTCAAAGCGCCCATTGCTGACCTCGATATAGCCATCGCCCGAAAGATAGCCGGCGCCGAATTCGACCTCGCCTTCGCCGTTCACATGGCCTTCAAGCGATTGATCCTGCAGCCGCGCCACAGTCCAAAGGCTTTCAGCTGGGCCTTCAACCCGCCATGTCGCCTGCCCGCGCCGGCCGGGCGCGAGCGCGATGCGGATCGGATCAACGCTGGTTTCAACCGGTGCGTCGGCGGCAAATTGTGCGGTGAAGCCATCATCTGAGCGGGCGTTGATATTGGCGCGCAGGCGGCTGGGCTCCAGCGTGCCGATGATGCGCATGTCGAGCGGCGTGCGCTGCCGGCCCGCAAAGCGCGCCTGCTGCAATTGCACGTCCGCTTCGCCTGAAAGGCCGCGACCATTGTTGGCGATACTCATGCGGCCATCGATCACGCCGGTGGCGCGTTCGCCCCAGATCGCCGCCATCGGCCCGATCGGCGCATCTTCCACCAATGCGCTGCCCGAGAGCGTGCGCCCACGCTCGCGCCACTCGCCCTGCACCACGCCATCGCCCATGGCGAGATTGAACGTCGCCGCGATCTCACCACCGCCCCAGGAGGCCGTGAGCGGCGCGCGCGTGAAAATATCCGCGCCGGAAAGCGCGCCGCGCCCATCGATGCGCACATCGCTGTTATCGAGATCGAGCGCGGCTGTGCCGGCAAACGACAGCGGCGCTTGGCCGAGCCTGCCGCGCATGTCGAACGTGGCGGCGATCGCGTCGAGCGGGCCTTCGGCGCTCAGCGTGGCCGCGCGCACGAACAATTCGCCGGCGCTTGCATCCGCGATCTGCGCGTTGAGCACCATGGTTTGCGGCGTGAGCGCCAGCCGGCCCATCAGCCGCCCGCGCGCGCCGGGGATGAGGCCATCGATCGCGCCGTTCACGTCAAGATCAGCGGAGACGCCGCGCGCGGTCACGCTCGCCGCGCCTTGCGCCGCCAGCGCGCCGATCTGCGCATCAAGCTCGGTGAGCGAGACTGCGTTTTCCGCCAGCGCGATATTGGTGGAAGCCTCCAGCGGCTGGCCGGAGATTGCGCCGCGCAATTGCGCGTGGCCGCGATAGCCGCGCCCGTTGGGCGAGAGCGTGAAGGAAAGCTGCGGCGCCTCGATCAGCGTGCCGGCGGCATCGAACGCTTCCATCACCGCATCCGCGGTAATGGTGGGCTGGGCGATGCGGCGGGTGATGCGGCCAGTGGCGTCAAGCGCGCCTTCGATGCGCGCCCCGCCCAAATCAAGCGGCCCGCGCGCGCTGGCTTCGAGCGAAAGATTGGCCTGCCCATCAACAATGCGCCCATACGCGCCCGCGCGCAGCCGCTGCCCATCGACGCGCGCATGCGCCACCGTGAGCCCGCCATTCTCCGCGCGCAGCATGGCGTCGAGCCGCGGTGTCGCGCCCAGCAATTGCGGCACGATGGCGGGGGCGCCGGCGATGTTCGCGCCTTGGCCTTGCACCGTCACAGTCCAGATGCGCGGGCCTTCACGCGCGGGCGCCGCGAACGCGCGCCAGGCGCCGGAGGCTGCGCCGCGCAGATCCGCGCTCAGCGCTTCAAGCTGGCGCACGCGCCACTCGCCGGAAAATTCGCCATCGCCGTTTGCGGCCCAGCCTTGGGCGCTGGCGGCG
>DAORMO010000157.1:6362-7499 GCA_035440585.1 Terricaulis sp.
AACTCAAAGCGGGCGCGATCGAGATTGTAGGTCAGCTCCGTGCGCAGCCGGCCTTGCGCGAAGATGGCGGGCGGGGCGTCTTGAGCAGCGAGATCGGCGCCGAGCTCAAAGCGCTGCGTTGTCAGCGCCGCACGCAAGGGGCCGGCAAAGCGAGCCTGATGGCCGAAGGCGTTGACCTCCTGCGCATCCAATTGGCCTTGGATCGCTGTGGTGCCGCGCGCGCGGCGCAACTC
Source organism: Terricaulis sp. (assembly GCA_035440585.1). Classification (GTDB taxonomy): domain Bacteria; phylum Pseudomonadota; class Alphaproteobacteria; order Caulobacterales; family Aquidulcibacteraceae; genus Vitreimonas. The sequence continues at coordinate 6,596 of DAORMO010000157.1, forward strand.
GCCCTCGAACCGCGCCGCGCCAAGCTCAACCGGCGATTCATGCGCGATGGCCGAGGCGTTCGGCGTTTCCGCCACCACGCGCGCGCCGTTCACCAGCTCACGCTCTTCGTTGAGCACGCCTTGGATATTGAGGGTGAGGCGCGGGGTTTCCGCTTGCAGCTCAAACGCGCCGATGCGCGCACCTGAGGCGTTGAACGCCGCGCTTTCGCCGATGCGCGCCACCACCTCATCCATGGCTGGCAAGCGCGCCAGCGCAGCCTGGCCTTGTGCGCTCCAACGCTCGGGCGTCCAGCTGGCTTGCCCATCGAGCACGGCGTCTTCACCGATATGGATGGCGTAGATCGCTCGGCCGGTTTGGGTATCGCCTTGGCCTTGCGCGTTGGCGCTGAAGCCTTGCGCCTCAAGCCCGAGCAAATGCGCAAGCACCCCGCCCGGCGCGCTGGCGATCTCCGCATTCAGCGCATAATCGCCATCAGGCCGATAGAGCACGTTGGCGCGATCGGCTTCTGAATCCTGCCGTTGCAGCACCAAGGTGAGCAGCCGCAAATCGCTCCCGCGAAGATCCAGCTCAAACCCGGCCGCGAACTGCGCAGTTTGGCCGACGACCGGCTCGGCCAGATCGATCTGATCTACTTTGATTCCAGTCAGACGCACATCCAAGCCGCCGCCACTACTCGGCGTGGGCGGGCTTAAGATCGGTTGGCGCGCGATAGCGATGCGTGCAGCGCTTCCGCTGGAAAGGTCGAAGCGACCTGCGACGAGTGCGAGTGGGCTCCATTGGATCTGCAGATCCTCCGCCTCGAGCCACACGCCCTCTTCATCAGCGATGCGCACATGCGCGGCGCGCAAGCTGCCGATCCAGCTTCCGCTGACGCCATCGATGGTGATGCGCCCCAGCCGCCAG
>DAORMO010000158.1:0-7456 GCA_035440585.1 Terricaulis sp.
CGGCGCGCATCAACGCGGCGATCGAGGCGGCCATGGACAGCTTGCGCCATCAGCCGCGGCTTCTCGTCAAGGTCGCGCCTGAAGCGATCGACGCGGTGAGGGCGCACATCGAAGATATGTGCGCCGAGCACGCGTATGTGGGCGCGGTGTTGCTGCGCGCGCAAGCCGGGCTGCGCAAGGGCGAAGTGGTGATCGACTGGTCAGACGGGGTGGTGTCGTCAAGCCCGCAGGAAACTGAGGCGCGGATTTCCGCGCTGGTTGAAGCCGCGCTCGCCGCGCCAGAGACGCATTGAGGACAGCATGAGCGATCTCAAACTCGACGAACTCACACCGACGCCGCCGCCTGAAATGGGCGACGATGATTTCTCGCAGAACGCGGCGGATCTCGCGCCCGTTTATGATGTGCCGGTGAACATCCAGGCGGTGCTTGGCCGCTCGAATATGGAAGTTGCTTCGCTGCTGCGGCTCTCGCGCGGCTCTGTGATCGAGCTCGATCGCAAGGTCGGCGAGGCCATCGATATTTACGTGAACAATCGCCTCGTCGCGCGCGGGGAAGTCGTCGTTGTGGATGAGCGCCTGGGCGTGACCATGACGGAAATCATCAAGGACGGCGACGCCTAAGCGGCGTCTGAGGAGTTGCCTATGCGTTTGCTGATCGTTGGCCCCTTGGGCGGGCAGATCTCAGCGGCCACGAAGATCGCGATGGAGCATGGCGCCAAGGTCGTGCATGTCGATACGATCGAGCACGCCACAGCCACGCTGCGCGCGGGCCGCGGCGCCGATCTTTTGATGGTCGATGCGCGGCTGGACATCGCTGCGCTGATCGCAGCGAACGAGGCCGAGCATATCGTCGTGCCCGTCGTGGCCGCCGGCGTGGGCATCGATCCCAACATGGCCGCGCGCGCGATCCGCGCCGGCGCGCGCGAATACATCTCCCTCCCCCCGGACGCCGAGCTGATCGCCGCCGTGCTCGCCGCCGTGTGCGACGATGAGCGCCCGATGATCGCCGAGGGCGCGGCGATGAAGCAGGTGCTGACGCTGGCCGATCAGATCGCGGGCTCCGACGCCTCGATCATGATCACTGGCGAAAGCGGCGTCGGGAAAGAGGTGCTGGCGCGCTATGTGCACAAGAAATCCAAGCGCAAGGACAAGCCCTTCATCGCCGTCAATTGCGCGGCGATCCCCGAGAATTTGCTGGAGAGCGAGCTGTTCGGCCACGAGAAAGGCGCCTTCACCGGCGCCGTGGCGCGGCGCATCGGCAAGTTCGAGGAAGCAGATGGCGGCACGCTGCTGCTGGACGAAATCTCTGAGATGGAGTTTGGCCTGCAATCGAAGCTGCTGCGCGCGCTGCAAGAGCGCGTGATTGATCGCGTCGGCGGCAACAAGCCTGTTCCGGTGAATATTCGCGTGCTGGCGACATCGAACCGCGATCTCGCACAATTGGTGCGCAACAACGAGTTCCGCGAAGATTTACTCTATCGCCTCAATGTCGTGAACCTGCGCCTCCCGCCACTGCGTGAGCGCCGCGAGGATATCGCCGCGCTCTCAAATTTCTTCATTGGCAAATACGCCGCCTCCAACGGCCGTCCCGCCCGCAAACTCTCACGCGAAGCGCTCACGCAAGTGCAGGCCTACGCCTGGCCCGGCAATGTGCGCGAGCTGGAAAACGCCATGCACCGCGCCATTCTTCTCGCTGGCGGCGAGGAGGTCGGCCCTGACGCCATTCGCGCGCCGGATGGCGCGCCTGTCGGCACGCATGACGCCACGGGCCTTGCCATTGAAGCCGCGCAAGCGGCGGCGCGCAATTTGGTTGGCCGCACAGTCGCCGAGGTGGAGCAAGACCTGATCCTTGAAACACTGACCCATTGTTTGGGCAACCGCACGCACGCGGCGCACATCCTGGGCATTTCGATTCGCACGCTGCGCAACAAGCTCAAGCAATATTCTGATGAGGGCTTGCGCATTCCGCCCCCGCCCACCGGGCAAGCGGCCTGATCGATACATAAATGACCGACGCCGCACAGCCGCAAGGCGCTAGCTTCTCGCTCTCTAACCTTCCCGGCATGCTCATGCGCGGGGAAATCGCGCTGGCCGTTGGCGTTCTCGGCATTCTGGCGATCATGCTGGTGCCGTTGCCGCCGATCCTGGTGGACTTCCTGCTGGCGATTTCCATTACCTTCTCGATCCTCGTGCTGATGACAGCCTTGATGATCAAGAAGCCGCTGGAATTTACCGCCTTCCCGGCCGTGCTGCTGCTGGCGACGCTGATGCGGCTGGCGCTTTCCATCGCCACCACGCGCCTCATCCTGGCCAATGGCCAAAATGGCGAGCATGCGGCCGGCGAGGTGATCTACGCGTTCGCGCAGTTTGTGATGGGCGGCGATTTTGTCATCGGGGTGATTATCTTTTTCATCCTGGTGATCGTGAACTTCGTCGTCATCACGCGCGGTTCGACGCGGATCGCGGAAGTTGCGGCGCGCTTCACTTTGGACGCCATGCCCGGCAAGCAGATGGCGGTGGACGCCGATCTTTCCGCCGGCCTCATCAACGAGCAGCAGGCGCGTGAACGGCGCAAGGCGCTCGAGGATGAAAGCTCCTTCTTCGGGGCGATGGACGGCGCCAGCAAATTCGTGCGCGGCGACGCCATCGCCGGCATCCTGATCGTGGCTGTGAACATTATCGGCGGCATCATCATCGGCACGGTGTCGCACGGCATGGATTTCGCCGAAGCGGGCCGCACCTACATGCTGCTCACGGTGGGCGATGGCCTTGTCACGCAAGTGCCGGCGCTGATCGTCTCCGTTTCGGCGGGTTTGCTGGTTTCCAAAGCGGGCATCGATGGGGCGGCGGATAAAGCGCTTGCCAAGCAATTTGCCGCTTACCCGCTTGGACTTGGCGTTGTGGCGGTTTGCGCCGGCGGCGTTGCGCTGCTGCCGGGCATGCCGATGCTGCCGTTCGCCGTGCTTGCAGGCGCATCGGGGTTGCTTGCGTGGCGATTGCACCAGAGCCAACAGCGCGCCGCCATCGCGGAGGCGGAGGCGCCCCCGCCCCCGCCGGCGGTGGAAGAAACACCGGCGCAATCGCTGCGCATGGATGATGTGCGCATCGAGCTTGGCTTCTCGCTGCTGCCGCTGATCAATGATGTGCAGGGCCGCCGCCTCACCGATCAGATCAAGGCGTTGCGTAAAACGCTGGCGCAAGAGTTCGGCTTTGTGATGCCGAGCGTGCGCATTCTCGATAACGTGCAGCTGCCGCCGGATCGCTATTCGATCCGCATCCGCGAAATGGAAGCCGGCGAAGGCAAGCTGAAAATCGGCTCGCTGCTGGCGATGGACCCTACCGGCCAAGGCATCGCCATTCCGGGCGAGCAAGTGAAGGAGCCCGCCTTCGGGCTCGACGCCGTTTGGGTCACAGAAGCCGCGCGCGAGGAAGCCAGCTTCCGCGGCTACACTGTGGTTGATCCCGCCACCGTGCTGGCCACGCACCTCACGGAAATTATCAAAGAACACATGAGCGAGCTTTTGACCTTCGCCGAAGTCAAAGGCCTCGTGAAAGAGCTGCCGAAAGACACGCAAACGCTGCTCGATGATATCGCGCCGGCGCACATCTCTTGGTCGGGCGTGCAGCGCGTGCTGCAAAACCTGCTGAAAGAGCGCGTTTCCATCCGCGATCTCACCACCATCATTGAAGCGATCGCAGAAGCTGCGCCGGCCATGCATGACCTGGTGCTGATCACCGAGCACGTGCGCGGGCGCCTCTCGCGCCAGATCTGCCACCAGCATCGCAACGCAGAGGGCAGCCTGCCGATCATCACGCTTTCTCCCAATTGGGAGCAGGCGTTCTCCGAAGCGCTGATCGGCGAAGGCGCGAACCGGCAGCTGGCGCTGGCGCCGTCGAAGCTGCACGAATTGGTGGCTGACGTGCGCAGCGCCTTTGAGCGCGCGGCGCGCGCGGGCGAAACCCCGGTGCTGCTCACCTCCCCGGTTGTGCGCCCGTTCGTGCGCTCGCTGATTGAGCGCTTCCGCCCCGCCACAATGGTGATGAGCCAGGCCGAGGTGCATGCCAAGGTGCGGCTCAAAGCGATGGGGCAAGTGTGAGGCGCGTGTTTCTGTGGAACGCTGAGCTTGCGATTCATCATTTTCGCTAAACTTTAACGATTTCGAACAGCCGCGCTAACAGCTCGTTAAACGACTCAGCGCTCAAATCTCGGCATGAGCGGCGCCAGCCTCCTGCCCGAGCCACCAATTCCGCGCGCCCGCGCGGCGCCGATCTATGCGGTGGCGTCCGGCAAAGGCGGGGTTGGCAAAACCTGGCTTTCCACGATGCTTTCGATCGCGTTCGGCCGCGCCGGCCAACGCACGCTGCTTGTGGATTGCGATCTGGGCCTTGCCAATGTGGACGTGCAGCTGGGCGTGCGCCCCACCGCAGATGTGCATTCAGTGGTGCGCGGGTTTCTGGAACTCGATTCTGCCGTGACGCCCGTGCTCGGCGGGCCGGGGCGCAATGGCGGGTTTGATCTCATCGCGGGCCATTCGGGCTCAGGCGCGCTCGGCTCGGTGAAGCTCGAAGAAGTCGGCCGCATCGCGACGGGGCTCGTGAAGCTCGCGCCGCATTATGACCGCATCCTGCTCGATCTCGCCGCCGGCATCGATCCGACCGTGCTGCGCTTTGCGCGCGCGGCCGATAAACTCATCCTCGTGACAACCGAAGAGCCGACGGCGCTGACGGACGCTTACGCGATGGTGAAGCTGATGCGCCTGCAGGGCGCGCCGATCACGCCCTACGTCATCGTCAACATGGCCGAGAACCGCGCCAAGGGGCGCAAAGTGTTCGAGCAATTCGCCAAGGCGTGTAACGAATATCTTGGCTTCCGCCCGAAATTCGCGGGCGCGATCGGCCGCGATCCGCGCGTGCCAGATTCAATCCGCGCGCAAACGCCCCTGCCCATCCGCCATCCGCAAAGCCAAGCTTATGAAGACGTGGTGCGGATCGTTGAAGTGCTGAACGCGGGCTAAGGTTTCGGCTGGCGCGCGGCACGCAGCGTGGCGAATTCATCAAGCTCAGCCGCTTCGCGCTTATCGGCCGCCGCTTTCGCGCGCTCAGCCTCCAGCTCAATCAACCGCTCGAACTTGCGCATTTCCACATGCGCTTCAGAGATCAGCGCGCGCATGCGCGTGATCTCTTCTTCGATGGCGACACGCTCACCCTCAAGCGCGCGGCGCGCTTGCATCGCCAGCTGCACGAAGCCGCCATAAGCGCGCTGGCTTTCATAATCGCGCATGGCGAGTTTCTGCTCAGCCAAAATCGATTGTTCATGCGCGCGCATACGCTCCTCGACGGCGGTTTGCCGCGCGATCAATGCGCCGAGCGCGCGGCGCAGCGTTTCGAGATCGCGCTCTGCGATCTTCAGCAGGGTGTTGAGCGATTTCATGTCAGCGCCTCAGCCAGCATCGCAAAGCCGTCCTTGATCGAAGTTTGCTCATCGCGCTGCTGGGTCAGCACCGCCTCAAGCGCCGGGCGCACGCGGACTGCCTCATCCACTTGAGGATCCGCGCCGGGCTTATAGGCGCCGATGCGGATCAGCTCTTCCATTTCCGCATATAAACTCAACGCCGCACGCGCGCGCCGCACCAGATCATTCTCATCCACCGTGTGGCACATCGGCATGAGGCGCGAAATGGATTTGAGCACATTGATCGCCGGATAGCGGCCGCGCTCTGCAATAGCGCGCTCCATCACGATATGACCATCGAGAATGCCACGCACGGCGTCCGCGATTGGCTCGTTGTGATCATCGCCATCGACCAGCACAGTAAAGAGCGCAGTGATAGAACCATGCTCCCCCTCGCGGCCCGGCCCCGCGCGCTCAAGCAATTTGGGCAGTTCGGCGAACACCGAGGGCGTATAGCCTTTGGTCGTCGGCGGCTCACCAACCGCTAAGCCAATCTCGCGCTGCGCCATCGCAAAGCGCGTGACCGAGTCGATCAGCAGCAGAACATCAAGCCCTTCATCGCGGAAGTGCTCGGCGATGGCGCACGCCATGTGCGGCGCAAGCCGGCGCCGCGCGGCGCTTTCATCTGAGGTCGCCACCACAACGACGGAGCGCGCGCGCCCCTCCTCACCGAGCGTATCTTCGATAAATTCCTTCACCTCGCGCCCGCGCTCACCCACTAGGCCGATCACGATCACATCCGCGTTCGCCCCGCGCGCCAACATCGACATCAGTACGGATTTGCCGACGCCTGAGCCGGCGAACACGCCCATGCGCTGGCCACGGCACAGCGCGGAGAATATATTCATCGCGCGCACGCCAACATCGAGGCGGGCGCCCACGCGCGCGCGCCCGTGCGCTGAGGGCGGGGCGGCGCGGACCTCATGCGGTCGCAGGCCTTGTGGTAAAGGCCCCGCGCCATCCACCGGCTCGCCAAAACAATTGATCACGCGCCCAAGCCAAGAGCGCGTGGGCCGCACATAAGGCGCCCCGCCCTCCAGCGAGACGCGCATGCCCGGCCGGATCGACTCGATCGAGTCAAACGGCGCCAGCAGCGCGCGATCGCCGCGGAACCCGACAATCTCAGCCTGTGTGGGCTTTTGCCCGTGCACGGTGGCGCGCGCGCCGAGCGCCAGCGCCTCCACCGGCCCTGAAGCTTCGATCAGCGCGCCCGAGAGCCCGGTGACGCGCCCCTCAAAGCGGCGCGCATCCAGCGCTTCGATTTCATCGGCGAGTTTTGAGAGTGTTGACGGCATGCGTCATCCGGTGATGCACGCTTATGGTTAAGGGCTGGTTCATCTTTAGAGGTTCAAATGATTCCGAAACCGGAATCTTTTTCACGCCCGATCTAGTGATGGTGGTTGTGAGCGAGCGCACCACAGACTCTTGCGCCGCATAGCGAACAGGATTCTAAGAAAAGAATCACTGGTCCGGTTGCTTCATCCCTTATTTACCTCTCTCGGTAATGGTGAGTCGAAACCGTTAAATTAACCTCGGGGCGGCGTGACCAGCGCTGGGGTCGGAAAGGGCGAACCATGCGGGTCTTGTTGATCGAGGACGACAGCGCGACAGCGCAGGGTATTGAGCTGATGCTCAAGTCCGAAGGGTTCAATATCTACTCGACCGATCTGGGCGAGGAAGGCATCGATCTCGGCAAGCTCTATGATTACGACATCATCGTGCTCGACCTTACGCTGCCCGACATGCACGGCTACGAAGTGCTCAAGCAGCTGCGCGTGGCGCGGGTCAACACCCCGATCCTGATCCTCTCCGGCACCGCCGATACCGACACCAAAGTGCGCGGCCTCGGTTACGGCGCCGACGACTACATGACCAAGCCCTTCAACAAGGACGAACTGATCGCCCGCATCAACGCGATCGTCCGCCGCTCGAAGGGCCACGCCCACTCGGTGATCCGCACCGGCGACATCACCGTGAACCTCGACGCCAAGACCGTCGAAGTCA
>DAORMO010000159.1:0-7394 GCA_035440585.1 Terricaulis sp.
CATAGGCCTGCGGCTGCGGCGCGGGATACGCCGCCGCCGGTGTGACGCGGTCCACCAGGATGGAGCCCTGGGTGTCAACCGGCCCGCCGCTACGGCTTGCATCGATCTGGCGCGCTTTGAGCACGCAGCCCACCAGCGCCACCGCGCAAATCACCGCCACGACATAAAGCAGCATGGGCGAAGCAAACGCCGCCGTATTCCACGCCGTGTGCACGAGCGTTGAGGCCGCAAAGCCGATGCCCAGCAATTGCCAGCGCTGCTGCGGGCGGATTACCGAAAGTCCGATGAAATAGCCAAAGATCCCCGAATACGCCATGTGGCCGACAAGCCCGCCGAGCACGCGCGGCAACAGCAGCGAAAGCCCGGTCGAAACCGCAACGCCAATGTCATTGGTCTGCTGAAACACTTGGCTCGAAATCCGAGGGATATAGTCAAACGCGGTTTCAAAGAAGATGAAGCCGCCGCCCGCAAAGATGCCCATCAGCACGCCGTCCAGCGGGCCGCGCACGTGCAACAGCTTGTAGGCGACATTGCTGACAAAGCTCGGCTGTTTGATCGCCATGTGCGTCAGATACGCGCCGATCAGGATTGGCGTCGCCTTGAGCAATTCCTCCATCATGCCCGCGCCAAACAGCATGCCGACGAACACCTTCATCAGCGTCAGCTGCTGCGGGTTGCTCATATCCACGTTGCCGGGAAGAATTTCGCGGAAGATGAAGAAGAATGGCATCGAAAGCGGCGTGAACAGGATCGCCACCACCACCGCAAACGGGATCATATAGATCAAGAAAGAGCGGCCCGGCTTGGCGTAGAGAAACGCCGCAAGCTGGATCATCATCAGCAGCACAAACACCCCGACGATGCCGGAGACGATAAGCGCGGCCATGCGGACGCGCGGGTCTTCCGCGCCGGCCGCGTTGCCGCCCACCACGAACAGGAACGGGGTGGCCAGCGCCACCAGCACCGCCACGATGAAAAGCGGGCTCTTCCAGAGTTTAATCTTGGAGGAGCTAAACGGCATGATTTCCGAATTGCTGGCGACGTTGTGATCGCGCGGCGTCGGCGTTTGCATGTGGTGTGGGTTGTGATCGCTCATGGATCAGGCTCCGGTTTAAGGTGCGGTGCGGATTGCGACGCAGAGTGTGGCGTCGTCGCCGCTGCCGCGGCTGGAGACGGTGGAAAGCCAATCGGGCGCATCGGCGATGAAGCGGTCCCAATCAGCAAAAGCCGAGGCGCGCAAGCGTTCGACCTCGGCGCGGAAGGCGCTGTCATCCTGGAAGGATTTTGAAACGCCATCGGTGGCCATGAAAATGAAATCAGGCCAAGGGCGCTCGGCGTCGCGCCAAAGCACCGCCGAGTGAAACCAAGAGAGCGCGTCCTCCTGGCAGAGAGAAAAAGTTTGCTCGCCAACCAGGGCGGGGCCGAGCGGCAATGCGCGTTCGATCGGCCCATCGCCATAGCCAAGCAGCAGATCGCCGTCGCCAATCTGCAGCAGCGCCAAAACGCCAGCGTTGACGCCGGCTGCGATCAAGGTTGCGCCATACGGGGCAAGCGCCGGTTCGCCAACCAAAGCGTATTCGGCGTCGCTGAAGGGGTGGGCCGCCATGTCCGCGCGCACGTCGGCGCGCCAGCGATTGAGGATGGCGCTGGCCATGTCGGCGCCGTCAGCGTCATTGATCTGAGTTTCCATGATCGCTGCGGCCGCGCGAACGGCGATCGCCGCGCCAGTGTGTGAGCGAAAGTGCGGTGCTGCGCCATGCCCGTCTGACACAGCCGCCACAACCGGACGCGCGCCGTCTTCATCAAGGCAAAGCCAAGCATCCTGATTGGGCGCGCCGCTGCGGACATGGGAAGGCCCCCGCACCGATGCGCCGCCGACGCGCCAGCGTGTCCGAACCTCCGTCCTCATGCGTTCTGCTCCAGTTTCGCGGCGAGCACCGCGCCCGTTTGTTTGCCGAAATTGATTCCAAGCCCCGGCAAGATGCGCACAGCTTGCCCCGCTTCGACGGTGTGGCTTTCCCCGCCAGGCAGCGTCGCCTGCCAGGGCGTGTCGCTGAGATTGCGTAGGCCGGTGATCTCAGGGCGTGCGGGGTGCGCCTCCACCAGCGCGGCCGCGCCTGCGCGCAGGCCCAGCGCTTCACCCGGCACGCTTTTGCCGCGCGAAAGCCCAATCACGCGCCGGCCAACGCGCAGCCCTTCCGGCGCGGTTATGGCTTTTCCGCAGGCAAGGCACGCCATCGGCGCCAGCATTTTTCCAGCGCGCCAATCGGCCACGTGCTCATATTGGCATTCAGCGCAGCCGAACGCCGCGTCGATCACGGCTTGAAGCGGGGCGCGCCATTCCGTCTCCAACACGCGAGCGTGCGGATCGTGCAAGCCTTCGCCGAAGCTACGGATAAACAGCGCGCGCAATTCGCCATTGAGGCTATTCCAGCGCGCCACGATCGGCTCATGGAAATTCCGCACCGGGCCGTTCGCGCCATTGTGCGGATCAAAAATAAACAGCGGCTCTGTGCCGTAGAGGCGATGCTCAGTATCTGGATCCAGCAGCGCGGCGGCATGCTCGCGCTTGCCGTCAAGCGGATGCCATCCGAGTAGCGTGTAGAAGAACAGCACCGCCATGGAGAAAAGATCGGTGCGGCTATTGGGCAGCATTTCGCGGCGCACCACTTCGGGCGCCATGAATTTGCGCGCGCCGTAGATCGAGGCGTCAGCGCCATCGATGTTCACGTTGTCATTGTCGCAAATAAGGATGCGCGCGTTGTCCGGGTGCAGGAAGATGTTGCCGAAATTGATGTCCTGATAGCAGAAGCCGCCCGCATGCAGCTCCAGGAATGAATTGGCGAGCTGCAGGCACACTGAGGCGCGATCGGCCAAGCTGAGATTGAGCCGCTGCGGCGGCGCGGCGATGAGATCGCGCATGCCGCGAAAATCATCGCTGCGCAGCGGCATCACATAGCCGAAGCTGCCTGAGCCGTGGATCTCGACAAGATCAAGCGGCCAAAGGAAATCGGGCGTTGGCGCGCCGCGCCGGATGGTGCGCTCAAGCCGCGTCCGCAGGCCAATATCGAGATCAATATAATGGCGGTGATACCATTTCAGCGCGAAGGGCAGCCCTTCGACAGTGACGTGATACACCTCGCCCTGGCCGCCTGCGCCCAGCAGCGCGCCGACGCGGCCTGGCCTGCCGTTGACCGTCATCAGCGGCTGGCCTTCGGCCAAAGCGCGGTTTTCACCCTCGCTCACGGCGCAACGCTCTTGCTGTTTTGCTGGCCAAGCTGAGCCGACACGGAATTTCCCCTTTGAACTGTCAGCGTATTTGCGCCGGATTTCGGCTCACGGCTGGCGCAAGAATTCGCCAGCCGTCCAAGCCTCAGCAGCCCACGTGGATGGAGACCTCATAGGTGCGGCCCGTTTCGGGGTCGTAGCAGCGCTCAACCTCGCGGATGGAGTCGATGCGGTCGCGTTGCTGGCGATCGTCGCGCGCTTGGTCGCGGCGCCATTGATCCATGTCGAAGCCGGTGTTCGGGCCGCTGCTATAACGGGGCCCGCGCGTTGCCGGCCGCTGCGGCGCGGAGACGGTGCGGATGGTTTCATCGACTTGGCCGCGCCATTGCGGATCCCATTGCGCCGCCGCGATCAGGCTGCGCGCGGTTTGCAGCAATTCTTGCACGCGCTGCGGCGAGGCGGCGCGCACCGAGAGCATGCCATTATTGCTGTTCAGCACGATGGGGGGCACGCCTTGGATCATTTGCGGGTAGGCCAAAGCATACCCATCGGCGACCAAAACTTCGGTCGTGCCATCTTGATGGGTAAGCCATGCTTCGATGGTGTAAACATCGATGCGCACGCCAGGGGAGGCCTGCGCCAGCTGCTCCATTTCCTCGGCCACCATCGCCGCGCCGTACAGCTCCTCCATTTGCGCTTTCTGCTGCTGCTGGCTGGGCGTGAGCGGCGCACTGACGATGCGATCAATCCGCACCCCTTGGCGCAAGCGCGGCAAGATCAAAGTGCGCATCAACGCATCACCCGTGGGCGTGTTGGCGATCACGCAGAAATCACCCGGCCGGGAGCCGCGATTGGTTATGTTCGAGGAATCGGTAGTCACCAGATAGCCCGGCAGAATTTCGATCAATTCGCGCCGATCGCCGCTCGTCATGCGGATGTGCGGGCTCGCCATGCCGGCGCTGCACTGGCCGTTCACGTTGTCCCAGCGAATGGTGGATTCAGCTTGCCAGCCGCGCGGCACAGGGATGGTCAGCGCCCGCACCGGCTGGGCGAAGCCGTTCGGATCGATCACCTCGTGCGATGTCGTGCCCGACGGCGCGCGCGTGCCGGAAGGGCCCGACGTGTCGGAGCCGGGAATAGCAATCCCGCCATCATTAGGGCCTTGAGCCGGGCTCGGCCCGCGCTCGGCCATGCCGAAAACCGCGAGCGCTCCAACCCCAGCGATGACCGCCGATGTCACTTTGTGAGCGGCGACAAATTGCGTGATCTTATCCAGCATGGCTGCGCCTCTTGGTCTGGGGCGCCTTTAGGGGCCCCTTCACTCAGATGGCGCAGCCTCGCCGGAAAACGGGTCAAGGAAGGTGCACGAGCCGCGCCGCGACGTAGCAGGGCGCAACGGTGCAGGTCTGCAGCACGATCCGCACGCTATAGACTCCGTCCGCTTGCGGCGTGAAGCCGACGATCGGGTAATCATCGTTTTCGACATCGGCGCCCAGCGCGCGCGAATCTGGACCTTCAACGACGAGATCCACATCGTTGCAATCGTCGTCGCAGGCGCCGAGCACGGCGTAAGCTTGCCCGGCGCGCAGCTGAAACTGCCAGCGGTGCTCGGTCTGCGGCTGCAGCGCCGCGTAGAGATCGGGCACGGCGTTGATCCGAACGCCGTTCGGGGCCAATTGGCGCGCATAATTGTCGAGATACCGCGAGAGACCTTCTTGGGCTTCAGCCGGCATGCCCTGCAGCGCCCCGCCAACAACCGCCTCGCCGCCGCCCTGGCCTGATGGCGGGCCAGAGGGCGGGCCTGAGAGCGGTTGAGGGTTTGTGTTGGGGGCGCCGAAATCGAAGTTAAAGCCGCCATCCGTCGGCGCCGGACCTGGCGGGGGCTGGGGCGGAGCCGCAGGCTGCTGTTGGCCGCACGCCGCCAACGCCAACACCGCCGCCATCGTCAAAAACCGCTTGCGCATCGGGCGCCTCCCTTGCGGCGCGTTGCGGCCCATCCCGCCCCACAGCCTAAAGGCTTAGGCGCAGTGAGGCGGGATTCCGGTTCAGGCGGCGGCCATTTTTCTCGCGGGGTTCAGCAGCCGACGTGGATCGACACTTCATAGCTGCGGCCGGTTTCGCTGTCGTAGCATTGCTCCACCTCACGGATGGAATCGATGCGGTCACGATGGATTTGCTCGTCTTGCGCCTGGGACCGGCGCCAGCGTTCCATTTCCGCGTCGCTATTGTAGCCGCTGTCTGCGCGCGGGGCGGAGGTGGGTTGATAGTCGCTATTTTGCGGCTGCGCCGGCTGCTCATACGCCCGTTCATTATAGCCGGGCGGGGGTGTTGCGGCGTTCGGGTCGCTAAAGTCGCCAAACGACATGTAAGCGCCAACCGCCGCGCCAATGATCAGCGCAAATTTGTGCTTCATCAGAAAGTCTTTGATCTTGCTCATGGTGCGCTCTCCGTTTCAGCGGCGGCCCAAAATCGAGCGGCCAGCTTCATAACAGACAGCGCAATGGCCCAGGCGAACGGATCACCGATCCCTCCGCTGGTGTGACCGCGGTCAACATCGTCTTGCAGGCGTGGAGAGTGGCTGGCTGCGCCGCTTCATCTTTTGCTAACCATGCGCTCCAATTGCCGTAATACAACGACAGGTGGGTATTGTCGGCTCGGAAGGGGCGGGCCGGATGTTCACAGTTCTTGAATGCGTCTGGATTGAGCATGACCGCAGCATTGTTGGTCTTGCGGCCGCAATCTGGATCGTCGGCAGCCTCGCGCTATTTCTTGGGCTTGGCCGCGCCCGCGAATGCCGCGCTGATCGGCGCGCCACATGGCTCGCGCTCAGCGCGCTTGCTGGCGGCCTTGGCGTGTGGGCGACGCACTTTGTGGCCATGCTCGCGTATGAGGGCGGCATGCCGATCGGATACGCCTTCGGGCCGACACTGCTTTCGGCCGCGATCGCAATGGCCGGCTTCTGGTTTGCGCTGACGCTGCTCGGATCGTTCTCTGTTCTCCGCTGTTTGGCGGCCGGCGCCATGGCCGCGTTTGGCGTTGGCATGATGCATTTCACCGGCATGGCCGGGATCGAGGCGCAGGCGCATATTCGTTATGATTGGACGCCGATCGCGATCAGCGCGATTGTGGCGGTGCTGGGCTTCGCGGGCGCCTTTTATCTTTTTGCGCGCCTCAAAGGCAAAGCGCGGTTTGTTGGCGCCTGCGGCGCTGCTGTGCTGGCGGTGTGCGCTCTGCACTTCACCGGCATGTCCGCAACAACGCTACACTTTGACCCGACTTTGCCGGGCGTCGAGAGCAATTTTAGCCGCGAGTGGCTTGTCGCGGCGATTGGCGTTTCGACCATGTTCGTCGTGATGCTCACCATCGCATCGACCTTGATTGACCGCTACCTCACCGATCTCAAGGGCTTCGCCGCGGCGACGCTGGAAGGCATCGCAATCGTGCGTGAAGGGCGCATTGTCGAAGCCAATGAGCGTTTCGCTGCGATGGTGGGCCTTCCCGCTGGTGACATTATCGGGCGAGATCCCGCACTGTTTTTGGCGGCTGCCGATGGGTGTGCGATTGCGCAGGTGCGCGAGAAGCCAGTTGAGGCCGCGCCCAAGCACGGCATTGCAAATCTTGCGCTTGAGGTCGCTGTTCACGACATCGAGTATCGCGGGCGCCTCGCCCAAGTGCTCGCGGTGCGCGATCTGACTGAAAACAAACAGGCGCAGCAGCAGATTGAGCATCTGGCGCGCCATGATGGACTAACAGGCCTGCCCAATCGCACGCTGCTGCAAGAGCGGCTCGATCATGCGCTCGCGCTTTGCCGGCGCAGGGGCGAATCTGTGGCGCTGCTCGCGCTTGACCTTGATCGCTTCAAAGCTGTGAACGATCTCTTCGGGCATGCCGAGGGCGATCGCGTGCTTGAGCGCGTGAGCGCGATCCTGAGCCAATGCGTGCGCGGCGCCGACACCGTGGCGCGGATTGGCGGCGATGAATTTGTGATCCTGCAAGTCGGCGCAAGCCAGCCTGAAGGCGCCAATGTGCTCGCGGGGCGGATCCTCGCCGCGTTTCGGGAAGAGATGAATCCCGCGCGCGATCCCACTGCGGTGGGCGTCAGCATTGGCGTTGCGCTGTTTCCGCGCGATGGCGCCGATGGGCCAAGCCTGCACCATGCTGCTGAT
>DAORMO010000160.1:0-7369 GCA_035440585.1 Terricaulis sp.
GCAGCGGTCTTGAAAACCGCCGTGGGTGCAAGCCCACCGTGGGTTCGAATCCCACTCCCTCCGCCAGAAATGAAAAGGCCCCCTCCCGGGGGCCTTTGTTTTAGCTCAACGCCGCCTCAAACGGCGCGGCTGTTTTGGCGGTGATTTCCTCAAGGGTCACGCCATCCGCGAGCTGGATCAGCTTCATGGGCGCGGAGCCTGCCTTATCGATCTCAAACACGCCAAGATCGGTGATGACGAGATCGACCACGTTCACGCCGGTCAGCGGCAGCGTGCAGGCGGGCAGCAGCTTGGACGCGCCGTCTTTCGACGTATGCTCCATCACCACCACCACGCGCTTGACGCCGGCGACAAGATCCATCGCCCCGCCCATGCCCTTGACCATCTTGCCCGGCACCATCCAATTGGCGAGATCGCCGCGATCGCTCACTTCCATGGCGCCAAGGATCGAAAGATCGATGTGCCCGCCGCGGATCATGGCGAATGAATCCGCCGATGAGAAATACGAGGTTTTTGCAAGCGCGGTGATGGTTTGCTTGCCGGCGTTGATGAGATCGGCGTCGACCTCATCCTCAAACGGGAACGGGCCCATGCCCAGCATGCCGTTCTCCGATTGCAGCGTCACTTCCATGCCTTGCGGGATATAGTTCGCCACAAGCGTCGGGATGCCGATGCCGAGATTGACGTAGAAGCCGTCACGCAATTCCTTTGCGGCGCGCTGGGCGAGTTGTTCGCGGGACCAAGCCATTATGCACTCTCCCGCTGGCGCACGGTGCGCTGTTCGATGCGCTTTTCAAACGCGCCTTTGACGATCCGATCTACGTAAATGCCCGGCGTGTGTATCTCGTCGGGATCAAGCTCGCCGGTGGGCACAAGGATTTCGACTTCGGCGACGCACTTTTTGCCGGCTGTCGCCATCATCGGATTAAAGTTGCGCGCTGTTTTGCGGAAGATGAGGTTGCCCTCCTCATCGCCCTTCCAGGCTTTGACGATCGAAAGATCGGCCACGAGCCCGGTTTCGAGCACGTAGGTCTCGCCGTTGAACACTTTGGTTTCCTTGCCCTCGGCCACCAGCGTGCCCACGCCTGTCTTGGTGTAAAAGCCCGCGATGCCGGCGCCGCCGGCGCGGCAGCGCTCAGCCAAGGTGCCTTGCGGGTTGAATTCAAGCTCAAGCTCGCCGGCGAGGAATTGGCGCGCGAACTCTTTGTTCTCGCCCACGTAAGAGGAGATCATCTTCTTGATCTGCTTGGTTTCCAGCAGCAGCCCGAGGCCCCAGCCATCGACGCCCGCGTTGTTGGAAATCACCGTGATGCCGGAAACGCCGCTGTCGCGCAGCGCGATGATGAGATTTTCCGGGATGCCGCAAAGGCCAAAGCCCCCGCTCATCACCGTCATGCCGTCAAATGTCAGCCCCTCCAGGGCCGACTTGGCGTCGGAATAGACCTTATTGACCATGGGCGCGTCCCTCGTTTCCGCCCCTGTTACGTAGCGGCGCGCTGCGGCGCAACATGCCTTGGCGGAAATTCAAGTTTCATGTTTGCGGAAACAAATTGCGCCGGCGGCTGAGCCGCCCGCCGGCGCTTTGTTTCACCCCGTTTCCGAGATGAGAACCTGGCCCCGGTGCGAGCGAGGGACGAAAAATCGCCCAGGACCGAGGCTCAATAAATCCCATCCCGGTTGAACCGCGCCTGAACGGAAAAATCAGCGCGAAAAAATCAGCTGAGCGGGCCCACGCCCCAGTCCTTCAGCACCGCCTCAGCATCGGCGCCAACCGCCGGCGCGGGCCCCTGGATCTTGCCAGGCGTGCGTGAGAAGCGCGGCGCGGGCGCGGGCTGGATGAGGCCGGCGACCTCCTCAAACGCGCCGCGCGCGCGATTGTGCGGATGATCCGGCGCCTCGGCCATGGTGAGCACTGGGGCAAAGCAGGCGTCCGTGCCTTCAAGCAGCGCAGTCCATTCATCGCGAGTTTTGGTTTTGATGCGCGCGGCGATTTTTTCGCTGAGCGCCGGCCATTCGCTTTTCAGCATTTGCGCGCCGAAGGCGGCGTCATCTTTCAGTTCAAGCTTCTCAAGCAGCAGCGCGTAAAATTGCGGCTCAATCGCGCCGATTGAAACGTACTTGCCGTCAGCGGTTTCATACACATCGTAGAAATGCGCGCCGCCATCGAGCAAATTCGCGTCGCGGTCATCGGTCCAAATCCCGTTTGCGCGCAAGCCGAACATCACGCTGAGCAGCGAGGCTGTGCCATCGGTGATCGCCGCATCCACCACTTGGCCTTGGCCGGAGCGCTGCGCTTCAAACAAAGCCGCGCACACGCCCATCGCCAGATAGAGCGCCCCTCCCCCGTAATCGCCGACAAGATTGAGCGGCGGAGAAGGGGGCTCGCCTTTGCGGCCCATCGCGTGAAGCGCGCCAGAGATTGCGATGTAATTGAGATCATGCCCAGCCGACTGCGCGAGCGGCCCACGCTGGCCCCAGCCGGTCATGCGGCCGTAGATCAGCTTTGCATTGCGTGCGAGCGCGACATCTGGCCCAAGCCCCAGCCGCTCCATCACGCCCGGGCGGAAGCCTTCGATCAGCACGTCCGCCTTCTCAACCAGCGCCAGCGCCAGTTCGACATCGGCAGGCTTCTTCAAATCAAGCGCCAGCGAGCGGCGCCCGCGCCCTGGCACGTCATGGGGCATGGCGCGCGCGCCGGCGCGATCGATGCGCACCACGTCCGCGCCCATGTCTGAAAGCAGCATGCAGCAGAACGGCCCAGGGCCAATGCCCGCAAACTCGACAACGCGTACGCCTTTGAGTGGTCCTGAAGCCATTTTCCGCCCTCGTTTACCATTGTTTACCGTGCTGGTTTGCTTCCAGCGGCGTTGCGGCCATACACTGGCACAACCTCCGCCGCTTAGGGCAGGGGCGCCGGAGCGTTAACCCTTGCGCATAATCGTGCGTTGCCCTGATGCGCGCGTCGCCCGCGACACGCAGGCGCGCCTTGCCGCTGCGGAGATCGAGGCGCTCGCTCTGCCCGGGCCGCCGCGCGATGCGCCGCAGGGCCAAGACATCATCATAGTGCCCGCGCCCGATGGCGACGCGGCTCCCCTCGCCGATTACGCCCACGCCGAAGGGGCGTTGGTTTCTGTTGTTGGCTTGCCGAGCGCGCGCCCGCCTGAGCTTGGCTTGCGCGGGCTCAAAGGCTTTAGCGCGGCGATCGCCATGGATGCGCCTGCGCCTGTGCTAGCCGCGCAGGTGGAAGCGCTGACGCGCGTTGCCGTGATTGAAGAGGAGCGGGTGCGCCGCATGCTGACAGCGCACGCGCTCGGCAGCGCCCAGCCCAGCGCGCCTGAGCCGCGCAAGCTCAAGGCCCTTTATATCGGCGCGCCAAGCCCGGCCTTCCTCACGCTTGAGCGCGCCTTCAGCGAGCATGGCGGGCTGGTGGCCGCCGCGTTCTCTTCCTTTGCCGGGTTTGACCACCTGCATGACGAGTATTTCGATGCTGTCGTGCTCAATGGCGCGCAGCAGAGCGCCACGGCGCTTTCGCTTTGCGCGGCGCTGCGGCGCAATGCGAGCCTCTATCATTTGCCAACCATGGTGATCACCGCCGCCGGCGACAACGCCACCACGCAGGCGGCGTTCCATCGCGGCGCTGCAGCTGTGGCGGCCGACAACGCGCCATCCCGCGAGGCGCTTGGCTGGCTGTTTGAAGCGATCCGCCGCGAGCGGCGCCGGCGCGCAGCCGAGCATGATCTGCGCGCGCTGCGCGATCTGATGGGCGATGTCCGCACCGGTCTTTTCCGTCGCGAGGCGTTTGACCCGCACCTCGCGCGACTGGCGTCCGAGCATCACCTCACCGGCCGGCCGTTGGGGCTTTCGGTGCTGCGCATGATGCAGGCGCCGGGCGCGCGCGAGGCTGATCCGCAAGTGTGGAAGCGCGGCTTCTCCGAAATCGCCAGCCTTGCCGCGCGGCTCATGCGCGAAGCCGATTGCGGCGCCGCCATTGGCGATGACGTGATCGCCATCGCCCTCCCCGCCGCCGATCTTAAAGCTGCGCGCCGCACCGCAGAACGCATCGCCTCAGTGGCCGAATGCACCGCCTTTGCGGCAGGCGACAACGGCGCAGGCCCGCTCGTGTTCGAGCAAAGCGCGGTGGAATTGCAGCCGGGCGAAAGCGGCCCCGGCATGCTGGCGCGCGCGCTCTATGCGCTCGATGTGCAGGCGATCCCGGCTTAAGCGGCCTTGCGGGCGCTCAATCGCGCGATGTTTTCCAGCACCGCACGCAGCGCTTTGAGGCGCGAGGTGGCGTCGATCCAGCCGCCTTGCACCACGAGCTTGCCGTCGGGCCGCATCTTGAAATCATCCGGCCGCTCCTGAACGAAGCGCACGAGCGCGAGCGGATCGGGGAAGCCGGTTTCGCGGAAGGTGAGCACGGCGCCCTTGGGGCCGGCGTCCAACTTGGCGATCTGGCAGCGGCGGCACAGCGCCTTAAGCGCAGCCACCGCGATCAGTTGGTCGGCCTCCGCGGGCAGCGGGCCGAAGCGGTCAATCATCTCGGCGGCGAAGGCTTCGCGCTCATCATCTGAATCGAGTTCAGCAAGGCGCCGATAGAGCGCAAGCCGCACGGTGAGATCCGCGACATAATCCTCCGGGATCAGCACCGAGGCGCCGACATTGATCTGCGGCGACCAGGACTTTTCGCTGACAGTATCTTCCTTGCCCTCGCGCAGCGCCTGCACCGCTTCTTCGAGCATGGATTGATAGAGCTCAACGCCCACCTCGCGGATATGGCCGGTTTGCTCTTCACCCAAGAGATTGCCGCCGCCGCGCATGTCGAGATCGTGGCTGGCCAGCGTAAAGCCGGCGCCCAAACTATCGAGCGAGGCCAGCACTTTGAGGCGTTTCTCTGCGCTGATCGTCAGCGACTGCTCAGCTGCGGTGGTGAGATAGGCGTAGCCGCGCACTTTGGAGCGCCCCACGCGCCCGCGCAGCTGATAGAGCTGCGCAAGGCCAAACATATCGGCGCGGAACACAACAAGCGTGTTGGCGCGCGGAATATCGAGCCCGCTCTCCACGATCGAGGTCGAAACCAGCACGTCAAACGCGCCATCGTAGAATTGCGTCATCAGCTCATCGAGCTGGCTGGGCGGCATCTGCCCATGCGCCACCGCGAACGTCACTTCCGGCACTTGGCGGCGCAGGAAGTCAGAAATCTCATCGAGATCGCTGATGCGTGGGGAAACGAAGAAGCTTTGCCCGCCGCGATATTTCTCACGTAGCAGCGCTTCGCGCACGGTGACGCCATCGAACGGGGTCACGTAGGTGCGCACGGCCATGCGATCGATCGGCGGCGTCGTGATGAGGCTCATCTCGCGGATGCCGGCGAGCGCGAGTTGCAGCGTGCGCGGGATCGGCGTCGCCGAAAGCGTCAGCGCGTGCACATCTGCGCGCATCTCCTTGAGGCGCTCCTTATGTTTGACGCCAAAGTGCTGCTCCTCATCCATAATCATCATGCCGAGATCGCGGAATTGCACTTGCTTGGAGAGCAAAGCGTGCGTGCCGACTACGATCTCGATCGTGCCGTCTGCAAGGCCAGCGCGCGTTTCAGCGGCTTCCTTGTTGGTGACAAGGCGCGAGAGCTGGCGCACGCGGATCGGGAGCCCGCGGAAGCGCTCGGCAAAGGTGCGGAAATGCTGGCGGCAGAGCAGCGTGGTGGGCGTCACCACCGCGACTTGCTTGCCTGTCATGGCCACCAGGAACGCCGCGCGCAGCGCCACTTCGGTTTTGCCAAAGCCGACATCGCCGCAGATCAAGCGATCCATCGGCTTGCCGGAGGCAAGATCGCTCATCACGTCATCAATAGCGCCGAGCTGATCTTCAGTTTCCTCATAAGGAAAGCGCGCGCAGAATTCGTCCCACAGCCCTTCGGGCGCAGCCACAGGCTCAGCCTCGCGGGTGGCGCGCTGGGCGGCGATGCGCAGCAGCTCTTCGGCCATATCGCGCAGGCGCTGCTTGGCGCGCGCTTTGCGGCTCTGCCAGGCGACGCCGCCCAGCTTATCGAGCTGCGCTTCTGTGCCCTCGGCGCCATAGCGGGTGATGAGCTCGAAATTCTCAACCGGCAGATAAAGCTTATCGCCGCCGTGATAGCCGAGATCGAGGCAATCGTGCGGGGCGCCGTTTACATCAAGCGTCTTAAGCCCGTCATAGCGGCCCACGCCGTGATCCTGGTGGACAATAAGGTCGCCGGGTGAAAGCGCCGAGGCTTCAGCGATCACGTTCGCCGCGCGGCGGCGCTTGCGCGGGCGCGCGAGGCGATCACCGAGAATGTCCTGCTCGGCCAGAATGGCGAGCGCTTCAGTTTCAAAGCCGCGCTCCAGCGGCAGCACCGCGAGCCCCGGCGCTTCGCGCGGGGCGTTGGCCGCATCGCGCCAGGAGCCGGCGCGATAGAGCGATTGCACGCCATGATCGCCCAGCACGCCGGCCAAGCGCTCAGCCGAGCCTTCGGACCATGCCGCGATCAGCACGCGCTTCTTGGCTTTCAGCAGCGCGGCGACATGCTTGCCCGCCGCCTCAAACACATTCGCGTCCACGGTTTGGCGCTCGGCGGAAAACTCGCGCCCGGGTTTTGCGCCAAGATCAATCTGATGGCGCGCGTCGCTGTCGAAATGGATGAAACGGCGCACCGCGCGCGCGCCGAGTGCGCCGGTAAGATCATCTTCCGAAAGGTAAAGCGCATCCGGCGCAGGCGCGCGGAACGGTGTCGCCCCGCGTGGCACCGGGGCTGTGCGCCGCGCTTCATAGTGGTCGCGCGCGGTTTCGACCCGCTCACGCAGCGCCTCTTCGGCCAGCGCGTCAAAGGCCACCAGCGCGTCGGCGCCGACATAGCTGAACACAGTTTCCAGCCCGTCATAGAAATACGGCAGCCATTGCTCCACGCCCTGGCGGCGGATGCGGGCGCTGACCGAGTCATAGAGCGCATCGCTCACCGCGCCGAACGCTTGCGAGAAGCGGCGGCGGAACAGCAGCACGCTTTGATCATCCAGCAGCACTTCGCTGACGGGCGAAAGCAACGCTTCTTTCAACGGCCGCTTGGAAATCTGCGTTTCGGGATCGAAGGCGCGGATGGCTTCAAGCTCATCGCCGAAGAAATCGAAACGCAGCGGCTCAGGCGCGCCGGGCGGGAAGATGTCGATCAGTCCGCCGCGCACTGCAAATTCGCCAGGCGTGCGCACGGTGGAGGAGCGCGCATAGCCGTTGACGACCAGATACGCCTCAAGCTCGGCCATCGAGGTTTCAGCGCCAGCCTTGGCCGCATAGGCGGCGGCGGCCATGCGTGCGCGCGGCGGCACGCGCTGAGCGACGGCCGATGCGGTGGCGATCACCA
>DAORMO010000161.1:0-1345 GCA_035440585.1 Terricaulis sp.
CGGGCGGGACGTGCGCCCCTCGTTCAGCCTGCGCACGCTTTCGGATGACCGGGCGCTCTCGATGGTGGCGGCGGGGCTTGGCATCACCGTGGCGCCGCTGAGCTTTAAGCGCGCGGGGCTGCATGCAGTGAAACTTAATGGGTTTGAGCTGCAGCGCGAGGTGGGGCTGGTGTTCGCCGATCGGCTGCGCGGCGCGGGGCAAGCGGGCGCGTTTGTCGAAGCCGCGCGGCGGACCTACGGCGTTCGCCGCAAAACGCGGTAAACGAGCGCGATCCGGCTATCACGCGCCGCGCAAAAATGTTACACACGCGGAACGTCAGCTCCTGCAAAGGCGTTTAAGTTCCATGCCGCCTCCCGCACGCCCCGTTTGGACCGGGCAAATTCGCCTGGCGCTCGTCGCCCTTCCGGTGAAGCTCTATTCGGCTCTGGATTCGCGCGAGAAGATTTCCTTCAACCAGATCCATGAGCCTTCAAAGCAGCGCATCCGCTATGAGAAGGTCGCCCCCGGCATTGGCCCGGTGGATAAGGACGACATCGTTAAGGGCTACGAATTTGCCAAGGGCCGCTATGTGCTGTTCAGCGATGAAGAGTTCGAGGCGCTGAAGATCGACTCGAAAAAGACGCTGGACATGATCCAGTTCGCGCCGGCCGAAACCATTGATGGCGTGTATTTCGACAAGCCCTATTACGCCCTGCCCGATGGCAAGATGGCCGATGAGCCGTATCGCGTCGTGCTCGAAGCTTTGCGCAAAACCAAAACCATCGGCCTTGGCCAGATCACCATGCGCGGGCGCTCCTACATTGCGGCGGTGAAGCCGTATGAGGATGGGCTGATGGTGGAGACGCTGCACTACGCCGAGGAGCTGCGCAGCGCGAAATCCTTCTTCGATGAAATCCCCACCGGCAAGCTCGACGCTGATCTCGTCGACCTCGCCGAGGAGCTGATCAATCGCAAAAAAGCGAAGTTTGATCCCAGCAAATTCGAGGATGAATACGCCCAAGCGATTGAGCGCCTGGTGAAGAAAAAGATCGAGCGCCAAGGCGAGCTGATCCTGGAAGATCAGGAGGAGCCTGCGCCTGATTATGGCGATAACGTCGTCTCGCTCGTGGATGCGCTGAAAAAATCGCTGGCGAAAAAGTCACCGAAAATCGAGGAAACGCCCAAGCGCGCGCCGGCCAAGCTGAAAACAGCGGCCGAAAAAGTCCGCGCCCCGCGCACCAAGGCGCCAGCGAAAAAAGCGGCGGCCAAGCGGGCGAAGAAATAAGCAATGTTATGGACGCCGCACTAGATCCGTCCTCCCCCGCCAGGGGGAGGTGGCGCGCGCGCGAGCGCGCGACGGAGGGG
>DAORMO010000161.1:1366-7305 GCA_035440585.1 Terricaulis sp.
GGACAAGCGCCGGCGCCGCCCCCTCAGTCACGCTGTGCGTGACAGCTCCCCCTAACGGGGGAGCACGAGCGCTGCGCTGATGGCGCGCAAAACATCCAACACCCCCGCCGCGATTGTTGGCGATCTCAGCGAATATAAGCGCAAGCGCGATTTTAAGCGCACCAGCGAGCCCGCGCCGGGCGCCGCGAAAAGCGCGGGCGGCATGTTCGTGGTGCAAAAGCATGCGGCCAGCCGCCTGCATTATGATTTCCGGCTTGAGCATAAGGGCGTGCTGATGAGCTGGGCCGTGCCGCAGGGGCCGAGCCTTGATCCCGCCATCAAGCGCCTTGCGGTGCGCACGGAAAATCATCCGATCGAATATGGCGGCTTCGAGGGCGTGATCCCCAAGGGCGAGTATGGCGCGGGCGCGGTGATCATCTGGGATGACGGCAAGGTGCGCTGGCTGCTTGACCCTGATGAAGGCATGGCCAAGGGCGAGCTCAAATTCGTGCTGGCCGGCGCGCGGCTGCAGGGCGAATTTCACCTGGTGAAAATCAAGCCGCGCGAGGGCGAGCGCGGCGAGCCGTGGCTGTTGTTCAAATCCAAGGACGCGTACGCCAGCGCGGATGATCCGCTGCGCGCTGTCACCAGCGTCAAAACTGGCCGCACGGTGGAAGATTTGAAGGCCAAGGGCGGGCGCGTGTGGAGCAAAGGGGCCGAGCGCGCGGCGGCGCGGCCCGCAACGCTTGAGTTTGTTGAGCCAGCGCTTTGCTCGCCCATTGAAACACCGCCAAGCGGCGATGGCTGGCTGCATGAAATCAAATATGACGGCTACCGCTTGCAAGCGGCAGTGAACGGCCCTTCCGTGCGGCTCTACACGCGCACGGGCCTGGATTGGACTGCGCGCTTCGGTGCGATCGCACAGGCGCTGGGCGCGCTCAATCTCAAAAATGCGCTGATCGATGGCGAAGCGGCCGTGGCCGATGCGCAGGGGCGCACAGATTTTGGCGCGCTGCAACGTGCGCTGGATGATGGCAAGGCCAAGGGCGTTTCGTATTTCGCGTTCGATCTTTTGTTTGATGATGGCGCGGATCTACGTAAGCGCCCGCTCACCGAACGCAAGGCGCGGCTTGAAGCGCTGCTGAAACGCGCGCGCGCGCCGATCCGGCTTTCGCCGGTGATTGAAGGCAATGGGCCGGCGGTGTTTGAAGCGTTCGAGGCCAAGGGGCTTGAGGGCGTTGTCTCCAAACGCGCCGAGGGCGCCTATCGCAGCGGCCGCACGCAAAGCTGGCTCAAGGCCAAATGCGTGAACGAAAGCGAGTTTGTGATCATCGGCTATCAGCCTTCGCTTAAGGGCCGCGCCTTTGCGGCGCTGATGCTGGCCGAGCGGGTGAAGGGCAAGCTCAGCTATCGCGGCAATGTCGGCACGGGGTTCTCAGATAGAACGCTGGCGTCGCTTTCCGCGCAACTTGCCGCGCTGGCGCGGGCCAAGCCTGCGCTCGATGTGCCGCGCGCGGCGGCGCGCGGGGCCAAATGGGTGGAACCCAAGCTCATCGCGCAGGTTAAATATGCAGAGCTCACCAATGAAGGCGCGGTGCGGCACGGCGTTTTTCTCGGGCTGCGCGGCGATAAATCGCCCATGGACGTCAACGCCGAAACCGAACGGCCCGCGCCGAAATCCAGCATCAAGCTCACCAATCCCGGCCGCGTGCTTTTCCCCGATGCGGACATCACCAAGGCCGAATACGCCGCCTATCTCGAAGCCGCCGCAACGCGCATAGGCGCGCACGTATTTGGCCGCCCGCTGAGCCTTGTGCGCACGCCCGACGGCGTGGGCGGGCAGCAATTTTTTCAAAAGCACGCCATGGCCGGCGCGCCGCAGCAGATCAAAACCATCTCGATCAGCGAAGCCGAGAGCGGCAAGGCCGAAGATTATCTCACTGTGACTGATGCGGCGGGACTTGCGGCATGCGCGCAGATGAGCGCGGTGGAGCTGCATATCTGGGGCTCGCGCAATGATAAGCTCGATGCGCCGGATCGGCTTGTGTTTGATCTTGATCCAGATGAGGGCCTTGCCTTTGAGCAGGTGAAGCGTGCGGCGTTTGACATCAAGGCGTTGCTCGAGAGCGCAGGGCTTAAAAGCTTCGCCATGATCACCGGCGGCAAGGGCGTGCATGTGGTGCTGCACCTTAAGCGGCGGCATGATTGGGATGAGGTGAAGGGCTTTGCCCGCGATTTTGCGGTGCAGGTTGAAACGCTCGATCCCAAGCGGTTTGTGGCGAATATGGCCAAAGCCAAGCGCAAGGGGCGCATCTTTATCGACTATCTGCGCAATGGCCGCGGCGCCACCGCGATCGCCCCCTATTCCACCCGCGCGCGGCCGATGGCGCCGATCGCCGTGCCGGTGGGCTGGGACGAGTTGCGCACCATCCCAGCGGCGAACGTGTTCAAGCTCAAGGACATGCCCGCGCGGCTCGAAGCGCCCGATCCGTGGGCCGATTATGGCGAAAGCGCGATGAGCTTGACGAAGGCGGCGCGCAGCAAGCTTGGGCTTTAGCGCGCTTGCGAATGATGGGCGCGAGGCGGTACCAATAGCGCGTCTTCCGGAGCCTTCCGCATGCGCCGCAGCCTCATTCTTCTGGCGTTCGCCCTCGCCGCGTGCGAGCCGGCGCCGCCGCCCCCGCCTTTGCCCGAAACGCTGGCGGCGCCCGCGCCCTGGTTTATCTGCGATGCGATCAATATGCCGGCGGTGTTGGTGTTTGAGCGCACCGACATGGGCGTTGAAGTGGCGCACTATGATAAGCCCAATGGCGCGCTGGTGGAGCGCAGCCTCTATCAATTGGGCGCCGAGGATGGCGCCGCGGGCAGCGTGCTGATCGCGCTGTTGCAAAATGGCGAAGAGGCCGGCGCGATCCGGCGTATCAATTCGGGCATGCTGGAAACGCCGACAAGCGCTTACACTGTGCCGTTCGTTTCCGTGCGCCTGGGCGACGCCGAAGCGCAATGCCGATGGATGCCGCGCACGCGCGTGTTCGCCGTCACCGGCAAGCGCTCCATCGTGCTGCACGAGGATGGCGATGGCGATCTCATCTATACGAGCTACGATTTCGCCGACGCCGCGAGCGCTGATCCGATCCAGCTTTCAGACAACGCCCGCACCACCACGTTCTCCGCTGAAGTGCGCGGCGGCGAGGAAAGCGTGAGCCCCGATGGCGAGAGCCATCGCTTTCGCGCCGGGCCTGTCAGCTATTCGGTCAGCATTGAGCGCAATGGCGAAGGCGCGCTGCAGGTGACGGGCGCGCCAAGCGCTTTGGCGCCGGAGCCGTTCATCGCCATGCAGCGCGGCGTGGGCGCGGATTAGTTGTGAGCGCCGCCGCGATACGCTAAGCGAAACGCTGAAAATTGAGGAAACGCCTATGTCTTTCGTCACGTATGAGAAATCCGGCCGCGTCGCCACCATCACGCTCAACCGGCCCGAGAGCCGCAACGCGATCGCGCATCTGGAAGATTGCAGCGATCTCGCCGGCGCGCTGTGGCAGGCGCATGATGATCGTGAGATCAACGCTGTGATCCTCACCGGCGCGGGCAAATCCTTTTGCGCGGGCGGTGATTTGAAGACGATCCGCGAGCGCACCGGCATCGGCCCTCGCAAAACGCCCGATGACACGCGCGCGAACTATCGGCGCGGCGTGCATAGCGTGATCAAGGCGCTGGCCGATGTCGAAGTGGCGACGATCGCGGCGATTAACGGGCATGCGATTGGGCTTGGGCTCGATATCGCCACGTTGTGCGATATTCGCATTGCGGCGGCCTCGGCGAAGATGGCGTCGAATTTCGTCAAGGTCGGCATCATTCCGGGTGATGGCGGAGCGTGGATTTTGACCAACGCCATCGGCGCCACGCGCGCGGCCGAATTGGTGCTGACGGGCGACACGATCGACGCGGAAGAAGCGCAGCGCATTGGCCTCATCACACGCATCGCCGCCGATGCGGCGCTGATGGACGAAGCGCGCGCGCTGGCCGGCAAGATCGCGGTGAACCCGCCGCGCACGGTGCGCCTCGCCAAGCGCTTGCTGCGTGAGGCGCAGCAGAGCCGGCTTTCTGAAGTGCTTGAGCTCTCGGCCGCGTTCCAGGCGTTGGCGCATGAGACGGCCGATCACAAGGAGGCGGTGGATGCGTTCACCGCCAAGCGCACGCCAAATTTTACGGGTGAATAAAGATGATCCGCGTCGGCATCGGCGGCTGGAATTATGAGCCGTGGGAGGAGAGCTTCTATCCTGCCGATTTGGCGAAGGCCAAGCAGCTCGATTACGCCTCCCGCCAGGTGACGGCGATTGAGATCAATTCGACGTTCTATCGCACGCAGAGCGCGGCCTCGTTCAAAAAATGGGCCGCCGCCACGCCGGATGATTTCATCTTCTCGGTGAAGGCGCCGCGCGCGGCGGTGCAGCGCAAGGATCTGCGCGAGGCTGCACAATCCATCGAATGGTTTTTCGCCAGCGGGCTGGGCGAAATGGGCGCAAAGCTCGGGCCGATCTTCTGGCAGATGGCGCCTTATAAAAAGTTCGATGCGGCGGAGATGATCGCCTATTTCGACATGCTGCCGGCCAAGCTTGGCAAACGCGCGCTGCGGCACGCGATCGAGGTGCGGCATGAAAGCTTTGCGGATGAGGCGTTTTTGAAGCTGGCGCGTGAGCGGAATATCGCTGTTGTGACGGTGGAATCTGAAAAGCATCCGCTGATCGCCACGCCCACCGCCGATTTCACCTATGCACGGCTGGAGCTAACGCAGGCCGATGAGCCCACGGGCTATCCCAAGCCCGCGCTGAAGCGCTGGGCGAAAACGGCGCGTGACTGGGAAACATCGGGCGATGTCTTTCTCTATTTCATCAGCGGCGCGAAGGAGCGCAATCCGGCCGCGGCAATGGCGATGCTGAAGCTGCTGGCCGGTTAGCCGAACAAATCGCCCTGCGCGGATTTTTTGCGCTGTGGATGCATATCCCAAGCGCCCTGATCATCGAAGCTCTTGAGCAGCGCCTTGGCGGCGTCTGGCGGGCCTTTCAGCCAAGTCTCCACCGCGTGCGGCGGCAAGATGGCGGGCATGCGATCGGTGATCTTTCCGATGAGCGCGTTCGGCGGGGTTGTCACCATCACGAAGGTGTAGAGCGTGCGGCCCTCGCGCTCCCATGCCTCATAGATCGCCGCGATGGCGATGAGTGCGTCATTGCGCGGGGTTATGGTCCATTGCTGCGTGCGGGCGCCGATCTCCTCGCCCTCGTTGAAACTATCAACCAGGATCACGCAGCGGCGCTGCGCGAAAGCCTGCGCGAAGGTCGGCAATACGTCCACTGTTTCTGCGCGCGCATGCATGTGGCGCGGGCGATGCGGCTCGTGATCATCGCGCCCGGCAAAGCCCCAGCGCATCGGCGTCACGGCTGGCGCGCCGTCCGCCATGTGCAGCACCAAGGCAAAGCGCATCGGCGTAATCGCCCCTTCGGCTTCAACCTCCGGCGCGGCGGCGGCCGCGAACAGATTTGAATACGCGTGCACCTGCCGCCATGTATAATTCTGCGTGAACTTCCCGCACATGCACTATGTCTCGCGTGCTAAATCCAGTTTGCAGCGGGCGCGCATGTTGCGCGCCGGCCCTTATCTTGCATTCCGGCGGCGTTGTATAGAATGGGCCCTGCCGGCGGCGCGCCGGCAGGGCTTTATCCGTTTGCGCAAGCGTGTGGGGCCAATAGCCCTGCCGGCGAGGGCGCCGGCGGTCCAAGGAAACTGCGCTTTTATCCGCACAGCGCGCGGCGCTTGCGGAGATAGTAGGAGAGCGGGGCGCGCTTTAAGCTACGCGTGGAAATTTTAGTTTGGGTTTGCGCCTAAGGCGCGCCCCGCGCGGAATGTTTTGCAGCCGGCGCCTGCGTGCAGCGTTCTGTCGTCGCCCTGGGTGGCCATACGTTGAT
>DAORMO010000162.1:0-7289 GCA_035440585.1 Terricaulis sp.
GACAGCGCCCGCCGCGTTGCTTGAGCGCATCCGCCAGCGGCTCGAAGCGCTGGCGCCTGAGATCAAGCTCGATCCTGCGCGGCTGGCGCAGGAAGCGGCGCTCGCCGCTGCGCGCGCCGATGTCGCCGAAGAATTGGAGCGCCTCGCCGCGCACGCGCTTGAATTGCGATCGCTCATTTCCAAGCCAGAGCCTGCGGGGCGGCGGCTTGATTTCCTGAGCCAGGAGCTGACGCGCGAAGCCAACACGCTCTGCTCAAAATCCTCAGAACTAGAGCTCACCCGCATCGGGCTCGATCTCAAAACCGTGGTCGATCAGATCAAGGAGCAAGCCGCCAATGTTGAATGAATACGTCGCGCGGCGCGGCTTGATGTTCGTGCTATCGAGCCCCTCGGGCGCGGGCAAATCCACGCTGGCGAAGAAGCTGCTTGAAGCCGATGACAACGTCTCGCTCTCGGTTTCGGCCACCACGCGGGCGCCGCGCCCGAGTGAAGTGGACGGACGCGAATACAAGTTTCTCGGCAAACAGCAATTCGAGGAAATGGCTGACGCCGGCGAGTTTCTCGAGCACGCCATGGTGTTCGGCAATCATTACGGCACCCCGCGCGCGCCGGTGGAGGCGATGCTCATTCAGGGCAAAGACGTTCTGTTCGATGTCGATTGGCAGGGCGCGCGCGCGCTGCGCGCGGCTGAGCCGCAGGATGTTGTCGGCATCTTCATTCTGCCGCCCTCGATGGCCGAGCTTGAGCGCCGCCTGCGCGCTCGCGCTGAGGATAGCGAAGAGGTCATCAAAAGCCGCATGGCCCGCTCGCTCAACGAGATCAGCCATTGGGAAGAATACGATTACGTGCTCGTCAACACGCTGCTTGAACAGACGCTGACGCAAGTGAAGCAAATCCTCGCGGCCGAACGCCTCAAGCGCAACCGCCAGCTTTGGCTCAAACTGCATGTGGAGCGCCTGAAAAGCGGGATCTGAGGCGCGGGGGCGTTAGCCTGAGGCGGACGTGTGAGTTGTGGAGGGCGCCGAGCATGAGCGAGAAAACGCCTTGGGAAGTCGAGTGCGCCGCCGCCGCCTCAGCGTTCGGGCAGCAATGCCGCGACCTTAAAAGCAGCAATCCCTATGAGCTGGTCGCACTGGACTACGTGATCAACACGCTCATGACTGAGCTTTGGGACAACAATTTCAGCCAAACAGAAATTCGTTCGGCGTTTGATCAGGCGCTGGCGGACCTGCCGCGCTATGCGGCCGGGCTCGAAAAGCGAAGCGATGGTCAATATTGAGCGCATGAGGCGTTGACGGCTCTTGCCCTCCAAATGGACAAACCGGCCTTTTGGTGCTACCTGGTAGTATTATGACCGCCAAAGCCTCCATTTCCCTCACTGATGCCCAGGAAGCCTTTGCGCGTGGCCTGGTGGCGCAGGGGCGTTATCCGAGCCTCAGCGCCGTGCTGCAGCAAGGCCTCGAAATGCTGCGCCTCGAAACCGAGGCCAAGGACGCCGAGATCGCCGCGCTCAAGGCGCTGCTTGAAGAACGCGCCAAGGGTCCGTTCATCTCGATGGAAGAGAGCGACGCGGAGATTGACGCGTTGATCGAGCGCAAGCGCGCGCACTATCTCGGCAAGTCGCGTGAGCTATAGGGTCGCGCGCCTTAGTCAGGCGAATGACGACCTCGACGCGCTGTTCGATTTTCTCCTCGAGAGCTATCTACATTTCGATGACGACTTGGAGGCAGCTGTGGAGCGCGCGTCCCAACGCGTGGCGCGCATAAAGGCTGATTTGCGCGCTCTTGGAAAAACCCCGCACCAAGGCACGCTCTTGCCTCACCTCATGCCCGGCTTGCGCAATGTCACGAAAGATCGCGCGATCTTTTACTTCACGGTTGATGATGATGCGCAGCTCGTGCGCGTCTTGGCGGTGTTTTTCGGCGGCCAGGAGCATCAGCGCGCGATGCTGAAGCGCTTGGCCTCAGGCCGATAGCGCGCGCCAAGCGTCCGCCAGGCGGCGGAAGCCGGCTTGATCGATTTCTTCGGCGCGTGCGGTGGGCGTGATGTCTGCGGCAGTGAGCAAGGCTTCCGCATCTGGCGTGAGCGCCTTCAGCGCCACGCGCAGCATTTTGCGGCGCTGGCCAAAGGCGGCGGCGGTGACGCGCTCGATGGCGTTTAGATGCGGATAGGGCGCGGGCAAATCCGTCAGATGCACGATCGCGGAGGCGATCTTCGGCGGCGGCGTGAACGCGCGTGGCGGCACGGTGAACGCAAGCCGGCATTCACAGCGCGCCTGCGCCAGCACAGCAAGCCGCCCATACGCATCAGAGCCAGGCTTGGCGACGATGCGCTGCGCCACCTCTTTCTGAAACATCAGCGTCATCGGCCCGCGCCACGGGCCGGCTTTGAGCCATTTCACCAGAAGCGGCGTGCCGACATTGTAGGGCAGGTTGGAGATGACGTGCGCCGCTTCGCCGTCGCCAAGCAGCACGGGCTCATCAGCCTCCAGCGCATCGCCATGCACGATGCGCAAGCGCCCTTCGCTCCAGTCCGCCAGCGGCTCCAGCAGCGGCAGAAAACGCGCGTCTTTCTCGATCACGATAAGATTGGCGCCCGCTTCCAGCAAAGCGCGCGTCAGCCCGCCAGGGCCGGGGCCGATTTCGATCACGCGTTTGCCGGCAAGATCGCCGGCGACGCGCGCGATGCGGCGGGTGATGTTGAGATCGAGCAGAAAATGCTGGCCGAGCGCCTTATTGGCCCAAAGGCCGTGCGCTTCTAGCTCTTCGCGCAGCGTCGGCAGATCGTCGGCGTTCATGCCTGGGCGCGGCGCGCGGCCATGGCGGCGGCTTGTACCAATGCCGCGCGGAAGCTGTCGGCGCGCGCAACGCCCTTGCCCGCGATATCAAAGCCGGTGCCGTGATCGGGCGAGGTGCGCACAATCGGCAGGCCGAGCGTGATGTTCACGCCATCCCAAAAATGCAGCGTCTTGATCGGGATGAGGCCCTGATCGTGATAAAGCGCGATCACCGCGTCATAGCCGGCGCGCGCCTCTTCATGGAACAGCACATCGGCCGAGCGAGCGTCCGAAACGTCCCAGCCTTCGGCGCGTAGCATGGCGGCGGCGGGGTTGATGATTTCGATCTCTTCGCGGCCGATATGCCCATGCTCGCCCGCGTGCGGGTTCAGCCCGCAGAGCGTGATGCGCGGTGACGCAACGCCAAAATCGCGCTTGAGCGCCTCTCCGGTCACGCGCGCCACGTGCGCGATGCGCTCCCGGCTCAGCGTGCGCACGGCCTCGGCCAGCGGCACATGGATGCTGGTGAGCGCCACGCGCAGCGACGGCCCGGCGAGCATCATCACGGGGCCCCGCGTCTGATCCCAAGCATCGGCTTCGGTGAGGTGAGCGATGAACTCAGTGTGGCCTGGAAAAGCGAAGGACGCATCGTGCAGGACGGATTTGGCGATCGGCAGCGTCACAAGCGCGCTGGCCGCGCCTGAGCGCGCCGCCTCCACCCCGCGCTCGATCGCGGTGATGACGGCGCTGGCGTTCACCGGATCGGGCGCGCCTAGCGTTTCCTCGATCGCGAGCGGGGTGTCGAGCACGGTGAGCGCATCGGCAGAGAAGGATAGCTCATCCAGGCGCGTGGCGATGTTGAGCTTGGGCGCCGTAACGCCGATGCGCCTGCACGCACGCGCGAATGCGTCGCCATCGCCGACCAGGAAAAACTCAGGCGCGCCCTGGCGGTCAGCCCAAACCTCTGCCGCCAGTTCGAGGCCGATCCCGGCGGGATCGCCCATCGAGACGGCAAGCGGGCGCATGATTATTGCCGCGTGATGATGGTGGCTTCGCGGCGCAGGTTGCGCAGATAGCGATCCGAGAGCATCGACATTTCCCGCTCGCGCAGGCGCGCTTCGATTTCCTCGCGGCTGGGCACCGCCGCGCCGCCTGCTTCACGCTGGCAGACCACGAAGATGTTCGCCGTATCGCCGTTCACAACCGCTGTAGAGGCGCGGCCGTTGGCGACGCTGCTGATGCGGCTGCGCACATCGGCCGAAAGATCGCTCTCCACCGCGCGGCCAAGATCGACCACGCTGCCGCCGAACGAGGCGGCTTCGCGCTCAAGCGCGCCGCAGCCATTGATGCGCGATTGCGCGCGCTGCAATTGCGCCAGCCGCGCCGCGGGGGCGGTGACTTGGCGCAGCGAGATCACTGTTGAGGCGCCTTCGGAGAGGCCCTCGCGGCGTTCGCGCAGCGCGATGATGTAAACCCCGTTCGGCGTGCGCACCGGCAGGGACACTTGTCCAGGCTGCAGCCGCTCGGCGATGGGCTGCAATTCAGGCGCAAGCTCGCTCGCGGCGATCCAGCCAACATCGCCGCCCGCCGCAGCGGTGGGTGACGCCGAGAATTGGCGCGCCACCAGCGGGAACGGCGCGCCGTTCTGCATTTCCTGGATGAGGCGCATGCCGCCCTGCATCATGTTTTGAAACTCGCCCTCGTTCGAGGCCGGCAGGAAAATCTCGGAGATAAGATATTGCGGGCGCGTGGCGCTGGCGGCGCGCCGCTCTTGCGTCTCACGCACTTCGATTTCGGAGATACGCAGGCGCGAGCCGTAGAGGCCGTTCATCAGCGCTTGCCAGGCGATGTCGGCCTCGATCTGCTGGCGCAAGGTGGACACCGGCACGCCGGCGGAGGCCAGCGATTCCACAAATTGCTCAGGGGTCAAATTGTTGGAGCGGGCGATGTCGCCGATGCGGCGATCGATTGAATCGGCGTTGACCGGATTGTCGGCGCGTGAGTTGTATTCTTGCAGCTGCAGCCGCTCATCGATCAGCTCATCAAGCGCTTGGGCGCGGGCGCGCTCGAGCATTTCCGGCGTCGATTGAATTCCGGCTGACACCAGCAGCATGTTGGCGCGCACGCGCACGTCATAGGTCGAAATCACGGAATCATTGACGATCGCGGCGACGCCCTCGGCCAATTGGGCGGAAGCGGGCGCCGGCGCGCCGGCCAGGGCCGCCACTGCGAGGGCCGCCGCACATGCCTGTTTTAAGTTCATTTTCTCTCTCAACTCCGCCTTAGCTTCCGCCAAAGACCCCCAGAGAACGCAATCCGATCCGGATCTGAATGCCTTCGTCTGGCCCCTGGGTGCTCGTGCGCCGTTCCCGGCGGGTGTAGGAAATCTCGAGGAAGGTGCAATCGTCCTCGTAAATCGCCCGGATGTCCTGACGCAGATTTATGTCTGAATCGAGGTCGCGGGTCAGCCCGGCTTGCATCCGCCAGCCCCGCACCAGCTCAACCCCGACAGACGCGCTGATTTCCTCGGTCGGCGTGTTGGGGTCGAGCGCGAACGCCTCGTCATACTGGAAATACCGCGCAGAGCCGCTGAACCGGCCCACCGCGCCGCGCACGCCCCAATCGATCCGTTCGATATCGAGCGTTTCGTCATTGAGGCGAAGCCGCGCCTGGGTGGAGAAATGCCGGCCAAGATCGAGCTGCCCTGCGGCGACCCAATCGGAGGAATTGTCATCCATGTTGGTGCGCGGACCGAAAGCGGGATCCACCTCGTCGCGCCAGCGCCGGCCGACCATGAGCGAGGCGCTTTCGCCGGAGCGGGCGCGTGCGGTGGCGCGCACGCCGGCGCTCACCCGGCCGCCTGGCTCCCAGAGGTCGTAATTCGGCGCCGCGTTCGGGCGGAAGAGATTTGAATCGTCGAGCTCAAACCCGAGGCTGTCTTCATTGACGATGCGCGCATCGTCCGCATCGCTGGTGGCGTAGGCGGCCATCACCACAGGTTCGAGCACAATGTCGAAGCGCTCACCTGGGCGCATGAATGGCCAGCTCACCTCTGCGCCGGCAAGGACGAGCGTGCGTGAGAACGTCTCGCGCTCTGTCGATGAGGTTTCGACGCTGAACATATCGGCGCGCGCTTGCGCGAACGGGCTGAGCACCATGCCCGGGCCGACGATCATATCCTTACGCCACGTGCCGCCCACAGAGAGGCGCGCCGTGCCGCCCTCAAATTCGGGCGTGCCGATATTATCGTCGCGCTCGAGCACGGCGAGGTTGGCGTTGAGCCGCAATTGCCCGCGCAGCCAGGGATCGACGAACACGTGCTCGGTCTCGGCGAAGGGCGCGATGGTGGGCAGCAGATTGGGCGTATCGGCGGCGCGCAGGCCTTGGATCGAGGCGAACGCCACAGAGGAATACGAGCTGCGGTTTTGCCCCAGTGCAAACAACTGCGAGATCAGCCGGTTTTCGTTGCCGACGTAAGGCCCGCGCTGCTGGCCCGCGCCCTCGACATCATAGCGGCGGAGGTAATCGTCATCGGTGATGCGCTCGACGCCAAAGCCCCAGCGCCAATAATCATTGATGCGGAACTCGCCATCGGCAAACACCGAGGAGCGCCATTCTTCATTGCCAAAGCGCGAGCCTTCGCTGTCGAACAGCGCCTCGCTCGTCAGCGTGCTGTTGATGTTGACATGGCCTGACCAGAAGCGGCGGCGATAGTCGAGGCCCAGCAGCGGATTGACGGTCTCGTGCGCCTGCAGCGTGACGGTGAGATCGTCATACGGCGACATCGCCCAATAATAAGGCTGCGCGTAAAACACGCCGAGCCGCCGGTTGCGGCCGATATCCGGCGCCAAAAAGCCCGAGGTGCGGCCCGCGCTTGGATCGGGGTGCGCGAAATACGGCAGATAAAGCACCGGCACGCCCGCCAGCTCAAACACCGCGCCTTGATAAGAGATCGTGCGCGTTTGCTGATCCTGGATGGCGCGGCGCGCGCGCAGGCTCCAGGTCGGGGGCTGATCGCCCGTCTCGCACACTGGGCAGGAGGTGTAGATGACGTTGCGCAGCTCGCTCTCGCCCTCGCCATGGCGCAGTGCGGCGCGCGCGGCCAGCGTGCCTTCATTGCCAAGGCGCGCGCGCAATTCGCTCGCCACCGCAACATTGAGCCCTTCATCTGCCTCCACCTCATCGGCGTAGGTGATGGAGCCATCCTCCAGCGCGATCTGCACATCGCCGCTGGCGTGGATTGAGCCGGTGTTGAGATCATAGACCAATTGGTCCGCGCGCATGGTGCGGCCCTGATAGCGGACCTGCACATCGCCTTTCGCGGTGATGGTGCCGGCGGCCTGATCGTCGATCAGCTCATCGGCTTCAAGCATGACTTGGCGGTTATCTTGCGCCGCTTCCTGCGGGGCTGGGGCCGGCGGCTGCTCAGCCTGCTGGGCGAGCGCTGCGGGGCTTGCGCCCACGGCGAGCGCGGCCGCCAGCGCTGCCATGTCGCCGAGCTGGCCGGCCTCCC
>DAORMO010000163.1:0-6867 GCA_035440585.1 Terricaulis sp.
GCGCTGGGCCGCGGCGAGGCCCCGCCGCTCGCGGTGCGCGAGCCGCAAATGGCGCAAGCGCGCGCCCAACTCGCCGCCGCGCAAGCAACGCTACGCTCGGCGCAACTTGATCTTGATCGCACCAATATCCGCGCGCCCTTCACGGGCCGCATGCGCGAGCGGCGCGCCAATGTCGGCGATTATGTCGGCCCCGGCTCGCCCGTGGCGGTGATGTTCTCGACTGAGACGATGGAAATCCGCGTGCCGCTGACGGACGCCGATCTCGCGGCACTGCGCACCCCTGTCGGCTTCACCGCGACGCAAGCCAATCCAGGCCCGGCCGCGCACGTCAATATGATGATGGGCGGGCGCATCCTGACGTGGGAGGGCCGGCTGACGCGCACCGAAGCGGCGATGGATAGCCGCACGCGGCTTGTCTACGGCATCGTTGAAGTGCGTGATCCGTTTGCGTCGCGCCACGCCGCACCGCTTGCGCCCGGCATGTTCGTGACCGTGCGCCTTGAGGGCCACTCCCGCGAAACGTTGGTGGCGGCGCCGCGCAGCGCACTCAAGCGCAACGAGTTTGTGTGGGTGATCCAAGCCGACAACACGATCGACGTGCGCCAGCTGCGCCCGGCGCAAACCACCGCTGACGAGGTGCTGTTCCGCGAGGGCGTCGCCGATGGCGAGCGCGTGGTGGTGAGCCACCTTGCAAGCCCGCGCCAAGGCATGGCCGTGACCCCGATCGACCGCGCCGGCGAGCCGGTGAACGGCGAGGCCGCGCCCGCACAAGAGCAAGAGCAACTGGAAATCCGCGATTGACGCTGAAAGCAGCGTCAGGAGAGACACATGTTTAAAGGTCTGGTTGATTGGTGGGGCCGCAATCCGGTCGCCGGCAATTTGCTCATGGTCGCGTGCGCGGTCGCGGGTTTGCTCTCCTTCAACATGATGGAGAAGGAATTCTTCCCCCCTGGCCGCGACGGCGGGGTGTTTGTCCAAGCGTTCTGGCCCGGCGCCAGCCCTGAGGACATGGAAAGCCAAGTCACGGTTCGCGTCGAGGAAGCGCTTTCGACGCTCGATGGCGTGAACTGGGTGCGCTCGCGCTCCTCCGAGGGCTATGCGTGGGTGCGGCTGCAAGTGTCGTCCAGCGTGGACATCGATGCGCTGACGGCCGAGGCGCGTTCGCTGGTGGATTCTATCTCGGGGCTGCCGCCAGGGATGGAGCCCATCCGCGTGCAGCGGCAAGTGGGGCGCAATTGGTCAATCATTCTGGGCCTGCATGGCGCCGTTGATGAGCGCACGCTGCGCGACACTGCCCAGCGCCTGCGCGACCAGATCGCGCTTTTGCCCGGCGCCACCAACACCATCGTTGTCGGCACGCGCACGCCGGAAGTTTCGCTCGAAATTTCAGAAGCGGCGCTGCGCTCTTATGGGCTCACCTTCGACGAAGTGGCGCGCGCGGTGCGGGCCAATTCACTGAACGCGTCGGCCGGCCAAGTGCGCACGCCGGACGGCAATTTCTCGCTCAGCGCCCGCAACCTTGCCGACACGGCGCTGGATTTTGAATCCATCGTGGTGCGCCAAACGCCCGAAGGCGGGGTCGTGCGCGTGGGCGATGTCGCCCAGGTGATTGACGGCTTCCAGGACGTGAACCTCTATTCGCGCATGAACGGCGAGCCCTCTGTGATGATTTCCATCCAGACGGCCGACAAGTTCAACATCTGGGAAACCAACGCCGCGCTGCAGGAATATCTCGAAGAAGCGCGCGCCCAGCTGCCCGAAGGGGCGACGCTGACGACCATCTATAACGAGAACGAAGATTTCAACGCGCTTCTGGACATCCTCTTCTCCAACGCGCTGCAGGGCTTTTTCCTGATCTTTGTGCTGCTGATGCTGACGCTGCACCCCAAGGTCGCCTTCTGGGCCACGGCGGGCGTGATCGTGGCTTTCACCGGCGCGTTCTTCATCCTGCCTTACGTGGATGTGTCGCTGAACTTCCTCACCGTGTTCGGCTTCCTGCTCGTGCTCGGCATCATGATCGACGACGCGATCATCGTCGGTGAGTCGATCTATGAGCGGGCCGAGCGCGGGCATACCGGGGTCGAGGCTTCGATCCTGGCGACCCAACTCGTGCTCAAGCCGGTGATGGCCTCGGTTGTCACCACCATGATCGCGTTTAGCCCGTTAATGCTGATTGATGGCGACGCCCAGCAATTTACGCGGGCGATCTCGGTGGTGGTGCTTTCCACGCTGTTTTTCTCACTGATTGAATCGCTGCTGATCCTGCCGGCGCACTTGGCGCACATTAAGCCGATCAACACCGAAGGTACGGGCGTCTGGCCGCGGCTGATGCGCGTGCAACAAACCTGCGCCGCCGGGATCGTGTGGGTGGCGCGCCACCTGCACGGGCCGATTGTCCGGCACGCGGTCAAGCTGCGCTATCTTACGCTGTCGGTTTTCATTGGCGTGTTTGTGCTGGCGATCGCCCTCGTCGCCACCGGCCGCGTGAAACAGACCTTCATGCCCGAGGTGGAAGGCGATTTCATGCAGGTCAGCATTGAGCTGCCGCAGACAACGCCCTTCTCGCGCATGGAGCAAGTGGCCGAGCAGCTCGATAACGCGCGCCGCGCCCTGGAAGAAGAAACCCAGCGCTTTGCGGTTGACGATGTGAACACCGGCGCGTCCTCGCGCGGGGTGATCCGCTCGTGGAGCCAATCGATCAACGACACCTCGGTGCAAGCCTGGGTGGGGCTGACCCCGCCCGAAACACGCGATCTGCGCTCGAGCGAAATCACGCGGCGGCTGGAAACGCTGCTCGGCGAAGTGCCGGACGCGGATCGCGTTTCGCTCTCGCTTGGCGGCGGCGGCGGTGGTGCGCGCGTTGAACTCGCGCTGATGGGCGAGAACGCGGAAGATCTGCGCAATGCCGTGGATGAGCTCAAAGAGCGTCTGCTGCGCTTCTCTGAAGTGCTAAGCGTGCGCGATAGCGAAGACGCCGCGATCGAAGAGCTTTCCTTCACGCTGCTGCCCGGCGCCGAGCAATTGGGGCTGACGCTGCAAGACGTCACCCGCCAGGTGCGGCAAGCCTATTATGGCGAAGAGATCCAGCGCCTGCCGCGCGGCGGCGACGAGGTGCGCGTGTTCGCGCGCTATCCGCGCGATGATCGCCGCACGCTGGAGAGCCTTGGCTCCTTCCGCGTGCGCACCGCCGATGGCCGCGAAGTGCCGCTGAACGCTGTCGCCACCTGGGAGTTCCGCCCTGGCGTCACCGGCATCGACCGGCGCCAGCGCATGAGCTCAATCATGGTCGAGGCTGAACTCGCCAATCCTGAGGCGCGCGCGGAGATCATGCGCACGCTCAACCAGGAGTATTTCCCTGCGTTTGAGGCGCGCCACCCCACAGTGACGCGCCGCGCCATCGGCGAAGCCGAAGGCCAGGCCGAGTTCATGGCGCAGCTCGGCACCTATGGGCTCATGGCGCTGTTCGCCATGTACTTCCTGCTCGCGGTGGTGTTCCGCTCCTACTCGCAGCCGGCGCTGATTATGTCGGTGATCCCGTTTGCGTTCGTGGGCGCGGTGGTGGGCCATTGGCTCTTGGGCATCAGCTTCGCCATGTTCTCCTATTTCGGCATGGTGGCCGCGATGGGCGTGGTGGTGAACGACAATGTCGTGCTGCTCAACCGCGCCAACCAAATTCGCGGCTATTTCGCGATGCGCCTCAAACGCGCCGGGCAAGCCGCGCCAGAGGACGCCGTGATCCAAGAGTTCGCCGGCCCCAACGGCGAAGTGCTGGAGATCGTCATCCTCGAAGAAGAAACCGAGATCGACGAGGATATGCTGCGCAACGCGGTGGCGATGAATTTCTCGGAGAAAAGCCCGATCGAACTGCGCTCGTCGCAGATGATGCGCTGGGAAAAGGGCGAGTATCGGGAACGCAGCGAAGAGCTTGAGGCCGCCGGCTTCCAGATCGCGCGCGTGACGGCCGAGCACGGCATCATCGCGGCGTCCATTTCGCGCTTCCGGCAGATCTTCCTCACCTCGATCACGGAGTTCACAGCGCTGCTGCCCATGCTGCTTGAGCAAGCCGCGATCGTGCAGTTTCTCAAGCCGATGGCGCTGGCGCTGGCGTTCGGGGTGCTGCTTTGCATGCCGGTGACGCTGCTGCTGACGCCTGCCCTTTATATGATCGGCGTGCGGATCAAGCGCGGCGTCAGCGGGCTTGTGGGCTTCTACGGCAGACTATATGGCTGGGATAAGAAGCGGCTCGCGGCGGCTGAGTAGTCGCCCGAGCCCACGGCTTGGAGATCAGATCATGGTTCAACTCACCCGCCGCGCCATGGGCGTGTCCAGCATCGCATTGCTTGCTGGCTGCGCAACTGGCGCACCGCAGAGCACCAGCGCCGCCGCCCCGCGTCCGCCTGCCGCCATCGGCGCATTTGGCGTGGATCTAAGCGGGCGCGATCTCAGCGTGGCGCCGGGCGATGATTTTTATCGCTACGCCAATGGCGGCTGGGTTGATCGCACCGAAATCCCAGCCGATCGCTCGCGCTGGGGCACGTTCGACATCCTGCGCGATAAAGCCGATCAGGACGCCCGCGCCATCATTGACGAACTCGCCGCCTCCAGCGGCGCGGCCGGCAGCAACGCGCAAAAGATTGGCGATTATTACAACGCCTATCTCAACCAGGATGCGATTGACGCGGCGGGCCTTGCCCCGATCCAAGGCGAGATCGACCAAGTCAACGCGCTGCGCACGCACGAGCAGACGATCCGCCTCATCGCCGCGCCGGGCATTTCGCTAAACAGCCCGATCGCTTCGTATGTTTCGCTCGATCAGCGCAACCCCGATCGCTATTGCGTGACGCTCACCCATGGCGGGCTTGGCCTGCCCGAGCGCGAATATTATCGCCGCACGGATGGGCAATTCCCCGCGATCCGCGAAGCCTACCAAGCGCATGTTGAACGCATGCTGGGCTTTGCCGGGCAGACGCAAACTGCGCGCAAGGCGCGTGAAGTGGTGCAATTGGAAACACGCATCGCCGAGCTGCATTGGCCCGTGGCCGATCGGCGCGAGCGTGACCGCACCTACAATCTGCTTACCCGCGCTGAGCTGCGCGCCCTGGCGCCGCGCTTCCAGTGGGATGCGATGCTTGAGTCCGGCGGGCTCGGAAGCGCTGAAGATGTGGTGGTGCGCGAATTGAGCGCGATGGCGCCGCTGGCGAATCTGTTCGTGCAGACGCCGGTGGCGACGTGGCGCTCGTATCTGCTGTTTCACCTGATGCGCAACAACGCCTCCTTGCTGCCGCGCGAGATCGACGATGCGAATTTCGATTTCTACGGCAAAACCCTGCAAGGCCAGCCGCAACAGCGCGAGCGCTGGAAGCGTGCTGTGGACGCAACCAATGGCGCGCTGGGCGAAGCCATCGGCCAGATTTATGTCGAGCGGCATTTCCCGCCGGCGGCGAAGGCGCAAATGCTGCAGCTGGTTGAAAACCTGCGCACCGCGTACGGCCAGCGCATCGATCAGCTGAGCTGGATGTCGGCTGAAACCAAGGTGGTGGCGCGCGAAAAGCTCGCCGCGTTCCGTCCCAAGATCGGCTATCCCGATAAGTGGCGCGATTATTCGGCGCTTGAAGTGCGCGCCGGCGATGCGTTCGGCAATTCCAAGCGCGTTTCACTGTGGCAGCATGAGGAGCAAGTCTCGCGCCTGGGCAAGCCCACCGATCGCGATGAATGGTTCATGACGCCGCAAACCGTGAACGCCTATTACAATTCAGTGTTCAACGAGATCGTCTTCCCTGCCGCGATTCTGCAGCCGCCCTTCTTCGATCCGAATGCGGATGATGCAGTCAATTACGGCGGCATTGGCGGGGTGATCGGCCACGAAATGGGCCACGGCTTTGACGACCAAGGCGCCAAATCCGATGCGCGCGGCGTGCTGCGCGATTGGTGGACCGCCGATGATGTCCGCCGCTTCCAGGAGGTGACAGGCAAGCTGGCCGATCAATATTCGCAGTTTGAACCGCTGCCTGGGCTGCACCTCAATGGGCGGCTCGGCCTTGGCGAAAACATCGGCGACAATGGCGGCCTGCAGGTTTCCTATCACGCCTACAAAATCTCGCTGAACGGGGCTGAGGCGCCGACGCTTGAGGGGCTTTCAGGCGATCAGCGCTTCTTCCTGGGCTGGGCGCAAATCTGGCGCACCCAATTCCGCGACGAGGCGCTGCGCAACCAAGTGATGACGGGCCCGCACTCGCCGGGCCCCTACCGCGCCAACGGCACGGTGCGGAATATGGATTCCTGGTACGCCGCGTTTAGCGTCACGCCGGAAAACACGCTCTATCTCGCGCCGGAAGATCGCGTCACCATCTGGTAAGCGGGGCTTTGCCTCAAACAGCAAAGGGAGCGGCGGTGGCCGCTCCCTTTTTTGTTGGCTGATGCTTGACGCTCAGCGCCCTTCGAGTTCGGCCACCAGCGCGTTGAGCCCATAGACGTCCGACAGCGCCATGCGCATCGCCGTTGACGACAGCGAGACTGTGCGGTTCAGCGCAGCGTCGTAGAAATACTCCCCGCCGAGCGAGTGGATGTTGCCGTCGAACACCACGCCGACAACGCGGCCCTCGCGGTCCAGCAGCGGGCTGCCGGAATTGCCGCCGACAACATCGTGGCTGCTTGAAAGGTTGAACACCGCGCCCGCATCGATCCG
This sequence comes from Terricaulis sp., assembly GCA_035440585.1. Taxonomy (GTDB): domain Bacteria; phylum Pseudomonadota; class Alphaproteobacteria; order Caulobacterales; family Aquidulcibacteraceae; genus Vitreimonas. The sequence goes on from DAORMO010000163.1 coordinate 6,686, forward strand.
CGCCTGCGCATCGATCCAGCTTTGCGGCAACGCGAACGGCGCCTGCCCGCCCGCGCGCTCATAAAGCCCGCTTGTATAGGTGAAGGCGGGAATATCTTGCGCACCTTCGCGCCAGCCCTCAACGCGCCCGAATGACAGCCGCGGGCTGAAGGTGGCGTCCGGATAGATGCCGGCGCCAAAGG
>DAORMO010000163.1:7005-7272 GCA_035440585.1 Terricaulis sp.
CGCCACCGCGGGCGCGCCGCCTTCCCAGAGCGCGCGCCGATACGCCGGATCGGCAAGGCGCGATTGCGCAAGGCGCGCGGCGAGCCCCTCCGGGCTCTCCTGCCCCAACATGCGCCGCACCAGCGGGTGATCCACCGTCAGCATTTCGCGGGTTTTGGCGAGCCACAATTCCAGATGAATTTGCTCAAACGCAGGCTCGATCACGCGCGGCGCCAACAGGAAATTCTGCACGCCCTGCAAGCGTATATTGGTGTAGCGCGGCATGCG
>DAORMO010000164.1:0-4617 GCA_035440585.1 Terricaulis sp.
GCTCGCGCCCGCGCCGCTGCCGCTGGGCAAAACCATGGTGTGGGATGGCCGGCTCGAGCTGCGCATGGCCGAACCGGGCTGGGAGATCGCCGCCGAAGCGGGCGCGCCCGTCCTGGTCCGGGGGCGGAAGCGGGCGCCGCTCGAAGCAGCCGATCCGCGCTGGCTTTTGGCCGCGCGCTGCGCCCATGCGCTGGGCTTATGATTAATTTGCGCAAACGCTTGCAAAAAATGCTGGAAAAACTGGCGCTCTGTTCACGGCGCCTTGACCCCCTCATGGCAGAATGGGGTGTTCAGCGGCCTATGCGGCCCCTATCTTGCTAAACAGATTATTCCCGCGCGCGCCCGCCGGGGACAGAAGGTCCGTCCATGCCGATGCGTTCTATGATGATCTGGGTGGTGATCGCCCTTGTCGTTGTTGTGCTTTTCGCCAGTCTTTCTGGCGGTAACTCGCCCACGCGCAATGCGCAGGAGCTGCCCTATTCGCAATTGATGGCGATGGTGGATCGCGGCGAGATTCAATCCGTCACCACCCAAGGGGACATGCTGTTCTCCCAGCGGGGCGGGGAAACCTACGTCACCTACCTGCCGGCCAACACGATGCCGAACGTGGTCACTCGCCTTGATGCGGCGAAGGTCGCGGTCGATACGCGCCGGCCTAAAACGGGCCCCTCGATTGGCGACATTCTGCTCAGCATCCTGCCGATGCTGCTGCTGATCGGGGTGTGGCTGTTTTTCATGCGCCAGATGCAGGGCGGGGGCCGTGGCGGCGCCATGGGCTTTGGCCGCTCCAAGGCGCGCCTGCTCACCGAAGCCAAGGGCCGCATCACCTTTGATGATGTCGCCGGTATTGACGAAGCCAAGGAAGAGCTGGGCGAGATCGTCGAGTTCTTGAAAGACCCAGGCAAGTTCCAGCGCCTTGGCGGCAAGATCCCGAAAGGCGCGCTGCTGGTTGGCCCGCCCGGCACGGGTAAAACCCTGCTGGCGCGCGCCATCGCGGGCGAAGCCAACGTGCCGTTCTTCTCGATCTCCGGTTCGGATTTCGTGGAAATGTTCGTCGGCGTCGGCGCCAGCCGCGTGCGCGATATGTTTGAGCAGGCCAAGAAGAACGCGCCCTGCATCATCTTCATCGATGAAATCGATGCTGTTGGCCGCCATCGCGGCGCAGGGCTCGGCGGCGGCAATGATGAGCGCGAACAGACGCTCAACCAATTGCTCGTCGAGATGGACGGCTTTGAAGCCAATGAAGGCATCATCCTGATCGCGGCGACCAACCGCCCCGACGTGCTCGATCCCGCGCTGCTGCGCCCGGGCCGCTTCGATCGCCAGATCGTGGTGCCGAACCCGGACGTGCAGGGCCGCGAGAAAATCCTGCGCGTGCACACCCGCAACGTGCCGGTGGCGCAGGGCGTTGATCTCAAAACCATCGCGCGCGGCACGCCGGGCTTCTCCGGCGCCGACCTCGCCAACCTCGTCAACGAAGCCGCTCTGCTCGCCGCCCGCCGCGGCAAGCGCGTGGTGACCAACCGTGAGTTTGAGGATGCGAAAGATAAAGTGATGATGGGGGCCGAACGCCGCTCCCTCGTCATGAGCGAAAGCGAAAAGAAGCTCACCGCCTGGCACGAAGCCGGCCACGCCGTGGTCGCGCTCAACGTGCCGGAGAGCGATCCAGTGCATAAAGCCACCATCATTCCGCGCGGCCGCGCCCTCGGCATGGTGATGCAGCTGCCCGAGGGCGATAAGTACTCGATGAACTTCACGCAGATGACATCACGCCTTGCGGTGATGATGGGCGGGCGCGTGGCCGAAGAACTGGTCTTCGGCAAGGATAAGGTCACGTCCGGCGCTTCTTCCGACATCGCCGCCGCCACGCGCCTGGCCAAAAACATGGTCACGCGCTGGGGCTATTCCGATGAGCTCGGCTTTGTCGCCTATGGCGATAACAACGACGAAGTCTTCCTCGGCATGAGCGTGCAGAAGAACCAGAACGTCTCTGAAGCCACGGCGCAGAAGATCGACGCCGAGGTCAAACGCCTGGTTGATGAAGGCTATAACGAAGCCAAGCGCATCCTCACCGAGAAAGCGCAGGAGCATAAATATCTCGCCGAAGCGCTGCTCGAATATGAAACGCTGAACGGGGAAGAGATCAACGCGGTGATGCGCGGCGAAAAGCTCGATCGCCCAGATGACACCCCGCCTGCGCCCTCTGCGCCGACGCCGGCGCTGCCGGTGACCGACGAGGATGAGGATGAAAATCCTGTCCGCGGCGGCTGGGGCGGGGCCGCGCCGCAAGGGGCGTAAGCGCTTCTGGATCGTGAAAAACATCAACCGCCGGCCCGCAAAGGCCGGCGGTTTTTGTTTGGCGTTAAGCCAGCGCTTCGGCCAACTTGCCGATCATAAAGCTCCAGCCTTGCTGGGTGCGCTCGGCATAGGCCGCCCAATCAGGATGCAGCTGATGCGACAGCGTCAGCTCGCAGCCATCGCCATGCGGCGCGATCTCGATGGTGACGACGCTGAGATCGCCTTGCTCTTCATCAACGCCCCAGGTGAACACAAGCCGGCGCGGGCGTTCGATGGTGCGATACGTGCCGGTATGATCGATCAGAACGCCCGCGCGCGTGACTTGATAGTGAAACCGCCCGCCCACGCACGGATCGCTCGTGAGGCTCACCACCTGCTCATCGCGCAGCTGCGGCCCGAACATGAAGCGCCCAATCCAAACCGGATCGAGCCATGCATCGAACACCCGCTCCGGCGCAGCATCAAATCTGCGCGTGACGCGCACCTCCGGCATCAGCGTGCGCCTTCATAGTGCGCGTGCGCCTTCACCACATCGGCCCAGAAGCGATTGCCGGGCCCGCCTTCGAGCAGCTCCGCCAGGGTTTGAATGTGCGCTGTCCAGCCGCCGGCGAAATCGAGCGTGTTTGCGCGGTTATCGATGCGCGTGTGCGTGAGCTTCAGCAGCGTTTCATCGCCTTGCGCGATAAACTCAAAGCGCACTTCCGAGACGTGATCATCGCCATCGCCCCAGGTGATCGCCAAAAGGCGCGGCGGCTCAAACGCCAGCACGCGCCCTGCCATCGGAAATTCGCCGCTTTCCATCTGCGCCCAGCGCGCGGGCGGCTTTTCGGTGGTGATGTTGAAATGCGCGAACAGGAAGGAAAAATCCTGACCGTTGGCGCTCAGCGTATCGCCGCCGGTAAACCAGCGGCTGCGCTTTTCGCCATCGACGAAATACGCCCACACGCGCGCGATCGGCGCCTTGAGCCGGCGCTCCAGCGTGAACGTGTCAGCCGCCGCCACTTGGCCAAATTGCATTTCAGACATGGGAGATTCTCCTAATCGTCGTGTTCGGCCAGCGCGCGCTCAAGCGCGTCGAGGCGGCTCGCCCAGAATTGGCGCTGCGTCTCGATCCAGGCGGCGGCCTCATCGAGCGGGGCCGGGTTGAGCGAAAGCACATGCTCGCGCCCCTGCCGCTCACGCCGCACCAGGGCCGCGCGCTCAAGGATCCGGATGTGCTTGGATACGGCGTTGAGCGAGATGGCGAACGGCTTGGCGATGTCCGTCACGCGCGCTGCGCCGGCGGAGAGCCGCTCAAGGATCGCCCGCCGCGTGGGATCGGCTAGGGCCAGCATGGTGTCATCGAGGGTCGCGAGGTTCATATTCAACCAATAGGTTGAATAAAGCCGTGCGTCAACCCCGCGCTGGCCAGGACCGGCCGGATCGGTTAGGCGAGGGGAAGATGTGCGGCGCGCCGGGGCGGCGCAGCTTGAGGGCGATGGCGATGGAATTCTTGATGATCTTCACGAACCCGGCGGTGATCGCGATCCTGGCGTTCCTCGTCGCCATCTTTGCGCTCAACTGGATCGAGTTCGGCCGCCCGGACTAAGCGGTTTTTCGCACCAAGGCGGCGGCGTAGCTCGCCCCGCTGATCAGCGCCAAAGCAGCAGCCGCCCAGATCAACGCGCGCGCGGCCCAGGATAAGCCAATCACCCAGCTTGCGTCGGCCTGCAGCAAAGCGGCGGCCTGAAACGCCATGAACGCGCCAACGCCGGTCATTTCTGCGGCGGCTTTCCATTTGCCCATCGCGCCCACGGGCAAGCTTTTGCCCTGCGCGCCCAGCGCCTCGCGCAAACCAGCGATCGCCACATCGCGCCCAAGAATGATCACGCCCGCGATCACCAGCTCCAGCGGCAGCGCCGCATACGCCAGCGCCAGCAGCACGCAGGCCACCAGCACTTTATCGGCGGTGTGATCCAGCGCCGCGCCGAGCGGGCTCACCGCATCATATTTGCGCGCGATCGCGCCATCGAGCCAATCGGTGAGCGCGGCGAGCACGAAGAGGATGAGGCAAAGCGCATAGATAAAGCCCGCCAGCAGCGGGTCGCGGAACGTCACGCTCGCCGCCCAAAGCACGAGGCCCGCAATCACTGGCCCCATGGCCATGCGGAAGAGGGTGAGGATCAGCGGCAGGGATTTCATAGAGAGGCTTTAGCGCTTCTCGTGGAAGAAGTCATAGATGCGCTTGGCCAATTCGGTGTTGACGCCATCGACCGTTTCAAGTTCCGCCAGCGCCGCACGCGAAACCCCGCGCGCCGAGCCGAAGCGATCTAGCAGCGC
>DAORMO010000164.1:4746-7241 GCA_035440585.1 Terricaulis sp.
GACTCTTCTCGTCGAGCCGGAACGCCGGCTTGCCTGGAATGAAGAAGCGCTCGCGCCCCGCATCGCGGTCCACGCCCTTGGCGATGCCGGCGATGTTGATTTTGCCCTTGAGGCCAAGCTCATCGAGCGCTTCAAGCGCGGCGTTCAATTGCCCATCGCCGCCATCGATCAGCACAAGATCAGGCATCGCCGCGAACTTGCTTTCAGGTTCTTCGCGCTCTTTTGAGAAATCGACGCCGCCGTCTGCAATCTCTCCCCCGCCCCCTCGCGGGGCGGGGGTCGGGGGGTGGGGGGCGTGCGATTGATCTGATGTTTGCGCGTTTGAACGCTGACGCGCGCCACCTCCCCCGCGAGGGGGGAGGTTGATTCCGCATCTTCCTCCCGCTCCGCAATCATCCGCGCGAACCGGCGTTTGATCATCGCCTTCATCATCGCAAAATCATCGCCATTGAACTTGGCCCGTTCCATGTTGAATTTGCGATATTGGTTGCGCGTGAAGCCCTCAGGCCCGGCCACGATCATCGCGCCCAGCGCGTGCGCGCCTTGCACGTGGGAGTTATCATAGACCTCGATGCGTTCGGGCCGCTGCTTGAGCGCAAACACCTCGGCCACGCCATCGAGCAATTTCGCCACGCTGCCGCTTTCGGCCATGCGCCGGCCCAAAGCTTCGCGCGCGTTGAGCAAAGCCGCATCCACGATCTCGCGTTTCTCGCCGCGCTCTGGCTTGCGGATTTCAACCTTCACGCCAGCCTTTTGCGCCAAAGCTTCCTCCAGCAGCGCGCTTTCTGAAGGCTCGATGTTTGAGAGGATCAGTTTGGGCGGATCGCGCTCATCATAAAATTGCGCCAGGAAGGCGCTGAGAATATCGGCCTCGGCTTCTTCGCTCAAATGACGCGGGAAATAGGCGCGGTTGCCCCAATTTTGCCCGGCGCGGAAGAAGAACACCTGGATGCAGCTTTGCCCGCCTTCCTGGTGCAGCGCGAACACGTCCGCTTCCGCAAACGTGCTCGGATTAATCCCTTGCGCGGCGCGCACGGAAGCCAGCGCGCGGATGCGGTTGCGCAGACGCGCCGCGTGTTCAAACTCAAGCTTGTCAGCTGCGTCGCGCATTTCCGCCGCGAGCCGATCCTGCAGCTCGACAGAGCGGCCCTCGAGGAAATCGACGCTATCTTGAACAAGGCCGCGATACTCGCCATCGCTCACCAGCCCCACGCACGGCGCGGCGCAGCGTTTGATCTGGTAAAGCATGCAGGGGCGCGAGCGATTGGAGAAGCTCGCATCCGTGCAGGTGCGCAGCAGAAACGCTTTTTGCAGCGTGTTGAGCGTGCGGTTCACCGCTTGGGCGCTGGCGAACGGGCCGTAGAATTTGCCTTTGAAATTCTTCGCGCCACGATGCTTTTGCAGCGCCGCAAATTCATGATCGGTGCGGATGGCGATCAGCGCGAAGCTTTTGTCGTCGCGCATCAGCACGTTGTAGCGCGGCTTCAGCCGCTTGATCATATTGGTTTCAAGCAGCAGCGCTTCGGTTTCGGTGGCGGTGACGATCACTTCCATCGAAACGGTTTCGCGGATCATGCGGTGGATCGCGTTCGCGTGCGCGCGCCCTTGCGCATATTGGCCCACGCGGTTCTTCAGGCTCTTGGCCTTGCCCACGTAGAGCACCTCGCCATCGGCGCCGATCATGCGATAGACGCCGGGCTTCGCCGGCAGCCGGCTCCACGCATCGCGGATCGCCTCGATCCCTTTCAGGGCCGGCTTGGGCGCATCCTCGCCAGGCAGGGCCTCAAGCGGGGGCAGGGTGGGTTTTTCGGCGCTCGACATCATCGCTTTATGTAGGAGGTTGGACGCGGATTCGCCCCTTTTCTGCGGTGATGCTATCTGCGGCGGAGGGGGCTCGCTTGGCTGATATCTTTATTTCCTACAAATCCGAACGCCGCGCGGCGGCCGAGCATCTGGCCGGCGTGCTGGGCGCGCATGGCTATTCGGTGTGGTGGGATTATGGGCTCGTTTCGGGGCGTGATTTTGCGCGCCAGATCGAGAAGGAGCTTGCCGCCGCGAAGGCCGTGGTGGTGCTTTGGTGCAGCCTCTCGCGTGAGAGCGAATGGGTGCGCCAGGAAGCGCTCTACGCCAAGAACCGCGAAAAAACCGCGCCGGTGTTCATCGAGAAGATCGAGCTGCCGTTCGGCTTTCAATTCGATCACACCATCAATCTCGCCGATTGGGATGGCGATCCGCAATCGCCCGCGCGCAGAGCGGGGTGATCGCCGGGCTGCTGGCGCGCCCGCGCTTGCGCCGCTGTTGCGTGATGTGGCTGCTTTGGTTGGCCGCGCGCCTTCACTTGACACGCAAAAATTGGCGGCGGTGGAAAGCAAATGGCGCGGCAAGGGCGCGCCGGCTTTGCCGCACTATGCGCTAGGCCCCGCGCTGGAAGCGCCCGCGCGCGAGATTTCGATCCCTGTTGAAAAGCCGCGTGTCAATGGCGCGCGCAATGCATT
>DAORMO010000165.1:0-3151 GCA_035440585.1 Terricaulis sp.
GCGGCCGGTCCAGCGGCTGCGCATCAGCTCCACCAGGCGCAGCGCCCGCTGCTGGCGCGTGCGCGATTGGATCGCCCCGCCCTGGAAGATCGGCACGGTGACGCGCAGGCCCACGCTGTCGCTGCTCGATTCCGAGGTGGAATCGTTGAAATCAGCGCCGACATTGTGCCCCGCCTCCAGCGTCACGCGCAGCCGCCCTTGCGCGGCTGCGGAAGAAACGGCGGCGTCCGCTTGCTCGGTGGCCGCGACGGCCGCGCGCAGCTGCGGGCTTTGCGTGCCCGCCAATTGCAACGCCGCATCGAGATCAGATGGCAACCCGGCCGCGGCCATTGGCGCCTGAAGCTGCGAAGGCGGGCGCCCGACAAGCCGCTGGTAGGCTTGCACCGATGCGGCCAACGCGCCTTGGGCTTGCACCAATTGCGTGCGCGCTTGGGCAAGCCGCGCCTGCGATTGCGCCACATCCGTGCGCGTGACGACGCCAGCGTCAAACTGCGCCTGCGCATATTCGAAAAGCGTGGAGAGATTGGACACGGTGGTTTCGCGCGCGGCCACCACCGCGTGCGCCTGGCGCACGTCGGCATAGGCGCTTGTCACATCCAGCAGCAATTGCTGCAGCGCAGAATCGTAGCTAGCGACAGCGCCGCGGATCTGCGCGCGCGCGCCGCGCGTGGAGGCGGCAACGCGCCCGCTATCGAACAAGAGCTGCGAGGCGCTCGCCCCCGCAGACCAGTTTTCCTGCCGATCACCTTCAAGCGCGGGATTATCGCTATCGCGATCGCTGCGCGTGGCCGAACCGGAAAGCGAGATCTGCGGCAGCATCTCCGCCCACGCTTGCGGCAAGGCTTCGCGCGTGGCGTTGAGGCGCTGGCGCTGGGCGGCGAGCGTTGGATTTGAATCCAGCGCGGCGGCTTGCGCCTCGGGCAGCGTATCAGCTGCAGCAGGCATCGCCACGCAAAGCGCCAGCAGCGAAACGGCAAGGGTGCGCATCTGTTTCATCCTCATTCGCGCCGCAACGCTTCGATTGGGTCAAGCTGGGCCGCCCGCCACGCCGGGTAAGCGCCGAACATGACGCCCACGAGCCCGGAGAAGCCGATGGCCAGAATCGCGTTCTGCGGTGCGATCACCAAAGGCAAATTGAATAAAGACGTCATTAACCACGCGCCCAAAATCCCGAGCACAAGGCCAACCACCCCGCCCGCAATCGATAGCGTGACAGCTTCTAATCCGAACTGGTGCAGAATGTCGCTTTGACGGGCGCCTAAAGCCTTGCGGAGCCCGATCTCCCGTGTGCGTTCTGTCACCGAAACCAGCATGATGTTCATGATCCCGATGCCGCCCACCAGCAGCGAGACGGCGGAAATGCCGCCCAGCAGATAGGTGAACACTTGTGTCGTCTGTGCGGCGGCTTCGGTGATCGAGCTGAGATTTTGCACGGTGAAATCTTCTTCGCCTTCCTGCACGCGATGGCGCTGGCGCAGCACATCGGAAACCTCCCGCTCCACCGCCGGCAGCACGCTATCGCTCACCGCCTTCACCGAAATCTGGCTCACCGTATCGGCTCTGCGCTGGCGGCCGGAGATGCGGCGTTTGACAGTCGTCAAAGGCGCAAGGACGATATCATCCTGATCGGATCCAAAGCCCGATTGGCCTTTAGCGCCCAAAACGCCAATCACCTCAAACGTGCCGCCATTCATGCGCACGGTTTCGCCAACCGGATCAAAATTCGGAAACAGCTCGTTCGCCACCGTCGCGCCCAGCACCACAACGCGGCGCGCTTGGCGCTCTTCTGACTCATCGAACATACGGCCGCTGGCGATGGTCCAATCGCGGGCGATGAGATAATCGGGCGTCACGCCCTCAACTTGCGGGTTCCAATTGAGCCCACCGGCGATCACCTGCGTGCGCGCGCGCTGCGTCGGCGCCACAACGGCAACGCCTTCGATTTCCTTGAGCGCCTCCGCATCTCCGGTGGTGAGCGAATCCCACCCCATCCCGGTTTGCGCGCGCACATTGCCGGTGCGCGAAGGGCTCGGCACAACAATCAGCAGGTTAGAGCCAAGGCTGGCGATCGAGCGCTCCACTTGCGCCTGCGCGCCAGAACCAAGCGCCACCATCGCCACAACGGAAGCCACGCCGATAATCACGCCCAGCGCCGTGAGCGCCGAGCGCATCGGATTGGCCCGCAGCGCCCGCCCCGCGCTGGCGACAAGATCAGAGGTGCGCATCATGCTGCAGTCCTCACATTCTGTTTGTCGGAAACGATTTTGCCGTCGCGCATTTCAATCGTGCGCTTGGCGCGCGCGGCCACATCGTGATCGTGCGTGACCAGCACGATGGTGACGCCCTCGTGATTGAGTTCGTCAAACAGCGCCATGATGTCCTTGCCGGTTTGCGTATCGAGCGCGCCGGTGGGTTCATCCCCCAGCAAAAGCGCGGGCCGCCCCGCAAGCGCGCGCGCGATCGCCACGCGCTGCTGCTGGCCGCCCGAAAGCTGATTTGGCCGGTGATCCATGCGCTTGCCGAGGCCCACGCGATCGAGCAATTCCGCCGCGCGCGCCACGCGCTCTTTGGGGTCAACGCCCGCATAGATCATCGGCAGCTCGACATTCTCAAGCGCGGTTTGCCGCGCCAGGAGATTGAAGCTCTGAAACACAAACCCGATGGTGCGATTGCGGAAGGTGGCGAGGCCCGTGTCATCCAGCGTGCCGATATCTGCGCCATCGATCACGATCGCGCCGCCGCTAGGTTTATCGAGCCCGCCAATGATGTTCATCAGCGTGGATTTTCCAGAGCCTGATGGGCCGACGATGGCGCAATAATCGCCGCGCGGGATCACAAAGCTCACGCCGTCAAGCGCATGCACAGTTTCATCGCCCATGCGATAGAGCTTTGTGAGGTCGTGGGCTTGGATCAGCGTCTCCATCACGCACCCCGGATGCGCATGCCGCCACCGCCGATGGACGGGCCGCCTTGTTGCTGGCCGCCGCGCCCGCTTGTCGCCTGCGCGCCGCCGCCGGTGATCACCACATCGCCCTCGCTCAGCCCGCCATGCACCAGCGTGTAGCTGTTGTCGGCCGCGCCAAGCTCGACCAGCACCGGCTCAGGCTTGTTGTTGCGCAACACCCAAACCACAGCTTGGCGGCGCACTTCG
>DAORMO010000165.1:3302-7233 GCA_035440585.1 Terricaulis sp.
CGCATCCCGGAAGGATTGCTGCAGCGCCGTTTGCTGTTCGGGCGTGAGCTCCAGCGTTGTCGTCAATTGTTCAACCGCGCGCCCGCCCATGCCTTGGCCGCCGCCCTGGCCGCCGCGGGCTTGGCCGCGTTCACCGCCCTGCCCGCGCTGGCCGCGTTGCGTTTGGCCGGTGAGCGCATCGGCTTGGGCCTGCAACGCCGCATCCGCCGGGCGATAGCGCAGCGCCGTGTTCGCCACGCGCATCACATCGTTGCGTTCTTCCAGCACGATCTCCGCATTCGCGGTCATGCCGGGCAAAAGCTGGCGGCCTGGATTGTTCGCTTCAACAACGACCGTGTAACTCACCACGCCGGAGGCCGCGACGCCCTGCTGGCGCACTTGGCTGACGCGCCCTTCAAACTGCCGCTCCGGAAACGCATCAACGGTGAAGCGCACATCCATGCCTTCGCGCACATCGCCAATGTCGGCCTCATCCACGGTGATGTTCGCCTGCAGGCGCGAAAGATCCTGCGCGATGATAAACAGCGTCGGCGCCTGCAAGCTGGCCGCAACCGATTGGCCCACGTTCACTTGCCGATCCACCACCACGCCATCGATGGGCGAGCGGATCACGCTGCGCTCAAGATCAGTGCGCGCGCTCGCCACCTGCGCTTGCGCCTGCGCCACCGAAGCGCGCGCAGTATCGCGCGCGGCGCGCTGCTGGATCATCAATTGTTCGGAGGCAAAGCCCCGCTCTTGCAGCAGCAGGTAGCGCTGGTAATCGGCATTGGCCACGGCCGCTTGCGCTTGCGCTTGGCTCAAGCTCGCCTGCGCCTGCACGATGCGCTGCTGAAACGGGGTGGGATCAAGCCGCGCCAGCACTTGGCCCGCGCGCACCTGGCTGTTGAAATCGGCCAGCACCTCCTGCACGGGGCCTGACACCGTTGAGCCGACGTTAGCCGAAACCAAAGGCTCAAGCGTGCCGGTTGCGGAAACCACGCGCACAATCGCGCCGCGATCGACCGCTTGGGTGCGATAGGGCTCGGCCTCGCTATCGCCGCCGAAGACCGTCAAAGCGCCAAAGACAAGGATCAGCGCCGCACCGCCCGTGAAGAACAGATTGCGGCCACGCAAAAGGCCTGGGCGTTTTGCCCAAAGAGTTTGTGCATTCTGCTTCATTGCGGCGAACATCTTGTCTCCTCACATGGCGCCGCCCGTGACAAGGGCAAGCCCATTCCCCTTTCGAAGCGGCGCGGCCGGGTTGTCGCCCGGCCGCGCTTTCGAGTTAGTTACGCGCCGGGCGCTGCGGGCGGCCCGCCTGAGCTTCCTCTTGCGTAATCCGGCCGTCATTGTTGGCGTCGAGCCGTTGGAACATCGCCGCGCCCGCGGCGTCCCACTCCGCGCGCGAGACGCGGCCATCATTATCGGCGTCAACCCGCGCACGATGCCCGCGTTGGCCTTCAGGGCGCTCGGCGCGCGGGCCTTCCGCGCGTTGACGCGGCTGGGGCCGTTCGTCGGCGGAGATCACGCCATCCTTATTGGCGTCGAGCCGATCAAACATCGCGTTGGGCCGCGCGAGAAATTCCTCACGAGTGATATTGCCATCATTGTTGGCGTCGGCGCGCGCGAGATGCCCGCCATGGCCGCGATGCCCGCGCGGGCCGCGCTCACCGCGCTGGGCGCGCATTTCTTCGCGGCTGAGGAAGCCGTCATTGTTGGCGTCGAGGCGTGTAAACAGCGCCGCACGCGCCGCATCGAATTCCTGGCGCGCCAAAGCGCCGTCGCCATTGGCGTCCATGGCCATCAAGCCGCGCGGGCGCTCTTGCTGAGGCTGGTTCTGCGCGGCGGCCATTCCAGCAGCAGCGGTGAGCGCGGCAAAACCTGCAGCGGCGAACAAAAACTTACGCATGTCGGGAAGCTCCATCTCGCGGCCCCTCGCCGGCCTGATGATGCGCTTCTAGCGGGCTACCTTTTCGAGCGTTGGTCGCGGTTGCGACAAAGTATGTCGCGGCGCAGGAAAACAAGGGGCCCAAACGTCGAGCGGCCGGCGCTCGGGGGAGGAGGCGCCGGCCGCTCTTTTTTCTGGTCCGCGCCGACGGGGGGATGGGGCGCTGAACCTTCGGCGCCGCGAGGGAGGGAGGCGCCGGTGAGTTTTATATAGGGAGCATTTTTGCCAGCCGCTTTTCAGCGGCGGCTTTTTTTGCGTCAGAGATTGTCAATCCAGCCGCGTGGGCGTGCGCGGCTGCGCCGGCGGGCGGGCTTGGCCGAGCAAACGCACCAATTCCGGGCGCGTGACCACGCCATCTTCGTTGGAATCGTAGTCGCCAAAGCGCGCACGGAACTCATTTTCAAACTCTTCGCGCGTGATCACATTATCGACATTGCGATCGAAATCGAGCCGGAACGGGCCGATATGGCCACCGCCGAGCGCGGTGTTGGCCCAGTTCTGAAATTCGATCGGCTGCAATTGGCCATCGCCGTTTGTATCGGCGCGGGCAAATTCGCGCGCCAGGCCCGCCGTCAGCTCGGCTTCGGTGATCTGCAGATCCCCGTCCGCATCGAAGCTCACAAACACCAGCGCATCGGCTGAGAGCAGCGCCCGCAATGGCTCACCCCGATCGCCGCGCGGCCCGCCGCTGGCGCACGCGGCCAAGGTGGCGGCTCCCAAGATCACGGCCAAATGCGCTGCTGCCTTCATCGACTTCCCCTATTTCTTGCCGCTCGCTATGCGCCATGTGCGGCGCCGGTGTGGCGAAGGCGGGCCCTCTTCTTGCCTAGATGTGTCACCCGCCCGGCTTTGCCAAGCTTTGGCACACTTCCGCCACCTACGCCCGGTAGATTTTTGCCCGCGTCCGGCGCACATGAACACCATGACCCCGGATGATCCGCACATTCTGGTCGTGGATGACCATCGCGAAATCCGCGAATCGCTCGCCCAGTTCTTGAAGAAGAACGGCCGGCGCGCCACCGCCGTGGAAAGCGCCGAGGCGGCCCGCAAGGCCATCAAAGATGGGCGCATCGATCTTGTGATCCTCGACATCATGATGCCGGGCGAAGATGGGCTTTCACTGTGCCGTCACATCCGCGAGGCCAATCAGATCCCGGTGATCCTGCTTTCGGCCCGCGCCGAAGATCTTGACCGCATCATCGGGCTTGAGGTCGGCGCTGACGATTACGTCACCAAGCCGTTCAATCCGCGCGAGCTGCTGGCCCGCATCGATGCGGTGCTGCGGCGCACGCACGCGCTGCCGCCCGATACGCAAGCCCCCACCGGCGAAGCCATGCGCTTTGACCGCTGGACGCTGAAAGTGGCTGAGCGTGAATTGGTGGACGAAGGCGGAGAAACGCACGAGCTTTCCACCGGCGAATATCGCCTGCTAATGACCTTCCTCACCCGCCCCAAAATCGTGCTGAGCCGCGATCAATTGCTGGACCTTGCCTTCGATCGCGGCACGGACGTGTTCGATCGCGCCGTCGATACGCAAGTCAGCCGCCTGCGCCGCAAGATCGAAACCGATGCGCGCACGCCCAAGCTGATCAAAACCGTGTGGGGCGGCGGCTATGTGTTCACCGCCGCCGTGGAAAAAGCGTGAGCTGGGCGCCGCTCAAAACGCTGACGGGCCGCTTGGTTCTTGTCACGCTCATCGCGGTGACGCTCGCTTACGCGACCGCGTTTTTGATCTACGCCAATGAGCGCGGCGCGGCCTTGCGCCGCTCGCTCGAAAACAACGCAGTGGAGCGCATCGCCTACGCGGCCGAGCAATTGCGCGATGCGCCAGCGCCCAGGCGCCCCGCGCACGCCGATTCAATGCGCGATTTTTCCATCCGCTACAGCGTCACCGCCGAGCCCGAAACACTGCGCAACGCCCCGCCCGGCGGCGCGGCGGGCCGGATGGCGCGCGGCGTTTCCCAAGCGCTCGGCGGTGCTGAAACCCACGCCACGGCGCGCCTG
>DAORMO010000166.1:0-2281 GCA_035440585.1 Terricaulis sp.
CATACCGAGCTTTACCGCGGCGCCGAATACGTCGTCGATTTTCTGCCGAAGCTGAAAGTCGAAGTCGTGGTGGGCGACGATCAGGTGGAAGCCGTGATTGAAGCCATCCAAAAAGCCGCCAAAACCGGCAAGATCGGCGACGGCAAGATTTTCGTGCTTGATGTGGCCAATGTGGTCCGCATCCGCACCGGCGAGACGGGCCAGGCCGCCGTCTAAGCGCGGCTAAATTCGCCTAACACAGCAAAGACGCCCGGGAGAGAGTGGGAATGTCAGACGAAGTTCTGAAACTGATCAAGGACAAGGAAGTCCAATACGTCGATCTGCGCTTTAACGATCTGCGCGGAAAAATGCAGCACGTCACCTTCGACGTCAGCATGATTGATAAGGACATCTTCACCGAAGGCACGATGTTTGACGGCTCCTCCATCGCTGGATGGAAGGCCATCAACGAGTCCGACATGGTGATGCGCCCCGATCCGGAAGGCGCGCACATTGATCCGTTCTATCAGCAGACCACGCTCGCGCTGTTCTGCGACATTCTCGAGCCCGGCACGCTGCAGCCCTACACACGCTGCCCGCGCGGCATCGCCAAGAAAGGCGAAGCTTATGTGAAGTCATCCGGCGCGGGCGACACCGCGTTCATTGGCCCCGAAGCTGAGTTCTTCGTGTTCGATGACGTGCGCTGGTCCACCGACCCGCACAACACCGGCTATTCGTTCGATTCGACCGAACTGCCGTTCAACACGAACAAGCAATATGAAGGCGGCAACACCGGCTTCCGTCCGGGCCCGAAGGGCGGCTACTTCCCGGTGCCGCCGATCGACAGCCTGCAAGACATGCGCGGCGAAATGCTGGAAATCATGGGCAGCCTCGGCATGGCCCCTGAAAAGCACCACCACGAAGTGGCGCCCGCCCAGCACGAGCTCGGCCTCAAGTTCAATACGTTGACCAAAATGGCCGACAACATGAACTTGTATAAGTACATCATCCACCAAGTGGCGGCCTCTTACGGCAAGTCCGCCACCTTCATGCCCAAGCCCTATTTCAAGGACAACGGCTCGGGGATGCACGTTCACCAGTCGATCTGGAAGGGCGGCCAGAACACGTTCGCGGGCGATCGCTACGCCGATCTCTCGGAAACCTGCCTCTTCTATATTGGCGGCATCATCAAGCACGCGAAGGCCATCAACGCCTTCACGAACTCGACGACGAACTCCTACAAGCGCCTCGTGCCCGGCTATGAAGCCCCGGTGCTGCTCGCCTATTCGGCGCGCAACCGCTCGGCCTCTTGCCGCATCCCGCACGGCACCGGCCCCAAAGCCAAGCGCGTGGAAGTCCGCTTCCCCGATCCGGCCGGCAACATGTATCTCAGCTACACCGCCCTGCTGATGGCCGGCCTTGATGGCATCGCCAACAAGATCCATCCGGGCGATCCGCTGGATAAGAACCTCTATGATCTGCCGCCCGAAGAGCTGAAGGACGTGCCGCACGTCGCCAGCTCGCTGCGCGAAGCGCTCTCTTCGCTCGATGCGGACCGCGACTTCCTGCTCAAGGGCGGCGTGTTCACCGACGACGTGATCGACGCCTACATCGATCTCAAGAAGGAAGAGCTCGATCGGTTTGAAACCCACCCGCACCCGGTGGAATTCGACATGTACTACAAAGCGTAAGCGGCGTTTCCTCCCAGACCCGTCACGGACCGGAGAGCACCCTCTCCGGCCCGTTTTGTTTTTGCGCGCAATTTGGCGTTCGCAGCGAAGCGCGTTAGCAGAGCGGCATGGACCGCCGCTTTTTCATCCTTGGCGCGCCGCTTGCGCTGAGCGCCTGCGTCTCCACCGCCAAGCCCGATCAGCCGGGCGATGCGTGCGCGATCTTCGAGCAGCACGGCGCATGGTGGCGCTCGTGTAAGCGCGCCGAGCGGCGCTGGGGCGCCCCGCCCGCTTTGCAGCTCGCCATCATCCGCCAGGAAAGCGGCTTTGATCACAATGCGCGCCCGCCGCGCGGGCGTTTTCTGTTTTTCTTCCCCGGCGCGCGCGCCTCAAGCGCGCACGGCTACGCCCAAGCACTCAGCGGCACCTGGGACGAATATCGCCGCGAAGCCGGCGAGCGCGGCGCTGACCGCGACGAATTCCGCGACGCCGCCGATTTCGTCTCCTGGTATTGCGGCAAAACAGAGCGCCAATTGCGCGTGCCCTTCTCAGACGCGCGCGGCCATTATCTCGCCTATCACGAAGGCCGCGGCGGCTATGCGCGCGGCTCCTATCGCGGCAACCGCACCCTG
>DAORMO010000166.1:2407-4380 GCA_035440585.1 Terricaulis sp.
CCTCTCTCGCATCACAATGCACGCACGCTTAGAAGCGCAAGACGCCGCCAAGCGACACGCTATCGGCGTCAAGGTCGCCTTCCTGGCGCGTCACGTCAGCGCGAACGCCGAAGCGCTCCGTCACATTGAACGTGCCGCCAACGCCGTAGGCCACGCCATCGCTATCGATATCGCCAAGCGGCGTGTCGATCTCGGTGGTTTGGTAGCCAAGCCGCCCATGCAGGCTGAAGCGCTCGGCCACCGGCAGAATGCCCACCGCGTATGCGCCCACCGTGTGGTTGAGCTCAAACGGGCCGTCATCCTTCACGCCAAAGCCGGCTTCGCCTTCAACCGCAAAGTTCGGCGTGAACTGATAGCCGACCCGGCCCGTCACGGCGCCGAGATCGCCCGCGCCGTCGGTGTCGAGTTGGGTGTAGCCCGCGCCGACATAGACCTGCGCGCTTGCCGCCGCCGGCAGCGCCGTCAGCGCGCCAAACGCAACCGCAGCGCTCAAAATCATCTTATTCATTGGTAATCTCTCCAAGGGTTCGCCCCAGCTTCGCGAGGCATTCAGCCCTCCCGAACGGCTAAATGGGGGTGGAGTTTCACCTTTCACTGCAGGGCGCTGCCCCCTCCGGGCGGCTGTGGCGGGCGGGCAACGCATTGCGTCAACTCCGTGGCGTTTACCCCTCGCACACCAAATCCTGTTCCGTTCGCTCTGCAGGTGAATGTTTGCGGTGGGCGTGCGAAGCGCCTTAAGAGAGCGTCATGGCGCAAGCGCAGAAGAAATCTTCCACGCCCAAAACGGGCTCTGGCGAAAACTTGTGGGACGAGAGCCTGTTTGGTTCGAGCGAGCCCCCGCCGGCGGCGGCGGGCTCATATTCCGCAAAGGATATTGAAGTCCTTGAAGGGCTTGAGCCGGTGCGAAAGCGGCCGGGTATGTATATTGGCGGCGTCGATGAGCGGGCGCTGCATCACCTCTTCGCCGAAGTGCTCGATAACTCGATGGACGAAGCGGTCGCCGGCTATGCAGATCGCATCGAGGTCGAATTGGAGGCCGACGGCACGCTGCGCGTGACCGATAACGGCCGCGGCATGCCGGTCGATCCGCACCCGAAATTTCCGAAGAAATCCGCGCTCGAAATCATCATGACGGTGCTGCACGCGGGCGGGAAATTCTCAGACAAAGTCTACGCCACCTCAGGCGGCCTGCACGGAGTTGGCGTCAGCGTCGTCAATGCGTTGTCCGATAAGGTCGAAGTTGAGGTCGCGCGCGATCGCAAGCTCTATCGGCAAACCTTCTCGCGCGGCACGCCCACCTCAAAGCTCGTTGAGGTTGGGCCCGCGCACAATCGGCGCGGCACCACTGTGCGCTTCCATCCGGACGAGATCATTTTCGGCAAGGGCGCGGCCTTTAAGCCGGCGCGCCTGTTCCAGATGGCGCGCTCAAAAGCCTATCTGCAGCGCGGCGTGCAAATCCGCTGGAAATGCGACGCCTCGCGCATCACCGATGATACGCCCGCCGATGCCGTGCTGCACTTTCCCAACGGCCTCGCAGATTTTCTGCAGGAGCTGGTGAAAGATAAGCGCGCCGTTGTGGCCGAGCCGTTCGCCGGCAAAGGCGAAAAGAAAGAAGGCCACGGCCGCGTCGAATGGGCGGTTACTTGGGTGGCCGATGGCTTTGGCGAGCTAGACGGCTTTCTCCGCTCCTATTGCAACACCATCTACACGCCCGACGGCGGCTTCCATGAAGCCGGCTTCCGCGCCGCGCTCTCCAAAGGGCTGAAAGCCTACGCCGAGCTGAAGAACAACAAGAAAGCCTCGCTGATCTCACCGGAAGACGTGATGAACACCGGCGCTGCGCTGGTGTCGGTTTTCATCCGCGATCCGCAATTTGAGGGCCAAACCAAAGGCCGCCTGGTTTCCACCGAAGCCGCCAAGATCGTTGAGCAAGCGGTGCGCGATCCGTTCGATCATTGGCTCGCCGCCAATAC
>DAORMO010000166.1:4455-7230 GCA_035440585.1 Terricaulis sp.
AAAGGACCTCGCGCGCAAGAGCGCCACGCGCAAGCTGCGCCTGCCCGGCAAGCTCGCCGATTGCAGCCGCGCCGGCGAAGCGGACACCGAAATCTTCCTGGTCGAAGGCGACAGCGCCGGCGGCTCAGCCAAGCAAGCGCGCAGCCGCGAAACCCAAGCGATCCTGCCCTTGCGCGGCAAGATCCTCAACGTCGCCAGCGCGGGCGCTGAGAAGATGAGCGGCAATCAGGAGCTTTCAGATCTCGCCCTCGCGCTCGGCGTGCAGATGGGCGCTAAATTCAAGCTCACCGATCTGCGCTATGAGCGCGTCGTCATCATGACGGACGCGGATGTGGACGGCGCCCACATCGCCTCCTTGCTCATCACCTTCTTCCACAAGCAGATGCCGCAGCTGATCCGCGCCGGCCGGCTCTATCTCGCCATGCCGCCGCTCTATCGCCTCACCGCCGGCAAGGAGAGCATCTACGCCCGCGACGATGCGCACAAAGACGCGCTGCTGAACGGCCAGTTCAAAGGCCGAAAAGTCGACATCAGCCGCTTCAAAGGCCTCGGCGAAATGATGCCCGCCGATTTGAAGGACACCACCATGAACCCCGCCACCCGCACGCTCGCGCGCGTGGTGCTGGATGAAAGCGGCGCGCCGGATTTTGAGGTGCTGATCGAAACGCTGATGGGCAAGAAGGCCGAAAAGCGGTTTGATTATATCCAAGCGAATGCGAAGTTTGTGGCGGAAGAGATCGACGTTTAACGACGCTGTGATGCGCCGAGACGCCCTTCTTTATTGACTTTTTCCACAAATCCGCCCATCTCCACCGCGTCCGTTGTGCGCGCCTTGGGGCGTGCTCGCCTCAGCTTGACGCCCCCGTCTCGTCCGGAGACGACGCCGGCTAAAGCGCCAACCAGAAGCCGCCCGCCGCGCGCCCATCGCGCGAACGGTCGCGCAAGTGAGATTGAATGACCACCGAAAATACCGCCCAAGAGGGCGAACAAGCCGCTGAAACCAAAGCGGAAACACAGGCTGAAGCCAAAATCACCTTCGCCGATCTCGGCCTTTCGGAGCCCACGCTCCGCGCCGTCACCGAAAGCGGCTACACCTACCCCACGCCGATCCAGGCCGCCGCCATCCCAGAGGTTCTGATGAACCGGGACGTGCTCGGCATCGCCCAAACCGGCACCGGCAAAACCGCCGCCTTCACCCTGCCGATGATCGACATTCTGGCCGCCGGCCGCGCCCGCGCGCGCATGCCGCGCACGCTGATCCTTGAGCCCACGCGCGAACTCGCCGCCCAGGTGGCCGAGGGCTTCGACAAATACGGCAAATACCAAAAACTCACCAAGGCGCTGCTGATCGGCGGGGTGTCCTTCGGCGATCAAGATGCGCTGCTGGCGCGCGGCGTCGACGTGCTGATCGCAACGCCCGGCCGGCTGCTCGATCATTTTGAGCGCGGCAAGCTCTTGCTCACCGGCGTGCAAGTCATGGTCGTGGATGAAGCGGACCGCATGCTCGACATGGGCTTCATCCCCGATATTGAGCGCATCTTCAAACTCACGCCGTTCACGCGGCAGACGCTGTTTTTCTCCGCCACCATGGCGCCGGAAATCACGCGCATCACCGATCAATTCCTCTCCAACCCCAAGCGCATCGAAGTGGCGAAGCCCGCCACCACGGCGACGACGATCACCCAGCGCATCGTCGCCCTGCCCGGCAACGATCCGCGCACCCGCCGCGCCGCGTTGCGCGCCACGATCAATTCCTGCGAAGTCAAAAACGCGATCATCTTTTGCAACCGCAAAACCGATGTTGATGTCGTCGCGCTTTCACTGAAACGGCACGGCTATAACGCAGCCCCCATCCATGGCGATCTTGATCAATCGCTGCGCATGAAAACGCTCGACAGCTTCCGCAACGGCGCGCTGCAATATCTTGTGGCCTCGGACGTCGCCGCGCGCGGGCTCGATATTCCGGAAGTGAGCCACGTCTTCAATTACGAGCCGCCGCGCAGCCCGGACGATTACGTCCACCGCATCGGCCGCACCGGCCGCGCCGGGCGCCAAGGCGCATCGTTCACGCTTGTAGGCCCCAGCGATAGAAAGAGCCTTGATCTCATCGAAAAGCTCATCGGCAAGCCGATTGAGAAAGCCGAGATTGAAGGCCTGCCGGAAGCGGCGCTCGGCGATCCCTCCGATCGCGGCGGCCGCGGGCGCCGCGCCGAAGAATTGAAGCGCGAACATTCCAAGCGCATCAGCGAAAAGAAGGAAAAGTACGTCAAACGCAATCCCGCGCGCGGCGAAGCTTCGACCGAGCCGGTGAAGGCAGCGCCTGAAAAACGCGCCGAGCGCGCGCCAGAGCCGCGCCATGAAGCCAAGCCGCGCAACGAGGCCCGCCCCGCACGCGAACCCCGCCGCGAGCCGCGCGAAGCCGCCATCACCGGCTTCGGCGACAACATGCCTGCCTTCCTGAAGCGGAAATAAAGCGCGAGTAGCCCGCGCCTCTATCCCACACCTTCACTCTCGTCCTCCCCCGCCAGGGGGAGGTGGATCGCGCGTGAGCGCGAGACGGAGGGGCGGGCGCAAATGCTTGCAAACACCAGCGCCGCCCCCTCAGTCACGCTCTGCGTGACAGCTCCCGCTAACGGGGGAGCACGCGCCGTTTGGATTTTTGCACGCAAATCTATCCGACCGATTTCACACCGCGCTTACGCTTCTCCCGTTCAGATCAAGGGAGGCGGTTGTGCACACCAAACCAATCACGATCCGAACGCGGTTTGAGCGTGA
>DAORMO010000167.1:0-2280 GCA_035440585.1 Terricaulis sp.
GGCGGGATTTTTTCCAGCCGGGGGCGGGCGGTTCGGGATCGGAGAGCACTGAGAAGAGCAAGCCGCCGCTGATCGGGGTGGCTTCTTCGAGGCGCACTTGCACCTTCATGCCAAGCGGGAAGCGCTGGCCAGAATGCTCGCCCACTAAAGCGTGCGCGGCTTCATCATGGATCCAGCGCTCGGGGCCGAGCGAGGAGATGGGCGCAAGGCCATCGGCTTGGGTTTCATCGAGGCGAATGAACAAGCCAAAGCGCGTGACGCCAGAGACGCGGCCATCAAACTCAAGCCCAACGCGATCGGCCAGAAAGGCGCTGATATAGCGCGCTGTGGCGTCACGCTCTGCGGCCATGCTGGCGCGTTCGGTTTGGCTGATATGCTCGGCGGTTTCGGCATAGCGCTGCTCTTCGGCGTCGGTTGCGCCGTCATCGCCGAGCTTCAGCGCGCGGATCAGCGCGCGGTGCACGGTGAGATCGGCGTAGCGGCGGATCGGAGAGGTGAAGTGCGCGTAGTGCGAAAGGTTGAGGCCAAAGTGGCCGATATTATCGGGTGAATAGACAGCCTGCGATTGGGTGCGCAGCACCACTTCGTTGATGATGTCCTTGTGCGTGCTCTGCTCGGCTTGATGCAGGATGCGGTTGAAGCGCGCGGGAGAGACGCGCTCACCCTTGGTCCATTTCAAATTCACGGTGGTGAGAAAATCGCCGAAGGCGGCGAGCTTTTCTTCGCTGGGCTGGTCGTGGATGCGATAGATCAGCGGGCGCTGGCGCTTTTCCAGCTCCTCGGCGGCGGCCACGTTGGCCATGATCATGAATTCTTCGATCAGCTTGTGCGCGTCAAAGCGCTCACGCCGCTTCACGCCGATTATTTTGCCGTCCTTGAAGATGATCTTGTGCTCGGGCGCGTCGATATCGAGCGGCTGGCGCTTTTCACGCGCGGCCCAGACGCAGGCGTAAGCGGCCCAGAGCGGCTTGAGGATCGGCTCAAGCAAGGGCTGTGTTTTATCATCGGGCTTGCCGTCAATCGCCGCTTGCGCTTGCTCGTAGGAAAGCTTGGCCGCGGAGCGCATGAGGCCGCGCACGAATTTGTGGCGCTTCTTATTGCCATTCTTATCGAAGATGATCTCAACCGCGAGGCACGCGCGCTCCTCCTTTTCGTGCAGGCTGCACAAATCAGCGCTGAGCGCTTCGGGCAGCATGGGGGCGACGCGATCGGGAAAGTACGTGGAATTGCCACGCCGATACGCGCCGCGATCAAGCGGGGAGTTCGGCGTCACGTAGGCCGCCACGTCCGCGATCGCCACCCACACGCGAAAGCCGCCTTGATTGTTCGGATCGTCATCGGGCTGGGCGTAGACAGCATCGTCATGATCGCGCGCGTCTTCAGGGTCGATAGTGATGAGGGGCACATCGCGCAGATCGGTGCGGCCCTTCAGCGTTGGCGGTTTCGCCGCATGCGCTTGGGCTTCTTCCTCGGGGGTGAAGCCTTCGCGGATGCCGTGCGTGTGCATGGCCAGGATCGAGGCGGCGCGCGGATCGTCCTCGCGGCCGATGCTTTGCTTGATCACGCCATATTTGGGCCCGCCCATGCGTTCCCGCGCGCCGACGCGCACTTCGGCGAACACAAGATCGCCGTCTTCGGCGTCGCCTACATCTTTCTGCTCAACCAAAAGCGGATAGCGCGCTTTGCGATCGGCGGGCTCGACACGGCCGCCGCCAAAGCGCGCGCGCGGATCTTTGTTGGCGCGATAGACGCCGAGGATGCGATGCGCGCTTTGGCCCAGGCGCTTGATGATGCGCGCTTCGTACTCGCCTTCGGCGTTTTGCGTGAGGCGCGCCAGCACCCGATCGCCGATGCCGATGGCGGCCTCGCCTTTCATGCGCCGCGCTTCGCCCGGCGGGAGCCGCACCGGCGGGCCGAAATAGCCCTCAGGCCCGCGCATGCGCGCGAGCAATTCGCCATCGGGATCGGCGTCGACCACATCCATCACGCCCGATTGCGGCAGCGCCTGCGCATCGGTGTAGCTGCGCCGCCCCGAGCGGCCGAGCGCGCCAGCTTCCTCCAGCTCGCGCAGGATGTGGCGCAGCTCTTTCTTCTGATCCGGCCCGATGCCGAGCTCGCGGGCGATGTCGGATTTATGTGCGCCAGGGCCCGCCTTGCGCAGCGCTTCAAGCACGCGCTCGCGGGTGAGGGGTTCGATCGGGAGTGGTGGTCGATTCTTCGCCATGGGCTCAATGTGTCACCTCTCCCCGTTCTCGGGGCGAGGTCGCACCGGATTTATCC
>DAORMO010000167.1:2301-7224 GCA_035440585.1 Terricaulis sp.
CGGCGGAACACCCCTCATCCGGCCCTACGGGCCACCTTCTCCCCTCGCGGGGGAGAAGGGACGCTGCTTAGGCTTTTTTGGCGGCTTTTTTGGCGGGCGCTTTTTTAGCTGTGGCTTTCTTCGCGGCTGGCTTTTTCGCCGCCGCTTTCTTTGGCGTGGCTTCTTTCTTTGGCGCGGCGGCCTTCTTCGCCGGCGCTTTTTTCTTCTTGCCGCCGCCTTTGCCGGCGCGTTCGGCCAGCAATGCCAGTGCTTCGTCCATCGTTACGTCTTCGGGCTTTTTATCCTTCGGGACGTTGGCGTTGGTTTCGCCGTCATTGATGTAGGGGCCGTAGCGGCCGTTCAGGACTTTCACCGGCTTGCCGGTGACGGGGCTTTCGCCAAGTTCTTTGAGCGCGGTGGCCGCGGCGCGGCCGAAGCGGCCTTTGCCGCCGCCGGCTTTTTTCTCGTCGATGATGGCGACGGCGCGGTTCATTTGAATCTCGAACACATCGTCCACGCTCGGCAGGCTCGCGTACATTTTGCCGATCTGCAGATACGGGCCAAAGCGGCCGATGCTGGCGAGGATCATCTCGTTGTCGGAGGGGTGCATGCCCACCTCGCGCGGCAGCGAGAGCAGCGCGATGGCTTTATCGAGCGAAACTTCTTCCGCCTTCCAGCCGCGCGGCACGCCGGCGCGTTTGGGCTTTTTCTCGTCGTTGGGATTGATGGTTTCAAAGTAGGGGCCAAACCGGCCGTTCTTCAAAAGCACCGGCCCGTTGGGGCCATCGCCAAGCTCGATGCCCTCGGCCGGGATCGCGTTGTCGGCTTCATCGCCGCCCGCGAGCGGCCGCGTGAATTTACATTCCGGATAATTCGAGCAGCCGACGAACGCGCCGAATTTGCCAAGGCGCAGCGAAAGCGTGCCCGTGCCGCAGACCTGGCAGGTGCGCGGATCTGAGCCGTCTTCGCGGGCTGGGAAGATGTGATCGCCCAGCACCTCGTTCATCTTATCGATGACATCGCCAATCCTGAGATCGCCGATATCATCCACCGCGCCGTGGAAATCAGTCCAGAATTCGCGCATCAGCGCCTTCCAAGGCAGTTCGCCCGCCGAGACCTGATCGAGCTTGGTTTCGAGATCGGCGGTGAAATCGTATTCGACATATTTGGCGAAGAAATTTTCCATGAACGCGGTGACGAGGCGGCCGCGATCATCAGGGATGAAGCGGTTTTTCTCGGTTTTCACGTAATTGCGTTCGCGCAGCTTTTCGAGGATCGACGCATAGGTGGAGGGCCGGCCGATGCCGAGTTCCTCCAGGCGCTTGACCAGCGAGGCTTCCGAATAGCGCGGCGGCGGCTCGGTGAAATGCTGATCGGCTTTCACCTCTTGCACAGCGACGGCTTCGCCTTGCTTCAGTTGCGGCAGGCGGCGGTTTTCTTCGTCTTCCTCATCGTCGCGGCCTTCCTGATAGAGTTTCAAAAAGCCGTCGAACAGGATCACTTGGCCGGTGGCGCGCAGCTCAACGCGGCCTGTCGGCTCGGTGAGATCGACGCTGGTGCGTTCGATCGAGGCCGCTTCCATCTGTGAGGCCACAGCGCGCTTCCACACCAATTCATAAAGCCGCTGCTGATCGCCTTCGAGGCTCATGCCTTGCGGGGTGTTGGTGGGATCGGTGGGGCGGATGGCTTCGTGCGCTTCTTGCGCGTTCTTGATCTTGGAGACGTATTTGCGCGGCTCGGCCGGGACGTAATTGTTGCCGAAATCCTTGCCGATGGCTTGGCGCAAATCGCGGATCGCGCCTTCGTCCATGGAGACGCCGTCGGTCCGCATATAGGTGATGTGGCCGGCTTCGTAGAGGCGCTGGGCGGTTTGCATTGTGCGCGAGGCGTTGAAGCCGAGCTTGCGGGCGGCTTCTTGCTGGAGCGTTGATGTCGTGAACGGCGGCGGCGGGTTGCGGCGGGTGGGCTTGGCTTCCACGGCGCTGACCGCGAATTTGCCGGCCTTCACCGCATCGCGCGCGGCGTGCGCCATTTCCGCGTTCGGAATATCGAGTCGCTTGAGCTTCTTGCCTTCAAAGGCCGAAAGGCGCGCGGGGAAATTCTCGCTGCGCTGGTTGGCCATGATCGCATCGACCGACCAATATTCTTGCGGCTTGAAGCGCTCGATCTCGACCTCGCGGTCAACGATCAGACGAAGCGCCACAGATTGCACGCGGCCGGCGGAGCGCGCGCCGGGCAGCTTGCGCCAGAGAACCGGGCTGAGCGTGAAGCCGACCAGATAATCGAGCGCACGGCGGGCGAGGTAGGCGTCCACCAGCTCCATATCGATGTCGCGCGGGGCGGCCATGGCGGCCTGCACGGCCGGCTTGGTGATGGCGTTGAAGGTGACGCGCTTAACGGTCTTTCCCTTCAGCGCCTTCTTTTGATTCAGCGCCTCAAGCACGTGCCAAGAAATGGCTTCGCCTTCGCGATCAGGGTCGGTGGCGAGGATCAGATTATCGGCGTCTTTCATCGCGTCGGCGATGGCTTTGACGTGCTTGGAGGATTTCGCATCCACCTCCCAGGCCATGGCGAAATCATCGTCGGGTTTCACCGAGCCGTCCTTGGGCGGCAGGTCGCGGATATGCCCGTAGGAGGCCAGGACTTTATAGTCCGAGCCCAAATATTTGTTGATTGTCTTGGCCTTAGCCGGGGATTCGACGACGACGACGTTCATGCGGGGGGCGGGCTTTCGAGGTGGCTTTAAGATGAGGGCCGGAGCCGAAGCGGGCCGGAAACTGGTGAGTGCGGCGGCCCCTGTCAACGCGCCGTGAGCGGGCCGCTACCGCCCTTATCACCGGCGCGAGCTAATTTTTCCTTCCTGGCCCATGGGTTAAGCATTGATTTCAATTCTCACCCAAGAATCAACCATAAGTAGCATTTGTTCCATAAATCGCGTAAGGGGCGATAATGTCGTCCGTTGAAATTGCCGATACGCCAGATCCAAGCCAGCGCGATGTCGCCCATTATGTGCGCGATATGGCCGCCCAGCTCGCCGCGATGGCGCTTGGCGCAGGGCTGAAGGAGCGGGCGCTGGCCCTGGCGCGGGAGCTTTGCGACGCCGCGCTTGAGGATGAGGCTTAAGGCGAAGGCGGGGCCGGGCGCGCTTCAAGCGCGGGCGGGGGCTCCTCAGCGTCCTGCAGGGCGCCAAGCTCGCCGCGCTCACGCGCTTTGCGGCCATAGACGAATTCAAACAGCGGCGAGGCCATCAGCGTCGTCACCACCGCCATCAGCACCAGCATGGAAAACAGCGCCGGCTCAATCACCCCGCGCTGCAGCCCGATATTGATGATGATGAGCTCCATCAGGCCACGCGCGTTCATCAGCGCGCCGATGCCGAGCGCGGTGGGATTATCCTGCCCGGTTAGCCGCGCCGCCGCCCAGCAGGCGCCGCCCTTGGCGAGAATGGAGGCCGCCAGAATAGCGAGCGTGATCAGCGCCAAGCTTGCGCTGTTGACCATGGTGAGCTGGGTGTTGAGGCCCGAATAGCAGAAGAACACCGGCAGCAGCGCTGTCACCACGAACGGTTCGAGGCTCTTGCGCAATTCCTGCGTGAGCACCCCGCGCGGGGTGACGACGCCGAGGATGAAGCCGCCAAACACGGCGTGCAGCCCGGCGATATCCATCGCAAACGCGCACAGCATAAAAAGCCCGAGCATCACGCCAAAAGCGGGCTGGCTGAGCTTGCCCTGCTTCTCCGCCGCGCGCGCGAGCGGGGCGAGCAGGCGCGGCACGATGAGCGTCATCACGAACACAAAAGCGATCGCGCCGCCGATGGCGGTGATCGCAACGCCCGCGCCGGCGCCGAGGCTGGCCAGCACGATGGCGAGCACGATCCAGGCGCCCGCGTCATCCACCGCGCCGGCTGAAAGCGCCAGCGTGCCGAGCGGGGATTTGGAAAGCCCGCGCTCATGGATGATGCGCGCCAGCATGGGAAAGGCGGTGATGGCGATGCAGGCGCCGAGGAACAGCGTCGCTTGCGGCAAGGGCACATGCGCCGCGAACAGCCCAGGCGTTTGCAAAAGCCAAGGCGTGATCAGCACCGCGAGCAAAAACGGCGCGGCGATGCCGGAGAGTGAAACCGCAGCGGCGCTCGCCGCCTTGGCGCGGAAATGCCCGACATCAAAGCCAAGCCCAACGATGAACATGTAAAGCCCAACGCCAAGCTGGGCGACGACGAACAGAAGATCGCGCGACTCTTGCGGAAACAGCCATTGCTGCGCGTCAGGCGCGATGAGGCCGAACAGCGAAGGGCCAAGCATCACCCCGGCGATCATCTCGCCCACCACTTGCGGCTGGCCGAGATAGCGCTTGGCGAACCACCCCACGATCCGGCACGCGGCGATGATCACCGCCATCTGCAGGAAGAACATGATGCTCATCTCTGCCGTGCTCATCGCGGCCCCCCTGTTTTTATGGTTGCGCTACCATGCGCATGAAAGCGCTGGTGTGGCAAGGCGGCGTGCGCCTCAGCCGAATGCGGCGCGCGCGAGCGCGGCGTAGCCGCCGGGCAGGGAGGCGGCTTTGCCCTCCATCTCAAGCTCAACCAACGCGGCGGCGACGGCGGCGGCCGGGCTTTCAGTGAGGCGCGCGAGGTCGTTGACGTGGATCGGCGTGGGCGAAAGCAGCGCCGCGATTTTGCGCGGCAGGCCGGGCGAGGGCGGCGGCGCTTCGGGCGTTTCAAACAAGGGGCCGGCCGAAAGCGGGCGCAACGGGGCGGCGCCTTCGCCCAAAGCGGCGATCACATCCTCGGCGTTTTCGATCAGCGCTGCGCCTTGCTTGATCAGCGCGTTGGAGCCGTGCGCGCGCGGATCCATCGGCGAGCCGGGCGCGGCCATCACCTCGCGCCCTTGCTCGCCCGCCGCGCGCGCGGTGATGAGCGAGCCTGAGCGCAGCGCCGCTTCC
>DAORMO010000168.1:0-7195 GCA_035440585.1 Terricaulis sp.
ATGCGCAAGCCTTACAGGCACTGCGTCCCGCGAGAGCGGGTTAGTGCTTTGCCCCAGAGCAGACACCGCGCTCGATACCAGTGCTCATGCGGCCTCACCTCTTTCGAGGTTTACCCTTGCCGTCGGGCATCACGAGATCGACAGGTCCTACGCCTAGCGCCTGAGCCAGTTCAAAGAGCGTCACTATGGTCGGGTTACGCAAACCGTTCTCCAAACCGGAGATGTACTGCTGGCTAAAGCCCGACCGCTCTTCCACCTGCTCTTGGGTAAGCCCTTTTTCCCGTCGGATCCGCGAGAAATTGCGCCCAACAAGCGCCCGCATATCCATGCAGGAACGGTGGCCATTCACACACTTTAGTGTTATCAACTATAGTATGTATTCGACAGCCCGCCTCGAAGCTGCGGAGCGTGCAAAGGTGGAAATTCGGCGCTCGATGAGACCTCATCTCTTCGCCGAAGTTGACAACACTGGCACGCTCGATTTCGCGATCTCACTTGGCTCCAAGCGCGCCGGGCTAATTCGCTATGTGGATCAAGCCAAGCCAGAGGATCACACCGCCCTCGCAACGATGATGGCGGAAGGCGACTTTGTCTGGGCGGGCTTGGTCTATGGCGAGCGGGAGGGGGCTGCGGCGGTGGGGTTTGTGGAGAGCTTTCACCTGAGCGAACTCGAGCAGCTGGCGGCGCGGCTGTCGGCATTGCGGGAGGCATTTGATGAAACGCGCTGATCTTGCCCGGCTTTTTAGCTCTGAGACCCCGCGCCTGCTCAGGCGGTTGCGCGGCTTTCGCGGCCGCGTGGCGGCCGAGGACGTGGTCCAGAACGCGTTCGCCAAGATGTTGGAGGTGGATATGTCTTTGATTGCGGACCCTCGGGCCTATTTGGCCCGCCTGGTGCGGAATTTGGCGGTCGATGAAGTCCGCCGCCAAGAAAGGGTCCGCGTCTCCTCGGCCAGTGAGGAAGATCTTGAAGCGCTCTTGGCCAAGCGCCCCGGGCCCTATGATCGGCTCGACCTGACCCCAGAGGAGATGCTGATCGCGGGCGAGCGGTTTGCCCACATGACCGCGGTGGTGCTCGCCCTGCCCGAGCGGGAGCGGAGGGCGCTGGTCCTGTTCAAATTTGGCGGGCTCTCGCATGAAGAGGTGGGCGCTAAGCTCGGGGTCTCGCGCCATAGCGTCCCGGGCTTGCTGGCCCGCGCGATACGGAAATGCGCCAAGGCCAAGGCCGCGTTCGAGAACGGCGCGCTCAAAGAGATCGCCAATGGCCTGGCAACCGGCGAATAAATACCTCAGCTGAAGCCTCATAGCCCCGGGGTTTACAAGCGCCCACGGGTGGACTAATGTTAGTCCACCCGTGGAGGAAAACCATGACCGTCGTTAACCTTCACGCCGCCAAGACACATTTCTCTCGTTTGGTCGATCAAGCTGCGGCTGGCGAAGAGATTATTATCGCCAAGGCCGGACAGCCCGTCGCTAAGCTGACGCCGCTTAACAGCGCGCCGCAGCCAAAACGCCGCCTCGGCCTGCTCGCCGGACGCGCGGTGATCCCGCCCGATTTCGACGCGCCGTTGCCAGAGGACCTCATCGAGTCGTTCGAAGGGCGCTAGGTCTTGCGGCTCATTCTCGACACCAATGTCCTGATCCGCGCGCTGATCGATCCATCGCAGCTGAGCCTGCAAACACGCAACATTCTTGAAGACCCTGAGCATCAGGTTTTCTTCAGCAGCGCGAGTATTTGGGAGATCGCGATCAAATTCGCGCTTGGACGAGCGGACTTCCACGTGGCGCCAGACGAGATTGTGGATGCGGCCGAGGCGAGCGGCTTTATTGAACTGCCCGTGCGGTCGGCCGCGGCGCTTAAGGTCGCCAAGCTGCCGCACCTCCATCGCGACCCCTTCGACCGCCTGCTTGTGGCCCAAGCGATGAGCGAGCCCGCGCAGCTTTTCACGACGGACAAGGCGCTTGCCGCCTATTCCGAACTGGTGATTTGCGTTTGAGGCCGAGTGGGCCGGAGCACCTCGCCGCCCGATCCCTATGCGCCAACAAAACAAAATGTGTGCTATGGCCAAGGCCGCGTTCAAGGACGGCGCGCTCAAAGAGATCGCCCATGAATTGGAGACCAAGCGACCGGATCGCCAATGAGGCCGCCCGCTGGGTGGTCCTGATCGATAGTGAAGAGTTCGACGCAGCAGCAGCAGCGCGTTTTAAACGTTGGATCGCGCGCTCAGATGCGCACCGTGAGGCCTTTGTGCTCACCAACAGCGCCTGGACCGATCTTGACGCCCTCCCCAAGCTCAAAGCCTATCCCGAAATCGTCGCGCTGTTGGAAGCCGGCCTGGATACGCCTTTAGAGCCAAAGCCCCAGCCGGTGATGGGGCGACGCGCGCTTCTAGTAGGCGGCGGCCTCGTTGCGCTCGGCGCCTGTATCGTCGGTTACAATATTCTTGCGCCAGGGGCGGCGGAGGCGTTCGAGACCGGCATTGGCGAGCAACGGACGGTGTCGCTGGCCGATGGCACTGAGGTGGTTTTGAACGCAAGCTCGCGGCTCGAAGTCCGCATGGGCGCGCGGCGGCGCCAAGCGCGGCTGGTCGCCGGAGAAGCCTATTTCGTTATTGCCCCAGATGCGGCCCTGCCCTTTGTGATCACAACAGGCCATGGCGCGGTCGAGGCCGCTTCTGGCGAGGTGCTGGTCAAGCTGCTGCCCGAAGGCGCCCGCATTGGGCTCATCTCTGCAGAGGGGCGGATGGCTCGGCGCGGCGTCATCGGTGACCGAGATTTCGTCGGCGTCAGCGCACAAAGCGAGATTGTGTTGGATGACGATGGCATGGCGATCGCCACGCCGCCGCCCGATCAGCTGTCGCGGCGCATGCTCTGGCGAGAAGGCAAGCTCGTGTTTGAGAACACCCCGCTCTCTGAAGCCGCCGCCGACATCGCGCGCCAAACCGGTGTGCGATTTGTGTTCGCCGATCCCGCGCTCGCGGCGCTGCGCGTGGGCGGGCTCATCCAGCTTGATGACCTTGAGGGCTTTCTCATGCTGCTGCGCGAGAATCTCGGCCTGTCGGTCGAGCGTCGCGGCCAAGATATCGTGCTGAGCGCAGGTTCGGCGCGCTGACAGCGCGGCGCATCAGTTTTCACTGCTCATCGCGCGCACCAGATCAACCACGCGCCTGCGCACAGGCTTGCTCTCTATCATGCTGAAAAAGCGCAAGAGCTCGATCGCCTCTGGAGAGCTTAACAATTCAGCGCTCGTGAGCGCCCTGCTGGTGGACGCCCTCCCTTCGCCGCGACTGTTTTCGGCAGATAATTCTGCAAAAAAATGCGTCACCGGCATATCGAGCGCCGCCGCCGCTTCGTAGAGCCGACTGGCGGAAATGCGATTGAGGCCCTTTTCGTATTTTTGAACCTGCTGAAAGGTCACGCCGATGGCCGCCGCGAGTTGTTCTTGGCTCATGCCAAGCTCAACGCGCCGCAGCCGCAATACGGCGCCCAGCATACGATCGACATTGCCGCTTGCGCGCACATGCGACATCGCCAACCCCACACCCCATGATTGCAAAGTTGTATTGGATATGCATCCCAAGATGTCAAACCATCATCGGGTTTGCATCGCTGAAATCAGCCAAAGAAGAACAGATAGATTCCAACCAGCAGCACGCCAAAAATGCCGGCGCCGACCGCCTGAGCCCAGGGCCTGATCTTGTCGAGCCGTCTGCGCTGGCGTTCAAATTCTTCTGGATCAGGATAAGTCATGTGCGCTTCCTACGCCGCTTTGGCCTTAAGGACTTATAGGGCGGGGGCGCACGCGGCGGCGCCCAGGGCGCGGGCTCAGGATCCGCCCACGAGCGCGCGTGCAGTCCGAATCGGAAATCGAGCGGAATGGTCTCCAAACCATCATCTGGAATACCCGGCATTGGCTTGTGCCCTGCGCCGCGCAAATGATGCACGATCTCCTCGGGCTCGCGGGGATCATAGAGCTGACGACAAAAGCCGCAGCGGCGGTAAGGCCAATCCTCCATGGTCGTCTCCCAAACGACCCCATGCGCTGGGCATATAGGCGCAGACGTGGCTCAGCCAAGCGGGCTCGCACGCGCGCGCTTGAATTATCCCCAAGTGGCGATTCGAAAACCGCCAAGGGCTTGCTTGGCGTGTTTGAAGACCACGGCGCTTGGGAGACAGCCCCGCAGAAGGCCCCGCGTCAGCGCCCCCGCGCCCAAGGCGAGCTGTTTGATTGATCAAGCCCGGGCGCGGCGCTTCTCGATCGCGCTGAGCTCAGCCTCGAACTGATCGGGGTGCACATATTCTTCGCGGAACCAGGGGAATTCCTTCCGGTCAAAGCACCGCTCAAGCCAGCTCAATACTTTTTGCACGCGCGCCGCATGGCGCGATTCATGGTGGACCACCAACCAAAGATCGATCGGGAAACTCTGCGCGCCTTCGATCAGCGCCAATTGCGGGAAAAGATGAAAACCATAGCTGGGAATGGTCGCAACCCCGCCCCCGCCCAGCAAAGTCGCCATAAGCACCGCGCTCGAATTGGTCTCCAGCGCATTGACCGACAAAGCTTCGATCGCGCTGGCGCGCTTGGTCCAGCTCTCGCGCTGATGCACCTGGGCGACATGATGCAGTTTGCGATGGTTTTCAGCCACATCCACGAGCGAGGACGGCGCCCCATAGAGGTCGATATAAGATTGCGCCGCCGCAAAAAGATAATGCAGGCGCGCCAGCGGCTTGGCGATGTCTTCAGGGCGCGCCGCGCTCTTGTCCGCGGTGATCGACAGGTCAGGCCTTGCCCCCAAAATATCGGCCGCCCATAAGCCGCAATCGAGCAAGACCTGAATATTGGGGTTTTCTCTTTGAAACGCCGCCAGGCGCGGCGCCAGCCAATAGCTCGCAAGCCCGTCAGGCACAGAGAGCCGAACCGCCCCCTCCGCCTTGCGGTCGCGTCCGCGCACGGTGTCTTCAATGACGGAGGCGAAGCGCTGCATCGACAGCGCGTAGTCAAGAACTTCTTCGCCGGCGACGGTGAGCTCCACACCCATCGCGGTTCTGACAAAGAGCTTCACATCCAATCGCGCTTCTAGCGCTT
Organism: Terricaulis sp.; assembly: GCA_035440585.1. Lineage (GTDB taxonomy): Bacteria > Pseudomonadota > Alphaproteobacteria > Caulobacterales > Aquidulcibacteraceae > Vitreimonas. Next base: position 5,084 of record DAORMO010000168.1, read on the forward strand.
CGATGCGACGGCTCACCATGCCCGTTGTGACTTTGAGCTGAAGCGCAGCTTTGCTCACGCTCCCCGCCTCGGCCACAGCGGCAAAAATGCGAACATCGTCCCAATCCAACCGGGATCGGGGCGGCTCGCCGCTACTCGTTTTCGTCAACGCCCTGTTTCCACCTTCATGGAAGGTCAACCACCGCATTTGAGGTTATGCGACTCGGGTACTTTCACAAGAGCGACGCATGAACCCGACTGAACTTTCCCGCTTCGTAGATCCCGCCGGACGCTGCATCGACCCGCGTTGGATCAACGCGGTTGCAGCATTCTGCAATGTCGCGCCGGCCTCTTACGCGGAAATCGCGACAGCACGCGGTATCGCCGCGCGCGCCATTCCTGACGGGGTCGTCACCGTTGAGCGGATGCAGGCTGTGCAAGCCATCACCAAGGCGAGCATCTTCGTCGCACGCGAAGGCGCGGACGTTGTCGGCATGACCGCTTTCTTTCCCTTGCGCGCTTCCGGCATGGCAGCGCTTGAGGCCGGCCAATTCGACACGCTTGAGCCTGATCTTGAGTTCATCTGTCCGCCACGCGAGACCCCGGCAGGCGGCTACGCTTGGGGCTTTATCGGCCTCAGTGACAAAGCCGCCGGCCGCGTGGTCAAGACCTGCGTCGCCGTGCGCGAAACCCGGTGTTGGGCGCTGCCGCTCTATACGCGCGCCGCCACCGAGGCCGGCGCCAAGATTATCTTTGGCCCGCTGGGCTTTCGGCCGGTGCCAGGCGATCCCACGCTTGCGTTTCACCCCGGCCATCAACGCCCGCTGCAAGGGCTGATCTCCCAGGCGAACACGCCATGAGCCTTGCTGCGGCCAATGACATCGATGCGGCGCCGCAGGTGCACGCGGAGATCGCGCGCAGTCTCGATGACCTTCTCGCCATCTCCACCTTGCGCGCCATTGTCTATATGGGCGAACAGAACTGCCCGTTCGAAGAAGAATTCGATGGCAACGATCTGTCTGGCGCCACCCACATCATTGCCCGGATCGGTCGCGAGCCGGTTGGCATCTGCCGCGTGCGCTGGTTTGCAGGCTTTGCCAAATTGGAACGGGTCGCGGTTTCCAAACGCCATCGCGGCGCAGGGATCGTCCAGGCGCTCTGGCGGGTTGTCGCCGAGCTGGCCTCACGCAAAGGCTACCACACCATCCTTGGCCACGCCGAAGCAGGTTTGTTGCCGTTCTGGAAAAGGCTGGCTGGGTTTGAACCGCGGGAAAACCGCCCGCCTTTCCGCTTTAGCGGCAAGGAATATTGCGAAGGGATCGCGCAGCTGCCGCCGCACCCGCTGGCGCTGTCGCTGGTCACCCATCCGCTCGTGCTTTTACGCCCCGAAGGCGCTTGGGATGAACCCGGCGTGCTTGATCAATCCAGCCAGCGTCCACTCACCCTCGCCTGAGCGGACATCGCCATGACGCCAAGCGTTCTGCTTTGCCTCAATCTGCGGCGTGAGTACGTCACGGCCCAATGCGCCAGCTCTGTCAGCAATATCGCCGCCTGTCTTGATCAGGCCCGCCAGGCTGGCGTGCTTGTCGTGCATCTGCATCACCTCTGGTCTGGCGCCAATCCGGTGCGTTCGATCCCAGAGCTTGCGCCGCGCGCCAAAGAGCCCGTCTTCATTTCCACGCGCTTGGCCGAGCTGCTGCCCTCGCACACACACCCCATCACCAGCGTGCTCATGGTCGGCGGCGTTTACACCTTTTCGGGCCTTGCCGCAGTCAGCACGGCGCGCAAGCTTCATATCGATGCTTGGCTAGGCGCGGATGCTGTGTTCGCGCACGCAGCCACGCCAGACGCTCTTGAAGATCCGCAAACCCTGCTCGATCTTTGCAAACCCCCATTGCGCAATCAGACGACGCCGACTCAAGCAACCAGCAACATCATTCCGTGGCGTTCTCGCCTCTAGACCCACGGAGCCATTATGGCGATGCCTCAGACCCACCAAGCAATCTGCCAGACACTCCAGACCGCCGCCGAAGAAGGCGCGGCGGGCCTCGCGCTCGACCGGGGTATCGCCGGGGAGCCAGCGTTCGGCGTGCCAGAAATCGAGGAAGCGGCGGAGTTCGCGGGTGGGATCCT
>DAORMO010000169.1:0-6761 GCA_035440585.1 Terricaulis sp.
AGGGCGCCGCTGAATCCATCGCTGCAGTGCAAAACGCGCCTGCGCGGGCGCACCGGCGCGACAGGCCGCAAAGCGCGCGCCTAGCCTCCCAATCAACGGCGGCGCGCCCGCCAAAAACACGCCGCGCATGGCCGCGCGGGAACGGGGGTTCAGATGACAAAGACAACGCGGAGCATGCGCTCCAAAGGCTGGCTGCTCGGCGCGACCATGCTCGCGGGCGTGGCGATCATCGCGCCGGCGGCGCACGCGCAGGATGATGACGCGATCGTCGTCACCGGCTCGGGCCGCGCCGACAGCACGCTGACTGCGCCGAGCCCGGTGGTGAGCGTGGGCGGGGATGATCTGCGCACCTCGGGGCAGATCGATGTGGGCTCGCTGCTGCGGGAATCGCCAGCGCTGAACGCCTCCCTGCCGGGCTCATTCTCCGCGTTTGGCGGCACGCCGCTGGGGGCCAGCACGCTCAATCTGCGCAATCTCGGTGATGAGCGCACGCTGGTGCTGGAAAACGGCCGCCGCCATGTGGCGGGCATCGAGGGCACAGGCTCGGTTGATGTGAACACGCTTTCAACCGCGCTGCTCGAGCGCGTGGATGTGTTCACCGGCGGCGCATCGGCCGTGTATGGCGCGGACGCGGTAACGGGCGTTGTGAACTTCGTGCTGCGCGACGGCGCCTCGTTCGACGGTTTGGAAGTGCGCGCGCAAACCGGCATCACCGATAATGGCGATGCGGAAGAAGCGTTCATCTCGATCGCCAACGGCTTCAGCACCGCCGATGGGCGCGGCTCGCTGGTGTTTGCGGCTGAATATCAGATGACTGAGCCGGTGTTTGCAGGCGACCGCGACTTTGCAGGCTCGGGCTTGCGCACCTTCGCGCCGAACGGGCCGGGCACGGGCGCGGATCCGCGCTTTTCCAACACCTGGGTGCGCGATTATCGCCTGCCGATTTCCAGCGATGCGGGCATCATCACAGTGGGCCCAGCCGGCAGCTGGCCGAGCGCCTTCGTTGAAGCGGTTTCAAGCGGCGGCGTGCCTGGCTGCGCGAGCTATCTGGGCGTGCCGACCTGCCAAATCGTGGGCGCGAATGGCGTGCTGCGGCCATACAATCCGGGCAATGTGTTTATCGACGGCTTCAACGCCAGCGGCGGCGACGGCGTGCCCGGCTCGCCCGATGACGAGCTGATCCTGCCCGATACGCGCCGCGCGCTGTTTCAAGTGGCGGCTGAGTATGAGCTGGCGCCCAGCGTGAACTTCTTCATCGACGCCAAATATGTGCGCACCGAAACGCGCGAGAGCAATCAGGTCAACGGCTTTAACGACGACATTCCGATCGCGCTCGACAATCCGTTCATTCCAGCCGCGCTACAGGCGCAGATCACAACATTGCAAGGCTTGGGCGAGAGCCCAGAAATCGTGATGTCGCGCGATGTGCTCGACATGGCCGGGCGCGGCAATCCGGTGGCGAACCGCGAGACGCTGCGCATCGTCGCCGGCTTTAACGGCGACATCGGAAGCTCGGGCCTCACCTATGAGGTGGCCTACAATTATGGCCGCACCAATGCGGACATCACCACGCGCGAACGCATTGAAGATCGCTATTTCGCGGCGATTGATGCGGTGGAGGATCCTTCAAATCCGGGGCAGGCGATCTGCCGTGTCGATGCGCTGGGTGATCTGAGCTATGTGCCGCCGTCTTCGCCGTATCCGGCGCAGAATGCGAGCTTCGGCATTTCGACCTTTGGCCTTGGCGAATGCGTGCCGGTGAATTTGTTTGGCTACAATTCGATGAGCGCGGAAGCGGCCGCCTTCATCTTCCAGCCAGGCACGGCGCAAAACGATATCATGCAGCAGAATTTCATCGCCAGCATTGCGGGCGATACGGCGGCCTATTTCAATCTGCCGGCGGGGCCGATCGGCTTCGCCGCTGGTTATGAGTGGCGGCGCGAGAAAAGCGCGTTCACGCCCGATCCGTGGTCCGCGGCGGGGCTCACGTTTGGCACGATCGATTCAAACGGCGGGCCGACGAACGCTTCGCTCGGCTCTTATGAGGTCAGCGAATTCTTCGCAGAGGCGCGGGTGCCGATTTTGGCGAACCTGCCGCTTGTGGAATATCTCGAACTTAGCGGCGCGTTCCGCGCGTCCGATTACGACACGTTCGGCGACACAGAAACCTGGTCTGTCGGCGGGCGCTGGTCGCCGTTCAATTCGCTGACGCTGCGCGCGACTCTTTCAGAAGCCGTGCGCGTGCCGAACATTGGCGAGGCGTTCTCGCCCACATTCACGATCTCGATCGCCGCGGATGCTGACCCGTGCAATCCGCAATTCATCAATGCGGGCTCTGGCTTCCGCTTTGACAATTGCGTGGCGCTGATCGGCTCAAGCGTGACCAACGGCACCTACAATTCCACCAATTACAATTCAGCGCGCGTGCCCGGCCAGAATGGCGGCAATCCAAATCTGGATCCGGAAGAGGCAGAGACGTTCACCGTGGGCGGCGTGTGGCGGCCTGTTGGTGATTTCGGCGGCATCTTCGACGGGCTGATCGTCACGGTCGACTACTACAAGATCAATATCGACGGCATGATCGGCAGCTTGGCGCCGTTCACGATCGCGCAGAACTGCGTGGACGCGGCCACCATCGCCAACCAATTCTGCGCCGCGATCGATCGCGATCCGGTGAATGGCAACATCACCGGCTTCCGTTCCGGCTACATCAACCTCGCGGCGGTGGAGACGGACGGGATCGATTGGCGCGTGGACTATGCGTTCGATCTGCCGGCGATGTTCGGCATGGAGTCGAGCCTGCGGCTCACCAGCCTTGGCACGCGCTTTCTCTCGCACGATGAAACGCGCGATGTGTCTGCGCCCGATCAAGTGACGGACGTGCTCACCTCGCTGACCTATCCGGAATGGATCATCAATTTTGGCGCCGATTGGAGCGTCGGCAAGCTCACGCTCGGCTGGAGCGGGCGCTATGAATCCGATCAGCTGGCGCCGGGCATCGAGCCGCAGGATCTGCAAAACGATCCCGACTATGCGGACATCACCAGCACGGGCTCATCCTGGGTGCACAACCTCTCGGCCTCGTTTGAGTATTCCGAGCGGATCCAGCTGTTTGGCGGGGTGAACAATGTCACCGAAGAGGAGCCCTATATCGGCACGCTGGGCCGGCCCGCCGGCCCGCGCGGGCGCTTCTTCTTCGCTGGGGTGAACGCCAAATTCTAAGCTGAGCAGGCTAAGGCTGAGGAGGAGGCCGCCCCGCCCGGGCGGCCTCTTTTTTTGCGCCCTTGCCGCACTTATTTGCGAGCCTGGCCTGGGCGCGCCGCTTTGAAGCGGCTTATGCGTCCCAAAAGGGGGAAAAACGGGCTCCGGGGCGCACCCGGGCTGTTGACCTTGGCCCCTTGGGCTCTTATTGAACCGGCCTCACTCGGAACGGCTGCAGCCTCTGCTTTGTGCTGCCCCGCCGATTGGCACCATTTTTGGCGCGCCCGTGGGCGGTTCGGAAGAGCCGCTGGGCGCGCTGTTTGAGTTTGAAGTTCGGGAAGAAGGAAGTCTCAGGCGCATGCCGACGATCAACCAGCTGATCCGCAAGCCGCGGTCACCGAAGCCGGTGCGCAATAAGGCGCCCGCCCTGAAAGCCTGCCCGCAACGCCGCGGCGTTTGCACGCGCGTTTATACGACGACGCCGAAGAAGCCGAACTCGGCGCTTCGCAAGGTCGCCAAGGTGCGCCTCACCACCGGCATCGAAGCTGTGTGCTACATCCCGGGCGAAGGCCACAACCTGCAGGAGCACTCGGTTGTGCTGATCCGCGGCGGCCGCGTGAAGGATTTGCCGGGCGTTCGCTACCACATCCTGCGCGGCGTGCTTGATACCCAAGGCGTCAAAGATCGTAAGCAACGCCGTTCGCATTACGGCGCGAAGCGTCCGAAATAAGGAAGTAAGATATGTCTCGCCGTCACCGCGCCGAGCCGCGCGAAGTTCTGCCCGATCCCGTTCATGGCGATCTCGTGCTGACCAAGTTCATGAATTACATCATGTACGAGGGCAAAAAGTCGGTCGCTGAGCAGATCGTCTATGGCGCGCTCGATACGGTCGAGAAGAAGCTGAAGCGCCCCTCGATCGAGGCGTTCCACGATGCGCTGGCCAATGTGGCGCCGGCGGTGGAAGTGCGCTCACGCCGGGTTGGCGGCGCGACCTATCAGGTGCCGGTGGAAGTTCGCCCCGAGCGCCGCCAGGCGCTGGCGATCCGCTGGCTGGTGGGCGCGGCCCGCTCGCGCAACGAAAACACCATGCAAGAGCGCCTCGCCGGCGAGCTGATCGATGCTTCCAACAATCGCGGCAGCGCCGTGAAGAAGCGCGAAGACACGCACCGGATGGCCGAAGCCAACCGCGCATTCTCGCACTACCGCTGGTAATCCTCAGAGGATCGCCGGCGCTTTTGGGGCCGGCTTTGAACCCGGCGCCGTCAAAAGCTCCGGGGCTCTAAACACACGGACAGAATTGTCATGGCTCGTCAGTATAAAATCGAAGACTACCGCAATTTCGGCATCATGGCCCACATCGATGCGGGCAAGACCACGACGACTGAGCGGATTTTGTACTTCAGCGGCAAGAGCCACAAGATCGGCGAAGTCCATGATGGCGCGGCCACCATGGACTGGATGGAGCAGGAGCAAGAGCGCGGCATCACCATCACGTCGGCCGCGACCACGACCTTCTGGAACGAAAAGCGCCTCAACATCATCGACACGCCCGGCCACGTCGATTTCACCATCGAAGTGGAGCGCTCGCTCCGCGTGCTCGACGGCGCGGTGGTGGTGCTTGACGGCAACCAAGGCGTTGAGCCGCAAACCGAAACCGTTTGGCGCCAGGGCGACAAGTACAAGGTTCCGCGCATCATCTTCGCCAATAAAATGGATAAGACCGGCGCCGATTTTTACATGTGCGTTGAGGACATCAAGAAGCGCCTGGGCGCGCGCCCGGTGCCGATGCAGCTGCCGATCGGCGCTGAGTCGAGCTTCGCCGGCATGGTCGATCTCGTCGAGATGAACGCGATCGTCTGGAAGGACGATCCCTCGGGCATGAAGTTCGACATCGTCGAGATCCCGGATGATCTGAAAGAGAAGGCCGCCGAGTATCGCTCGGTGCTGATCGAAGCCGCCGTCGAGCTCGATGATGCGGTGATGGAAAAGTACCTCGAAGGCGAAGAGCCGGACACCGCGACGCTGAAGCGCCTGATCCGCAAGGCCGTGCTGACGAGCGCCTGGTATCCGATGTTCTGCGGCTCGGCCTTCAAGAACAAGGGCGTGCAGCCGCTGCTCGACGCCGTTGTCGATTACCTGCCGAGCCCGATCGACCGCCCCGCCATCAAAGGCGTGGACATGGACGATCCTGAAAAGGAAATCATCCGCAAGTCCGACGACAGCGAGCCGCTTTCGCTGCTGGCGTTCAAGATCATGGACGACCCCTTTGTGGGCACGATCACGTTCTGCCGCATCTATTCGGGCGTGCTGAACGCGGGCGACGCGCTGCTGAACTCCACGCGCGATAAAAAAGAGCGCGCGGGCCGCATGCTGCTGATGCACGCCAACAACCGCGAAGACATCAAGGAAGCCTATGCCGGCGATATTCTGGCGCTGGCGGGCCTCAAGGAAGTGCGCACCGGCGACACGCTGTGCGACCCCAACAAGGCCGTGATCCTCGAGCGCATGGAATTCCCTGAGCCGGTTATCGAAGTGGCGGTTGAGCCGAAATCGAAGGCCGATCAGGAAAAGCTGGGCGTGGCGCTCTCCAAGCTCGCCAACGAAGATCCGAGCTTCCGGGTTTCGACCGATCACGAGAGCGGCCAAACCATCCTCAAGGGGATGGGCGAGCTTCACCTCGACATCAAAATCGACATCCTGCGCCGCACCTACAAAGTGGACGCCAATGTCGGCGCGCCGCAGGTGGCCTATCGCGAAAAGCTCGGCCGCGCGGCGACGATCCATTACGTGCACAAGAAGCAAACCGGCGGTTCGGGCCAGTTCGCCGAAGTGAAGATCGAGTTTGAACCCGGCGAGCCGGGCACGGGCTTTGTGTTCGAGAACAAGATCGTGGGCGGCGCCATCCCGAAGGAATTCATTCCCGGCGTGGAAAAGGGCCTCAACATGGCCAAGGAAAACGGCCTTCTGGCGGGCTTCCCGGTGATCGACGTGGCCGCGCGCCTCATCGATGGCCGCTACCACGACGTCGACTCCAACGTGCTGACCTTCCAGATCGCGGCGCAAGCTGCGTTCCGTGAGCTGAAAGAGAAGGGCGATGCGCGCCTGCTCGAGCCGATCATGAAAGTGGAAGTGACGAGCCCTGAAGAATATGTCGGCTCGGTGATTGGCGACTTGAACTCGCGTCGCGGCATGATCCAAGGCCAAGACATGCGCGGCAACGCCACCATCATCAACGCGATGGTGCCGCTGGCTAACATGTTCGGCTACGTGAACACGCTGCGCTCGTTCTCCCAAGGCCGCGCTTCCTACGTGATGGAATTCAGCCATTACGAAGAAGTGCCGAAGGCCGTCAGCGCCGAAGTGCTGGCCAAGCTCCGCGCCTAAGCGCCGCTTGAAGCGAAATAAGAAAGGGCCGCTCGCAAGGGCGGCCCTTTTTGTTTTGGCGCTCAGCCGGCGCAAAATGGCTGGTCCTTCGCCGTCGGGGCGGTAAGCTTTGGCGCTCAAGAACAAAAAATAGCGCGAGGGGAGGATGGCTGAATTCGAAGAGATCATGCGTATGG
>DAORMO010000169.1:6894-7112 GCA_035440585.1 Terricaulis sp.
GTGGCGGCGTTGGCGCTGATCGGCTTTGGCGTCTTGATGTTTCTGTTTGTGGTGCAGCGCGGCACGATGTTCATGCCGTTTCCGGTGCAGGCCGCGTTCGCGATCGTGTTTTCCGCATACATCCTGCTCGAATTGCTTCTGGCCGCGTGGCCGCGGCCGCGCGCGCTTTGGCTGCGCTCCATCGGCGCGCTGGGCATGGCCGGGCTCGGCGCGCTGGG
>DAORMO010000170.1:0-7008 GCA_035440585.1 Terricaulis sp.
GCCGATGAACGGCGAGAGGACGTTCTCGCTCATCCCCTTGGCGACCTCGTCCGCTGCGGCGACGGCGTGGCCATCCTCACCGACATGTTCGGCGGCACGCCTTCCAACCTCGCCATCTCGGTGATCAACCAGGTGAAAACCGAGGTGATCGCCGGGGTGAACCTGCCGATGCTGATCAAGCTCGCCGAGGTGCGTGCGAAACTGAGCTTGTCTGACGCCGCGCTTGCGGCGCAGGATGCGGGCCGGCGCTACATTCGCGTGGCGTCCGTCGAACTCGCGGGCGGCGGCTGAAGCAACAATAAAGAAAAAGGCGGCGCGCCATGGGGATGAAGCGCAGCATCGACGTTGTGAATGTGCGCGGCCTGCACGCGCGGGCCTCACGCAAGCTGGCCGAGCTTGCGCTGACTTATGACGACACCACCATCATCGTCCGCCGCGAGGAGGAAGAGGCCGACGCCCGCTCGCTGATGGACCTGATGATGCTGGGCGCGGGCGTGGGCACGAGCGTCGAGGTCGAAGCCGAAGGCCCCGAAGCAGAAGCCGCGCTCAACGCCGTGGAAGCGCTGTTTGCGGCCAAGTTTCACGAAGGCGAATAGCGGCGGGCGCTTGCTGGCTTGACCCTTGCGCGGCGCTGCGGCCATGTGGCGGCAAGGGAGATAGATATGATCAAACGCCTCGCCGCTTTTGCTTGCCTTGCCGCGCTCGCCGCGTGCGCGCCGCAGGAAGCGGAAAATCCTGTGCAGATCTTCGCGTTGGATTGCGGGCGCATCGCCTTCACCGACACCGCGCCGTTCGCCGACAATGGCGCGTTCAATGGCGTGGCGCGGGATTTCGTCGATCCTTGCTATCTCATCCGCCATCCCGATGGCGATTTGCTGTGGGATTTGGGCTTGCCCGATGCCGTGGCTGAAATGCCTGAGGGGCTGCGCATCGAGGCGCTGAACGCGACGGCCACCGTTCCGGTGACGCTGGTGTCGCAACTGGCCGCGTTCGGTCTCACGCCGGCGGACATCGAGTTTATCTCCGTTTCGCACAGCCATGGCGATCATATCGGCAATGCTGGCTTGTTCGCGGCGACCGCGACGTGGATCGTCAACGCCGATGAGCGCGCGCATATGTTCCGCGACGAGGCGCGCGGCACGCAGGAGTTTGCGGCTTACGCAGCGCTGGAGAACGCCGAAACGCGCCTCATCGAAAGCGGTGCGCGCCATGACGTGTTCGGCGATGGCTCGGTGATCATCGTGCCTGCGCCGGGGCACACACCTGGGCATGCGATGCTGTTCGTGCGCAGCGGCAATGCCGGCGATCTGCTGCTGAGCGGGGACATGTTCCACATGGCCGAAAGCCGCGAATGGCGCACCGTGCCGGCGTTCAACCACGACCGCGAACAGACGCTGCAATCGATGGACATCGTTGACGCCATCACCGCCGATGAAAACGTCCGCCTGATCCGCCAGCACGTGCCGGAAGATTTTGAATCGCTGCCGCACGCGCCCTAAGGCGCCGCGCAAGCGGGTGGCGGCGCATGCATCTAAAGCGCGCGCCGCCGGCATCCTCGCGGTTGGAGCGGAGGAGCAGGCATGAAGGCGGCGCGCGTGCTGGCGGTTTTGGCGCTGGCGTTTTTGAGCGTGGGCATGACCCCGCGTGAGCGGATCGCTTACACGCTGACGCCGATCCTGGCCGAGGGCGCGCTCGTGGCGGTGCAGGTCGATCTGCGCTTCCGGGGCGAGGCGGATGGCGAAACCGTTCTGCGCTTGCCGGATGAATGGGGCGGGCAGGCTGAGCTCTATCGCGCCATCACCGCGCTTGAGGCCGTTTCCGGCGGGCAATTGCGCGAAGGCGCGGGCCCGGCGCAGCGCGTGCTCGCGCATCAGCCAAACGCGCGCGTGCATCTGCGCTATCGCATCGCGCAGGATCATGAAGGCCCGCCGATGGCGCGCGGCGGCAATCCGTATCGCGCCGTGGTGCAGCCCGGCTATTTTCATCTGATTGGGCATGCCAGCTTCATCACGCCTGAGGGCTGGGATGAGGCGGCGCCTGTGCAGCTGCGCGTGCGCGCGCTGCCGCGCGGCTGGCGCTTTGCTTCTGATCTTGAGCATGACGGGCTCACGCTCGGCGGGGTGGGGCGCAGCGTCTCCGTGGGCGGCGATTTCCGCATTCTTCACGGCGCGGATCGCAACATTCGCATCGCCATGCGCGGCGCCTGGGGTTTTAGCGATGCAAGCTTTGCCGCGCAGGTGAATGAGATCATCCGCGGCCAGCGCAATTTCTGGGGCGATGAATCCACGCCCTATCTTGTCACGGTGCTGCCGCTGGAGGCGCCGAACCAGCGCGCGCGATCTGTGGGCGGCACGGGTCTGGGTGATGCGTTCGCCTTTTTCGCCACGGCGAACACGGAAGAAAGCCGCATCACCCGCACGCTCGCTCATGAAAGCTTGCACACATGGATCCCGCATCGCATCGGCGGCATGCCGGCGCAGCAGGAATCCAGTGATTATTGGCTCTCCGAAGGCTTCACCGATTTTTACACCGGGCGCATGCTGGTGCGCCAAGGCTTGTGGGGGCCGGCCGATTACGCGGCGGATTTTAACGCCACGCTCAACGCCTATGCGCACTCAAGCGCGCGCGCCGCGCCGAACGCGCGCGTGGTGGAGGCGTTTTGGACCGATCCGGACGTGCGGCAATTGCCGTATCAGCGCGGGCGGCTTTTGGCGGCGATTTGGGATCAGCGCTTGCGTGCGGAGGGGCGCAGTTTTGATGCGCTGATGCATGCGATGAGTGCGCGCGCGGGTGCGGGAGAGGAAGGGCCGGCCTCGGCCTTGCTGGCGCGCGAGGCCGCGAGCATCGGTTTTGCCGCCGATTATCAGAGCTACATCGTCGAAGGCGCGGAGATCGTGCTGCCCGAAGACGTGTTCGCGCCGTGCGGGCGCGTGCAAACCGATTTAAGGCCGCGCTTTGCGCTTGGCTTTGATTTTGAGGCGACAAGAGCCGATCAGCGAGGCGTAACAACTGGCGTTGATCCGCTTGGCCCCGCCTATGCGGCGGGCCTGCGCGATGGCATGCGGCTTTTGCGTTTCAGCACCCAGTACGATCCAGATTCCGAAATCGTGCTCGCGGTGCGTGATGGCGAGGGCGAGCGCGAGATGCGCTACATGCCGCGCAGCCGCGAAACCGTGCGCGTACAACACTTTGTGCTGGCTGAGCCGCTTGAGGGCGCGGCGCTTGACGCTTGCCGCACGCTGCTGGGTGGGGCGCATTAGCCTTAATCAGCTTGGGAACACGCGGCTTTTCGCATGCGCAGCATGAGAAATCGCACGCCTTTTGAGCGCAAAACCTATTCTTAGGGCTGTCGCGGCAGAATTCTAGGCCGTGTTCAACGCGCTCTCGAAGGGGAGGCAGCTCATGACCATCGATTACAACGCGATTTCGGCGTGGTTCAGCCAATGGGGGCTGAACATCCTCGCCGCCGCCGCGATCCTTATCGCCGCGCATTTCATCGCCAAGGCGGTGAAATGGGCGATCGCCAAAGGCATTGACCGCATCCCGTTCCTCTCGCGCCGCGATGGCGCAACCAGCACGAGCGCAAAGCCTGTGGTGGATGTGGGCGAGCGCATTGGCGAGGTTGGCTATTGGCTGGTTTGGCTGCTGGGCCTCATCCTGGCGCTGCAGCGCTTGCAGATGGATGCGATCGTTTCACCGCTCAACAATATGATGAGCGGTTTTTTGGCGTATCTGCCCTCGGTGGTTGGCGCAGCGATCATCTTTTTCATTGGCTTTGTGCTGGCGACGATTTTGCGCCGCATCGTGCAGGCGGCGGTGGAGGCGGCGGAGCTTGATCGTCGGCTGATCGATGCGGGGCTGACGCACACGCCCGCAGGCCCGGGCCTTGCGCGCCTGCTTGGCATTTTGGTGTTTACGCTGGTGATCATCCCCGCGGCAATTGCGGCGCTGGATGCGCTCAACATCCGCGCCATCTCCGATCCGGCCACGGCGATGCTCAACGAAATTCTGATGACGATCCCGCGCGTGATCGGCGCGGGGCTGATCATCTTCATCGCCTATGTGGTGGGCCGCTGGGTGATGACGCTGACCGAGGAGGGGCTCAAAGCGCTCGGCTTCGACAACATCATCGCCTCGATCGCCAACGCAGAGCCGGTGCGCGTGGGGCGCGAGCAGGTGGATCTGACGCCTGGCGTCGATACGATCGATATGTCGCGCTTTCCGCCCTCGCGCATGATTGGGCTCGCGGTGCTGATCGGGATTGTGCTGTTCGCGGCGGTGGAAGCCACGCGATTGCTAGAGTTTGGCGCCATGGCGGCGATGCTGACAGAAGTGCTGGCGCTGGCGAGCCGCGTGCTGTTTGGCGCGGTGATTATCGCGCTGGGCATTCTGCTGGCGAATATCCTCGCCGTCGCTGCGCGGCGCGAGGGCAAGCCCAGTTCGGAGATCATTTCCACGTTCGTGCGCTGGGGCGTGATCGCGCTCGCCACGGCCGTGGGCCTGCGCTTCATGGGGCTGGCCAACGACATCATCGTGCTGGCGTTTGGGCTGATCCTCGGCGCAGTGGCGGTGGCGGTGGCGATCGCGTTCGGGGTTGGCGGGCGCGATGCGGCCAAACGCCTGCTCGATCGCTGGACCAGCGGCGGCTGACCCGGCGCTAAGCGCTTGAAAACACAAAGGCCGCCGGGGTTCCGCCCGGCGGCCTTTTGCATGGGCGCGGCATTTGCCAGCGCCGCGCGGCTTTGCTAAACCGCGCCCGCCCGCCGAGGAGCGTTGCGACGGCCAGAATGCGTTCAGAATGCGTTTCTGGGCCGCCAGGCTCGACGGGCTTTTCCTTTGGAAAAACGACGCTCGCCGCTTTCGAAGGAGGGCGCGCGATGAGCGCTACAGATTTTATCGTGAAAGACCTTGGCCTGGCCGCTTGGGGCCGCAAGGAAATCGACATCGCCGAAACCGAAATGCCAGGCCTGATGGCCGTGCGCGCGGAATACGGCCCAAAGCAGCCGCTGAAGGGCGCGAAAATCGCCGGCTCGCTGCACATGACGATCCAAACCGCTGTGCTGATCGAAACGCTGCAAGCCCTCGGCGCCGAAGTGCGCTGGGCCTCTTGCAACATTTTCTCGACGCAAGATCACGCCGCCGCCGCGATCGCCGCCAAGGGCACGCCGGTGTTCGCCACCAAGGGCGAGACGCTGCTTGAGTATTGGGATTACGCGCACAAGATTTTCGAATGGGCTGGCGGCGGTTACGCCAACATGATCCTCGATGACGGCGGCGACGCCACGCTGCTGTGCGTGCTCGGCCCCAAGGCCGAGAAGGATGCTTCGATCCTCGATAAGCCCACCAACGAGGAAGAAGAAGCGCTCTACGCCACGATGAAGCGCTATCTGAAAGAAAAGCCGGGCTTCTATTCGGCCATCCGCGATGCGGTGAAGGGCGTTTCGGAAGAAACCACCACGGGCGTGCATCGCCTCTATGAAATGGCCAAGAAGGGCGATCTGCCGTTCCCGGCCATCAATGTGAACGACAGCGTCACCAAGTCGAAATTCGACAACCTCTATGGCTGCCGTGAATCGCTGGTGGACGCGATCCGCCGCGGCACGGACGTGATGCTTTCGGGCAAAGTCGCGGTCGTCTGCGGCTATGGCGATGTGGGCAAGGGCTCGGCCGCTTCGCTGCGCCAAGGCGGCGCGCGCGTGAAGATCACTGAAATCGATCCGATCTGCGCGCTGCAAGCGGCGATGGAAGGCTATGAGGTCGTGACGATGGATGACGCGGCTTCTGAAGCCGACATCTTCGTGACGGCGACCGGCAACAAGGACGTCATCACCGTCGAGCACATGCGGGCGATGAAGAACAACGCCATCGTCTGCAATATCGGGCATTTCGATTCAGAAATTCAGGTCGCTGGCCTCAAGAATTTCAAGTGGGACGAGATCAAGCCGCAAGTGCACCACATTGAGTTTCCGGGCGGTAACAAGATCATCCTTCTCTCCGAAGGCCGGCTTGTGAATCTCGGCAACGCGACGGGCCACCCGAGCTTTGTGATGTCTGCGTCCTTCACCAACCAGACGCTGGCGCAGATCGAGCTGTGGACCAATGGCAAGGCCTACAAGAACGAAGTCTACACCCTGCCCAAGCATCTCGATGAAAAGGTCGCCACGCTGCACCTCGGCAAGCTTGGCGCGAAGCTGACGAAGCTGAGCAAAGAGCAGGCCGATTATATCGGCGTGCCGGATGCCGGCCCGTTCAAGCCGGATCATTATCGCTACTAAGCGTTCGCTTATCGGCGAAGCGACGGCCTCTCCGAAAGGAGAGGCCGTTTGCATTTGCGCTATTGGCTCTGCACGCTTTCAAGATAGGCGATCATCGCTTCGATCTGATCGGGCTCGAGCCGGAACTCGGGCATGTCGCTGTGGCCCACCAGAATGCCTTCGGCGAAGGCTTCGGCCAGCGCGCCTACAGGATAGTTTTGTGAAAGGCTGCGGAAGGGCGGGGCGTCCGCGTGCGGGCTTTCGCCCTCGGCGCCTATCGCGTGGCACACTGCGCAATTGGCTTCAGCCATGGCTTGGCCTCTGGCGGTAGGCGATGGGCGCGCATCGCCCTCCGGTTGCGCGCTGGCGGCGCACGCGCTGAGCAGAGCGGCGAGCGCGACAACAGCAAGCGGACGAAGCGGCATGCGCGTCATGATCTTTTCTCCATGCTTTGACCGTCAATCGCGTGAGCTGATTGCGTGTTCCTATCTGACTTGGCAGAAAGGAGGAACCTCCGGGAACCACCATGCTTGTTCACGCCACCCGCACAGTTTCGACATGGACAGCGCGCGCGCTGTTCTATGGCGGATTGTTCATCGTCGTGGTGGGCGCGCATCTGGCGCTGACGGGCGCATTGCGCGCGCAAGGGTGGGAGCCAAACACCGCCATGTTCGCGGGCGGCGCTGCGGTGCTGGCGCTGGTGGTGGCGGTGGTGAACGCCGCCGATTGGGCGCGGCGCTTGCTGGCGCAGTGG
>DAORMO010000171.1:0-853 GCA_035440585.1 Terricaulis sp.
CCAGGTCCTTGGCTTCCTTGAGGCCGAGGCCGGTGATGGCGCGGACTTCCTTGATCACTTCGATCTTTTTGTCGCCAGCGCTGGCGAGAACGACGGTGAACTCGGTTTGCTCTTCAGCGGCGGCGGCAGGGGCCGCGCCGCCAACAGCGGCGACGGCGACGGGCGCGGCGGCCGAAACGCCCCACTTCTCTTCGAGAAGCTTGGAGAGTTCAGCGGCTTCGAGGACGGTAAGGGCCGAAAGGTCTTCGACCAGCTTGTTGAGATCAGCCATTGATTTGATTCCTGACGTTTAATTCGATTTCAAATTGCGAAATGCGGAAATGAGCGGTTAGGCGGCGTCCTTGGTCGCGTAAGCGTTGAAGACGCGGGCCAGCTGACCAGCGGGCGCGGCGAGCACGCCAGCGACCTTGGTCGCGGGGGCTTGCACAAGGCCGATGATCTTGCCGCGCAGCTCGTCCAGCGAAGGCAGGGTCGCAATTGCGTCCACGCCCTTCTTGTCGAGCAGCTGATCGCCGAACAGGCCGCCGAGAATGGCGAACTTTTCTTTTTCCTTGGCGAAGGCGACGGCGATTTTCGCAGCCGCGATCGGATCTTCGGAATAGGCGATGGCCGTGGGGCCAGTGAACAAGGGCGACACCGACGCCTTCGGCGTATCGGCAAGCGCCAGCTTCACCAGCCGGTTCTTCACCACTTTAAGCGCCCCGCCCTCTTTACGAAGGCGGTTACGCAGCACCGTCAATTCCGCAACGGTCAAACCGGAATAATGGCCGACGACCACCACCCCGGCCCCGGCGAACACGCTTTTCAGCGATTCCACCGTTTCGGCCTTCTGAGCACGATCCATTGCGGTCTC
>DAORMO010000171.1:866-3800 GCA_035440585.1 Terricaulis sp.
CCCCCGGCCAATCCGGGCGCCCATCGAAAGCGCACACGGACGAACCGGCCGGCGGTTAAAAAACCTCCGGTGCGGCGCGCTCCGTGCGCTGCCTGTCCCAGAGGCCGGCCTGCGGGAGAAGGCTTGACAGCCCGCCCCGAAAAACGTCAGCTTCTGTCTATTGCAGGCCCCTGAAATCCCTAGGGAAACCCTAGAATTTCAACAATTTAAGCCGCGCACGCAGCGCCCTTTCGGGCGAGCCATATGCGTGGCGCCTGCAGTCTCGGACAGGTGGCGAAGGGATTAACCCCTCGCCGGATCGGGCGATATGCACGCTTTATCGCAGCGCCGCAAGGGCCTGACTCACAATTCCCAGCGCTTGGCAAGCCGCCGCCGCATCGGGATAAGCCGCACAGGCTACCGCCCTTCGCCCACCAACTTCGCCATCGCTTCAAGATAGAGCGCAAACGCCGCGCGGCCGGCCTCGGTCATGCGCACGCGCGTCAGCGGCTTGCGATTGAGGAAGCTTTTGTCGATCGACACATAGCCCGCCTCCTCCAGCTTGCGCAGATGGATGGAAAGATTGCCTTGCGTGGCCTCAAGCGCGGCCTTGAGCTCGGTGAACTCGGCGGCTTCCGCGTCCGCCAGATAGGCCATGATGCCGAGGCGCAAACGCCCATGGATCACGTCGTCCAGCTTGCCGATATCGAACGCCGCCACGCTCAACCCGCCCGCTTGGCGCCGCGCCAGATCACCCAGCCCGGGAGAGCCAGCAGTAGGAACAGCGTCGCACTCAACACAAACAGATACGCGATGGGCTGATAGACCAAAACGCCCAGCGCCACGGTCGCCGCCGACCAGCCAAAGGCCGCCCAACCCAGCCAAGCACGACGCAACATGCAGAACGCGGTGAACCACGCCACGCTCTGGAACATGCACACCACCACCGGCTGATAGAGCCAGATGGTCACGCTTTGCGCCTGATGCGCGCCGTAGCCGAACACAAACGCCAGCACCAGGTTGGCGAACCCTGCGCCCTGAAACACCGCGTTCATCGCCCGCGCAGCCCCGCCCATGGGCCGCTCCGCCCGGTCGCGCCAAATGATGGCGAGCACAATCGCCGCAAAAGCCAGGCTAGGCCCGATCAGAATGGCCAGCGCGATCGGCCCTTGCCACGGCGCAAGCCCCAGGCCCTGCAACGCATGCACAAGACATTGCGCCCCATAAATAAGGCCCGCCCAGAAAAACACCTCGCCCATGGTTTCCTGCAGGCGACCTCCGCCAGCCACGAGCCCGCGCAAATACGCCAAATCATCGCGCGCGGTTTCAACATCCGTAGCCATCGCCAACCTCCAACCTCTTCCGCGCCATTGCGCCTGGCCTCGTTAGCGCTGATGGTTTGTATTGTAAACCTGTTTGTTGTCATACATGTCCATTATTATTGACTCTATGTCCTTTATTTTATACTTTGTGTCGTCGATCTCAGACATAGAGGGCCACACATGTCATTCCGCGAAAAATCAGCCTGGATCGCGCTCGCCGCCTATGGGGTCGTGTTTGGCGCGTATTTCTTCGTGCTGTGGCAGAGCTGGGGCGCGGCCTATGCGCGGGGGCTCAGCATAGGGCTGATGATCGGGGCTGTTGTGATGCTTGTGATCATCGCCGCCGGGCTCAGCATCCTCGCCGCGCTCTCCGCGCCCAAGGAAGCGAATGCGCCCGCCGATGAGCGCGAGCAGCTGATCAACCTCAAGGCCGAACGCATCGCCTCTCACACGCTCTCCACCGGCGTGGTGCTGCTGATCGGCGCGCTGCTGGCAGGCTGGAACAGCGTGCTGGTGGCGAACCTGTTGCTCGCGGCCATGGTGATTTCTGAACTCGTGAAGGCCTCGACGCAGATCATCGCCTATCGCCGGGGCGCGTGATGAGAATCGAAAACGAAATTCGCCGCCTGCGCTTTGAACATGGCGAGATGACCCAAGCGCAACTTGCCGAGCGCATCGGCATGACGCGGCAAACCGTGATCGCCATCGAGCAAGGCAAATATTCTCCCTCGCTGGAAGCCGCGTTCAAAATCGCCGCCGCGTTCGGCGTGGCGATCACGGATGTTTTCCGCTGGGCGCCGGATTAAGCCGCGCCTGCTGTCAGCACAATGGCGCCGCGCTTGGTGGCGACGAGGGTGTGTTCGTATTGCACCGTGGGCTTGCCGGTGTCGGCGCGCAGCGTCCATTCATCGCCGCCATCGACGGCCCAGCCTGAACCCATGGATAAAAACGGCTCGATGGTGAACACCAGCCCTTCATTGATGAGCCGCCGATCGCTGGGATCGCGCCAGGTGGAAATTTCCTTCGGATCTTCGTGCAGCCCGCGCCCGACGCCATGGCTCGCCAGATTGCGCAGCAGCGTATAGCCCTCGCGGTCCGCGAATTTTTGCACGGCTTCGCCAATCACAGAAAGCCGCGCGCCGGCGCGCACGCTGTTCACGCCCGCCCACAGCGCGCGCTTGCCATCGCGCGTCAGCCGCTCAAGCCGTGGCGCCTTGGGCGGAATGATGAAGCTTGCACCCGTATCGGCGAAATAGCCGCCAAGTTCGGCCGACACATCGATGTTCACGAGATCCCCTGCCTGCATCACCTGATCGCCCGGAATGCCGTGCGCCACGGCGGGGAAAACCGAAATGCAGGTCGCGCCCGGAAAATTGTAGGTGAGCTCGGGGGCTGAGCGCGCGCCCTCGCGCTCCAGCAGCGCGCGGCCGATGTCATCCAGCTCGCGCGTGGTCATGCCCGGCTCAAGCGCCTTGCCCATCGCCGTCAGCGTATTGGCTACGATCGCGCCAATGCGCTTCAGCGCTTCAAGGTCATTTTCATTGTCGATGGTCATGGCGTTTAGATAGCGCCGCGCGCGCGTAAAATCAGCCCTTTGCGCTCACAATCGCGAAATCGAGCTTCGACATCGGCA
>DAORMO010000171.1:3810-6933 GCA_035440585.1 Terricaulis sp.
CCTCCATCAACAGCCGCGCCTGCGCCGCGCGCGGCATGGCGACATCCGCCGCCAGCGCGGGCTCCTCCCCCGCCGCAAACAGCGCGATGCCTTGGGCAGCGGCGCCAAAGCAATGCATCAGCCGCTCCGGCGGCAATTCCAGCGCTTCAAACCGCCCCGCCAGCGGCGGCACGTGCCGCTTCACCGCATCAAGCGGCGCCTCGCTTGGCGCAAATGGCGCTGGCATGCGGGGCGCGCCAAAGCCCGGCCCGCCAAGCGCATCGGCCGTATGCCGCGCAATCTCGCCCACATCGATCTCCGCGACAGCCGCTTCTCCAGCCATCGCCGCCACATAATTCCAAAACGCCGGCCGCGCCGCATCGCCGTCAAGCAAGCAAGCGTTCAGCGCATCGCCGAAATAATAGACCCCGCCATCATCGGTGCGCACCTCGATCAGCGAGCTTTCGGTGTTCTGCAGCACGCCCGCCGCCAGCAGCGCCCGCGCCTGAAACTGCGCAAACACGCCAGCAACAGCCCCCAGCGCGCTCACCGCATCGGGCGCGGCCAGCACGCCCTCGCGCGCGCCGTAAAGCTGCAGGAAATAGCCGCCAATATCGGCGATGGCGCGCTGTTCGATCTCAGACATGGCGCATGCTTTACGCGTGCGCGGCCCGCGCCTCAACGGCGCAGATCGGCGCCCGGCTGATCACACAGCGAACGGCCAAGATATTCGCGCGATTGCGCCACGCACGTCACGCTCAGCGCCCAAGGCGCTTCGGCCGGGTTGATGAAGCCAACCCATTGGTGCAACTCGGCGCTGTTCCAGAGATTGATGAACAGGCGCTGGCTGCGGCGCATATTGCGCACCGCCGGATCGGTTTCTTCGTGCACCAGCTCGTTATCGACGTACCAGCGCAGCGCGTCCGGCGTCCATTCAAACGCATAGGTGTGATAATCATCGGCCGCATCAAAGCCGAGATCGATCGTGCGCCCCTTGCCGCGGCCGTGCAGGTGATACGCCACCTCAAGCCGGCGCGTATCGCGGCCGAGGATTTCGATATCAATCTCTTCCCAGGTGGATCGCCCATCGGGCCGCGTGAAAGTGAAGAACCCGGTGACGAGCCCCTCCCCGCGCGGCACGCGCATGCGCACCTCAAAATACCCGAACTGGAAATCCTCGTGCGAGCGCATCTCGCCTGAGGAAAACAGTTTCGGCGCGCCGGGGCTGTTCATATCCATGCTGATCGCCAGGCCCTGGTGGCTGACGGAAATCTGCTTGGCCTGCCAGTCGTTCTCCTGCCAGGAGCCGTTGTTCCAGCCATCGGAGACATACCAGCGATTGGTGTTGAGCGCGGCGAAGCGATCAATGAAATGCACGCCTTCGAGCGCGGCGGCCGAAGAGCGCAAGCGCTCTTGCAGCGTCGCCGCCTGATCGAGCCGCTCCTGGCGCGCTTCGATCATTGAATGGAACGCGCCCAGCACCAAAGCGGGCGTCGCCGCAATCGTCGCGCTTGCGCCCGCCATCAACAGCGCGATCGCGGAAAACCAAGCCGTGCGCCGCGAATAGGAAGCCCCCAGCGTCACCGCATGGGCAAGCTCAGCGCGCTCGGGCGCGGTGCTCTCGTAAAAGGCGCGCGCCTTTTCAAGCGCCTCCGCCCAGCGCACGCGAGCCTGGCGCGTAAACTGTGCCAACGCGGTGCGGAATTCGCCCAGGAGGGCCATAAGGTGATCACGCGAGAGTTTCATGCCTCCCCGCAACGCAAACGCCGCGCCGTTTGGCTAAAACCCATTAAGCAAAAACGCCCCGGCTTTCACCGGGGCGTTGCAGTTGATCTTGGTGTTAGGCCGCGATCAGGCTTGCGTGGCGTTGGACACATCCAGACGCACGCCCGGGCCCATCGTCGAGCTCAGCGCGATCTTGCGGACGTAAACGCCCTTGGCGCCCGTGGGCTTGGCCTTCACCACCGCATCGACCAGCGCTTTGACGTTCTGGCGGATCGCCTCTTCGGTGAAGCTCACCTTGCCGACGCCAGCGTGAATGATCCCGGCCTTTTCGGCGCGGAATTCAACAGCGCCGCCCTTGGAATCGGCGATCGCTTTTTTCACGTCCATCGTCACGGTGCCGACCTTCGGGTTCGGCATCAGGCCGCGCGGGCCCAGCACCTTGCCGAGACGGCCAACGAGGGCCATCAGGTCCGGCGTGGCGATCAGGCGATCGAACTCGATCTTGCCGCCATTGATGGTTTCAAACAGATCCTGCTCGCCCACGATGTCGGCGCCGGCGGCGCGGGCTTCGTCAGCCTTGGCGCCTTTGGCGAACACCGCAACGCGCAGCGTCTTGCCAGTGCCGTTGGGCAGGGAGACAACGCCGCGAACCTGCTGATCCGGATATTTCGGATCAACGCCGAGATTGAGCGAAACTTCGACGGTTTCGTCGAACTTCGCGCTGGCGCGTTCCTTGATCAGCTTAATCGCTTCATCGAGCGAATGCAGCTTGCGGGTGTCGATATTGGCGTGGCTCTTGGCCATGCGCTTTGTCGTCTTGGCCATGGGTCTACTCCACCACCTGCACGCCCATCGAGCGCGCGGTGCCTGCGATCATCTTCGCGGCCTGATCGAGATCTTCCGAGTTCAGATCCTTCGCCTTGGACTTGGCGATCTCTTTGCACTGGGCGAACGTGATCTTGCCCACGACATCCACGCCCGGCTTCTTGGAGCCATGGCCCGGCTTATACGTGGTCGGCAGCTTGGCGGCCTTCTTGATGAAGTACGACGCCGGCGGAGACTTGATCTCGAAGGTGAAGCTCTTGTCCTGGTAGTACGTGATGACCACCGGGCAAGGCATGCCCTTTTCCATGTCCTGCGTGCGGGCGTTAAAGCCTTTGCAGAATTCCATGATGTTCAAACCGCGCTGACCGAGCGCGGGACCGATCGGGGGCGAAGGATTCGCAGCCCCGGCCGGCACTTGGAGCTTAATCTGCCCCAGTACCTTCTTAGCCATGATGTGCCTCTCGCTTTGCGCTGGCCGATCCTTGCGAACCGCCCAGCCTGAGGGGGAGCGTGGTCCGGGCGGCTAAACCCCTCCCACGCGGGAGCGGGGCCTATAGCGGAACGATCTTGGGATGTCACCCCCCGCCGCTTCCC
>DAORMO010000172.1:0-6868 GCA_035440585.1 Terricaulis sp.
GCGTCGGTCACGTCAGCCGAGACAGGCAGGACCTCCGCGCCAAGCGCTTCCAGTTCTAGCCACGCCCGCGCCCGCGCCACATCGGCCGGCGCGCCAAACCCTTCAGCCGCATGCGCCCATTGCTCGCGCGCCAGCACCGGGCCGCGCCCAAGCAGCACAAGCCGCGCGCGCACCGACGACGCAAGATAGCGCGCCAATTGATGGCCAATGCCGCCCATGCCGCCGCTGATCAGGTAGACGCCCTCTTGGCGCGGGGCAAAACGCGGCTTGGCGCCCGCCAGCGGCTTCAGCGTTTCAACCAAACGATCTTCGCCGCGCCAGGCGACGATCGGCGCATCCTCCCAAGCCTGAAGCTCCGCCAGCACACGCGCCGCGGCGCCTTCGCCCGCGTCATCCAGATCAAGCACGCGCGCGCGCACGCCCGGCGATTCTGCGGCCAGCGCGCGCACTGGGCCGATCGTCAGCGCCTGTAGCGGATTGCGCGGCGGCAGCGCCCCTGCGGGCAGCGCGCTTTCGGTCACAGCAAGCAGACGCACGCCATCTTCCCACCCACGCACTTGCATGGCTTTGGCGAGATTGAACGTCGCGTCGAACACGGCGTTGGCGTTATCGCGCGCGGCGGTGCGCGGCCAGAGATACAGCAAAGCGACAGGCGGCAGCGCCTCATTCGACAGCGCATCGATCAGCGCGCCGAAATCATCTTCCGACGCCGGGTTGAGGGTGTATTGATCCTCGCCCGTGCTGGCGAAACGCTCTCCTTGCGCCACCTGCACGCAGCGCACGCGGCGCGCCTCAAGCTCCGCAACGATGTGCTGCGCCAATGGCGAGCCATCGGTGAAGACAATATGCGGACCCTCAATGGCGGCGGCCGCTGCAGAAGGCGCCCGCTCCCACACCCGCTCGTCAAACCAATCCTTGATATCGGCGCGGCGCAGCACCGCCACCGCCTCAGGCTCGGCGGCGGCGAGGCCGCGGCCAGGCTCAATCCAGTGGCGTTTACGCTCGAACGCATAGGTTGGCAGCGAGATGCGGTTATAGCGGCCAGGTTCGCGCGCACGCGCGAAATCGATCGGCGCGCCATGCGCCCAGAGCTGACCCAAGGCTTCATACGCGAACACTTCATCGTCCTGCGCCTCTTTGGGCGCTGGCGTTGAGGCGATCACCGCGAGCGGATCGTGCGCGCCATCGGCCAAGCTGGCGAGCGCAGACAAAGATTGGCCGGGGCCAACCTCAAGCAGAATCGTGTGCGGTTCGGCCAGCGCCGCGCGCAGGCCATCCGCGAAACGCACCGCATGACGCAGGTGCCTCACCCAATAATCGGCGTTCGTCACCTCGCCTGGCGTGGCGATGCGGCCCGAAAGGTTGCTGATGAACGGCAGCTTCGGCTCACTGAAACGCACCGTATCGAGGAACGCACGGAAGCGCGGCAGGGCGTCATCCAGCATGCGCGAATGCGCGGCGACGCGAATGCGGATGGTGGCGTGCTCGATGCCCGCTTCATCCAAACGCGCCGCAAATGCCGCGAGCGGCGCTTTCGCGCCGGAAACAACTGTGAGGTCCGGCCCGTTCACAACCGCAAGATCAAGCTCATCACCCATCAGCGCGCGCACGTTCGCCTCTGAGGTTTTTACGCTCAGCATGCCGCCCGCAGGCGCGCTTTCAAAAATCTCACCGCGCAGCGCCACGACGCCGAGCGCATCCTTCAGCGTCATCACGCCAGCGAGCACGGCCGCGACGTATTCGCCAGCGCTGTGGCCGATGACGGCCGCTGGCTCCACGCCCCAATTGGCCCAGAGCTTGGCCAAGCCATACTCAACCACAAACACCGAAAGCAGCGAGAACATCGGCTGTTCGAGCACCAGCCGCGCCGCTTCAGGATCGGCCGCCTCGAACATGTGCTTGCGCAAATCGGCCGGCGCCTGAGCAGGCATGCTGGCGAAGCATTCTTCGACCGCCGCGCGGAAGATCGGGTTTGCTTCGTAAAGCTTGCGCGCCGCGTTGGGATATTGCGCGCCCCCGCCTGGGAACATGAAAGCGATGCGCGGCGCAGCATCGGGCGCAACGCCGATGAGGCGCTTGAGCTCTGCCGGGCGCGTCAGCTTTTCCGCCAAATCATCGGCATTGCGCGCAACCACCGCTAAGCGGCGTTGAAACGCCCTGCGCCCGACTTGGGTGGTGTAGGCTGCGTCAGCCAACGAGAAATCCGGCCCTGGCGCATCGAGAAATGCGCCCCACTTGCCGACCAATCCATCCAGCGACGCTGCATTTTTCGCCGAGAACGTCAGAATTTGCGGACCCGTCGCGCGCGATGGCGTGCGCAACGGCGCCTCTTCCAGAACAACGTGCGCGTTGGTGCCGCCCACGCCGAGCGAATTGACGCTGGCGCGGCGAGGGGTGGCGCGGCGCGCCCATGGCCGGCCTTCGCTGACAACCTTAAACGGGCTGCGCGCCAGATCGAACCTGGAGTTCGGCTTTGAAAAATTGAGCGAGGCGGGCAGCTGCTCATGACGCAGCGCCTGCGCCACCTTCATCATTGAGGCGACGCCCGCAGCGGTGTCGAGGTGGCCGATATTGGTCTTCAGCGAGCCGATGCCGACTGTGCCCGCGCCAGCGCCCTTATAAGCCTGCTGCAAAGCAGCAAGCTCAATCGGATCGCCCACAAGCGTGCCGGTGCCGTGCGCTTCGATATAATCAACGCTCGCCGGCTCGACGCCTGAAATCATCAGCGCTTCGGCTGCGGCAACCGCCTGCCCGTCCACGCTCGGCGCGAGATAGCCCGCCTTGCGCGCGCCATCATTATTGATTGCCGAACCGAGGATGACGGCGTGGATGTTGTCGCCATCGGCGAGCGCGTCTTCGAGGCGGCGCAACGCCACCACGCCCGCGCCGCTGCCAAACAGCGTGCCGTTCGCCTCATCATCAAATGCGCGGCAACGACCCGTCGAGGACAGAATCTCCCCTTCCGCGTAGCGATACCCGCGCCCGTGCGGCAGATCGATGCTGACCCCGCCCGCCAGCGCCATGTCGCACTCGCGCGAAAGCAGGCTCTGACAAGCGACGTGCACCGCCACAAGCGAGGTCGAGCATGCGGTTTGCACGCCCACCGACGGCCCCTGCAGATTCAGCAGGTAAGATACGCGCGTGGTGAGGAAGTCTTTGTCGTTGCCGGTGTGGCGCAGCAAAAACATGCCGATCTGATCAACCAGATCGGGATTGCTGAGCAGATTGTAGGCCATGTACGCCTGCATGCCGCAGCCGCCGAACACTCCGATTGATCCGTCGAACGCCTCAGGCGCGCGCCCGGCATCTTCGAGCGCCTCCCAGCAACATTCGATGAAATGCCGGTGCTGCGGATCAAGGATCGACGCTTCGCGCGGCGTGAAGCCGAAGAAGTCAGCGTCGAACATTTCCATGTCGGGCAATTGCATCGTCGCCCGCACATAATTCGGATCCTGGATGGCCGACATGCGCTCGCCCGCGGCGATCAACTCGTCCACGGTCAGCCATTTTGTGGCGTCGCGCCCGGCCGCCAGCATGGCCCAGAATTCGTTCACATTGCGAGCGCCAGGGAAATGCCCAGCCATGCCAACAATGGCGATGCTGTTTTCATCGGCCATGATGTTTATGCCTCAACCCGGCCGCGGCGGCGCGCCGCGAGACGCGCCCGCGCGCGATCCACGCCCTGATCCACAGTGTTGTCGGCTTCATCGCCGCGGATGCGCGTCGCCAGCGCGCGCACGGTGGAGAACCTGAACACATCGGTGATGGTCACGTCGCTGTTCATCTCTGCTTGAATGCGCCGCAACATTTGGAACGCCAACAAGGAATGGCCGCCGAGATCGAAGAAATTATCAGTGACGCCGATGCGATCGAGGCCCAGCAACTCGCCCCAAAGCGCCGCCACCTTGGCTTCAGTCTCATCTGACGGCGCCTCGCTGACGCCCGCCGCCGCGACACTCGGCTCGGGCAGCGCCTTGCGGTCAATCTTGCCGTTCGGCGTCAGCGGCATGGCGCTGAGTGCGACGAAGGCCGCCGGCACCATGATCTCCGGCAGGGTTCGCGCCAGCCGCTCACGCACCGCTTTTTCATCGAACCCAGCGCCCGCTTTGGCGATGCAATAGGCCACGAGGCGCGCATCGCTGGCTGCGCCCCGCGCCACCACGACCACCTGCCCAATGCTCGGATCCGCCGCCAGCGCCGCCTCGATCTCGCCAAGCTCGATGCGGTGCCCGCGAATTTTGACCTGATGATCGATCCGGCCGAGAAATTCGAGCGCGCCATTGGCATGACGGCGCACCAGATCGCCGGTGCGATACATGATCTCGCCTTGGCTATCGTGCGGCGCAACAAAGCGATCGGCGTTCAGATCCGCGCGCTCCCAATAGCCTTGCGAGACGCCCGCGCCGCCGATCCACAACTCGCCCGCCGCCAGGGCAGGCTGGCGGCGCCCATCGGCGTTGACGACGCGCAGCGTGGTGTTGGCGATGGCCTCGCCCAGCGGAATGAAATTGCCGATCTCGTTAAGCTCGGCGACCGTTGACCAGATCGTGGTTTCCGTCGGCCCGTACATGTTGAGCAGCTTCGCGCCCGGCGCGCGCGCGCGCAGCGCCTGCGCCAAATCAAGCGGCAGCGCCTCCCCGCCCACCATAATCGCCTTAAGCCGCTGCATGGCGGCAACGTCGGCATCCCCCGCCAGCATGAGCGCCATCGATGGGGTGCATTGCAGGTGGGCGGCGTCGAAATGGCGAATATCTTCGGCCACGGTGTAACGCTGCATCGGCGCAAGCGAACGCTCGGCGGCGTCCATCACTTGGCGCAGGTAAGGCAGATGCTCGATCGCGCGATCAGCGTCGACGCCAAAATCGACAAGGCAGGCAATCTCATCGACGCCGATACCCTGCACTTTGCCGACCATCTCCACGCATGTTTCGACAGAGCCGAACAGCCCACTCGTGACAAAATACCGCTCAAAAGCATGATCGAGCAGCGCATCGAGCTCCTCAGGCTTGAGCGGCTCGGCGTCGAAGATTTCCTTTGGCGTTTTTCCGGTCTGCTGGCTTTTCTGGATGAAGGTGGGGAAGCTCCACGCCGCATCGCGCACCAGATCAATCGCGCTGCCAAGATAGGATTTCATCGGCGCGCGCACGATTTCACGCACGCTGTCATCGCATGCGCCGGCAAAGGCGTGCAGCATGAGCGTGACGCGCCCCTCGCCCGCGTGCCCGGCCTTGGCGCGGGCGGCGCGATAGAGCGCGATATTGCGCGCGAGCTCATCAAGCCCCATGCCCAACATGTGCGTCAGCACGTTAAGGCCGTTGGCGCCCGCCGCTTCAAATGTTTCGGGGTTGCGCGCCACCGTCAGCCAGAGCGGCAGATCGGCTTGCACCGGGCGCGGCAGCACGCGCGTAGACGAGACCTTCCCATCCGGTGCGGCAAACTCAACGCTCTCGCCGCGCCACAGCCGGCGCACGGTTTCCATGCGATCCATCAGTATCTGCTTGCGATCGGCGAACGCATCGGGCGCGAGCACGAAATCGTTCGGCTGCCAGCCGGTTGCAAACGCAAGCCCGACGCGGCCGCCCGAGATATTATCGATCACCGACCAATCTTCAGCAACGCGGATCGGATGGTGCAGCGGCAGCACGCAGCTGCCAGCGCGGATTTTCACGCGCGTTGTGATTGCCGCAACCGCCGCGCTGGTGACAGCCGGATTGGGATAGGCGCCGCCGAAATCGTGGAAGTGGCGCTCTGGCGTCCACACCGCCTCAAAGCCATTTTCGTCGGCGAAACGCGCGCCGTCCAGCAGCAGCTTATAGGGGTTGCCGCCCGCCTGCGAGGAGGCGGCGAAATAGAACAGGCTGAAATCCGGCCGCGAGGCCTGCTCGGCCTGCACCGCCGCGACGTGCAACGCCACGGTGAAGCCGCGCGCCAACGTCCAGAACAGCTCAAGCACGGAGATGTCAAAATTCGGGCTCGTCACCGCAAGCCACGTGCCTGGATTTTCGTGCGGGATGCGCAGATCCATGCCGTCGAAGAAGTTGGCGACGGCGCCATGATGCACCTTTACGCCCTTGGGCTTTCCCGTCGAACCCGAGGTGTAGATCAAATAGGCGAGATCATCGGCCTTGGCTTCCGGCGCGCGCCACTCCAAAGGCGCGGCGGCGACCAGATCGGCGAGCGCAAGCGTTTCAACGCCAGCGGCGAAATTTCCGGCTTTATCGGCGATCACGAACCGCGCGCGGCAATCTTCCAGCATAAAGGCCAGCCGCTCAGACGGATACGCCGGATCAAGCGGGGTGTAGGCCGCCCCTGCTTTCAGCACCGCAAGCAGCGCCACCACAAGATCGACCGAGCGCTCCATGCGCACGCCGACAACATCACCCGGCTTCACGCCACGCGCAGCCAGTTGCGCCGCAACGCTTTCAGCACGCGCCTCGAGCGCCGAATACGTCAACTCCGCCCAGCGCGTCCGCACCGCGATTTTGTCGGGCGTTGTCGCAGCCTGGCGGGCGATCGCGCCATGGATCGAAAGCCCGGAGGCCCCCACCGAAGGCCCCACCTCGCACGCGGCCAAGGCGGCGCTTTCGCGCGCATCACGCAAATCCAGATCGACAAGCTTGACATGCGGCGTTTCAGTCAACGCGCGCAGCGCAGCGCCGACATGACTGGCCATGGCATGAGCCGTCTCCGGCTCGAACGCATCGCCGCGCACGCTCATCGAGAGCGCCCCATTCACAAAACGCAGCGTGACATCCGCGTTCGGATGTTCGGGCGCGCCGGCGCCAATCGCCACAGCGAAGCTCAAATCTTCGGCGCGGCCGCGGCCGCGATCCTGGCGCGCGCGGCGCACATAGGCATCACGCGCCAG
>DAORMO010000173.1:0-241 GCA_035440585.1 Terricaulis sp.
CAGTCGGCGTCGCCGCAGCTGTGCACGCCTGCCGTGGCGTGCGGCTCGATGACGTCTCCACGCCCGAGGGCGTGTTCGACGCTGGCCAGGATCTGCTGGGCGATGCAAGCCGCATCGAAGTGGTGCAAGGGCCGATGAGCGCGCTCTACGGCTCCCAAGCGCTGGGCGGGGTTGTCAACGTGCTGCCGCGGCGCGGTGGCGAAGGCGGCTTCAATCCAAGCTTTGAGGCGGCCGCCGGCTC
>DAORMO010000173.1:264-6863 GCA_035440585.1 Terricaulis sp.
TGACGGCCACGCTCGGCGCCGATGGAACGCTGGGGCGTTTACGCTATGCGGTGACAGGATCGGCGTTCGCCAGCAATGGCTACGACATCGTGCCCGAGCGCATCAGCACGCACACAGGTGAAAAAGACGGCGCCGACATCAACACGCTGACGGGCGTGTTCGACTATGCGCTGACAGATAACGTCTCACTCGATCTCTTGCTGCGCCGGCGCGATGCGCAAGTGGAGTACGATCCGGGCCTGTTCGGCAATATCGACGAAAATCTTTTCACCGAAATCGCTAGCGAAAGTGCGCTTTGGCGGCTCGGCGCCACATGGGCGCCGATCGAGGGCGCATCGCTGCGGCTTAGCGGCGGGGCGCTGGAAACCGATCGTGAAGTCACTGACGCCGGCGTGCTGGGCGATGAATTTCATGGCGAGCGACGCTTCGCTGATGTTGACGCAGAATGGCGCCTTGGCGCCTGGACGCTGCTCGGCGGCGCCACCGTCGAAGATGAAAAAATCAACGCGGTGAGCTGGGGGTCGGCCACGGTCGGAACGCAGGAGCATTGGGGCGTTTACGCTGGCGCGCAGGGCGCGCTGGGCCCGGTGAACCTGACGGCGGCAGTGCGCCACGATGATTACGAAGGCTTCGGCGGCGAGACCACATGGCGCGCGGGCGCATCTTACAACATCACCGCCGCGCTGCGCATTTACGCAGCTTACGGCACAAGCTTCCGCGCCCCATCGCTCTATGAGCGCTACGTGCCGTTCTACGGCGTGCCCGATCTTGATCCCGAAACAGGTGAAAGCTGGGAGGCCGGCGCCGACGCGCGTTTTGCGTTGTTTGGACGCGAAAACGGCTTGGAGCTTGGCGCGCTCTATCGCTCAAGCGAGATTGATAATCTGATCGGCTTTTTTGGCTTCACCTACGCCAATATCGACGCAGCCGAGATCGATTACGCCGAAGCGCGCGTTGCGCTGCGGCCGCTTGATTGGCTAACCGCCCGCGTGTCGTACGCCAACACCGATGCGCGAGACGCCAGCAGCGACACAGCGCTCGCACGCCGCCCGCGCCATGCTTGGAGCGCCTCGCTCGAAGCAGAGCATGGGCCGTTCGCGGCGCAGCTTTCCTGGCGCGAGGTCGGCGCGCGGCTCGATACGACGTACGACGATTTCGGCTTCTGGGCCGGCAGCGGGCGCGTCGATTCCTATGAGATCGTGCGTGTTTCGGCGTCGTGGGCCGTCAATGACAGCGTGCTGCTCTACGTGGCGGGCGATAACGTGCTCGACGAAACCTATGAGCCGGTGAACGGCTTTGCGGGGGCGCCGGCGAGCGTGCTCGTGGGGGTGCGCTTGCGGCCCTAATAGGCATCGGCGGCGGCGGGCGCCCTGGCGCACGCCGCCTTCCGGCCTAGTTTGTTGCGGCGGGGGGCTTCCAGAGGAGAACGCCCATGGCCGTCGCCAAAGTGATCGAAGTCACCGCAGGCTCAAACAAAGGCTTGCAGGAGGCCATTGAGGCCGGCGTCAGCAAAGCCTCAGACACGCTCGAAAACATCGAGGGCGCCTGGATTCAGGATATCAAAGTCACCTGCAAGAACGGCAAAATCACCGAATGGCGCGTGAACATGAAAGTCACGTTCGTGCTGGAATGATCACTCGCCGCTCAGCAACTCAAGATCATCGCCGATCACGCGCGCGCGGCTGGCGTCAAAACACATCGACGCCAGCTCGCCTCGGCCCAGCCCGCTCTGCCGGTTGCGTCCGCTGATCCAGCGACGCGCTAAGGTGACAGCGCCTTGCGCTTCAGCGCCCGGCGCGGGCCAGCTTTGCGCCAGGCGCGCACGCATCGTCTCGGCCTGCGCCCAACTGGGCCAGCCATCACCCACATGCGTGAAGCGCACGCGCACATTGCCGCAATCGAACTGCCCCCATTCCGTGGCTGTGACGGCGACCAGGCGCCGCTCCGCCGGCGCGCAGAAGCTCGGGCGCTCCCCGCTATAGGGGGAGCCCGTCATGATCGCGTCGCCCGCAGGCGTGAGCGTGTATTCCACCGCGCCCGGGCCAAGCTCATCGCGCGCGCGGCGCGTGAGGAATCCAGCTGCGACGAACTCCTCCATCCGCTCAAGACTGGATGAGGCGACATCCGCGCCCCAGTCGCGGGCCATGAGGTCATAGCGGGCGATAAACAGCGTGCGCCGCCCGCCATCCTGCAGCCAGAGCGTAGGCCAGGCAAAGCAGACGGGCTCCGTAGCGATCATCGCCTGCACCGCCGCCGCAACCTCCGCATCGGAGACCCCGCGCTCCACGTTCTGCGCCGCTGTTTCTGCTGAGCCCACGCGAATCTCGCGCGGCGCGCTTGGCCCGTCTGCCGCGGGCGCGGCGCAGGCGGCCAGAGCGCACATCATCAGGGCGGCAATCGCGCTTGGGCGAGCTTTGATCATCGGCGGCGTCCCCATTTCCCCGCCATTATCGACGCGCGCGACGGGCGGGCAATGGGTGAGATCACAGAGCCGTGAACAAAACGCGGAATTGCGCAAATGCGGAGCGGCTTGGAGCGGGTAGAGGGAATCGAACCCTCGTCTTCAGCTTGGAAGGCTGCGGCTCTACCATTGAGCTATACCCGCAACCGCTCTGGCGCAGCACGGCGTAGGCCATCCGAAGCTCGCGCGGGTGGCGTGCGTCCTCCTTCGCCAAAGCTACGGAGGACACCATCCAACCCTCGCTTACGCGAGCGTGGGATGGTGGAAGGGGCTGGATTCGAACCAGCGTACGCTCTCGCGGGCAGATTTACAGTCTGCTGCCATTAACCACTCGGCCACCCTTCCGGCCCTGCTTCCTTGAAGGCTCAAGCGGCTGTAAGGCATCGCCTGAATTCACGGAGCGCGTCCTATAGCTAAGCACCTTCCCCCACTCAAGCCGCCGAATCGCATTCCGCGCAGGCAATTTGAGGAAGAAACCGGCGGCCCCTCCTGGGTGTGGGGTGTCCATGCCGTTTTGGCAGCGCTGGCGAACCCCGCGCGGCGGATCGAACGCGTTGTGGCGACCCGCAACGCGGCCTTGCGGCTGCCGGAGGGAATCGAGGCCCAAATCCTCGATCCCGACGCGATCGACGGCATGCTGCCGCCTGGCGCGGTGCATCAGGGGCTGGCTGTGCGCGCCTTCCCGCTGGAGCCGCTTTCGCTCGAAGCCGCCTGCACGCCGACCGACGGGCGCAGCGTGATCATCCTCGATGGCGTCACCGATCCGCAGAATGTGGGCGCGGTGTTTCGCTCCGCCGCCGCGTTCGGCGCGCGCGCGGTGATCATGCAGGATCGCAAATCCCCGCCGCTGACAGGCGTGCTCGCCAAAGCGTCAACCGGGGCGGTGGAAATCGTGCCGCACGTGCGCGTGAGCAATATTGGGCGCACCATCGAAACGCTGCGTTCCTATGGCTATCTCACTGTCGCGCTCGAGGGCGAGACCGAGCTTTCAATCGGCGACGCGCTGGCGGGCCATCGTCCGGCGGCTTTGGTGCTTGGCGCTGAAGGCAAAGGCTTGCGGCCCGGCGTGGCTGAAGCCTGCGAAAAGCGCGCGCGCATTCCGATTGCGCCGGCGATGGAAAGCCTCAACGTCTCCAACGCCGCAGCAATCGCCCTTTACGAGGCCGCGCGCGCGAAGAGCTAGAGCATCATCCGAAGAAGTGGATGCCGGTTCTTCGGATGATGCTTCATCAAAAACCTAGAGCCCCGTTCCGATCCCATCGGAACGGAGAAGGCTCTAGTGCGCGGCCTTGCGGAAGATAAGGCTCTTCAAGAAATAGAAGATGCCGATAATCACGAGATAACCGAGGAACAGCACAAGCGCCTGGGTCCAGAAGCTTTCACTCAGCAGTTCGGGCAAACGCAGATCGCCTTCTCCGCCGCTGATCACCGGGCGTAGCTGGTCGATGGCGATGTGGATCACCAGCGCCACCACCGAGAGCGGCAGCCATTGCTTCCATGAGCCCATGAACACAACCGCAGCGAGCGCGATCAGCAGCCCTTTGGGATTATTGATGTTGGCGAAGCCCTCGCGCAGATACGCCACGGCCTGATCCAGAATTTCCATGCCCGCCCCTCCGCGAACGCCCTGAGCGCGCAAATTGTTAGGGATGAACGCCGCGCTCGTCCAGCCGCCCTGGCCTTCAGACGCCGCCGAAGCGCTCGGCCCAGGCCGCCACGTCGCTGTCTTCGATTTTTTTGAAGAGCACGTCTGGCGGGGTGATGGCGAGGCCGCGCGGCAACGCATCGAGCGCGCCAGCGATGTGCTCGGGCCACTTGCGATGTTCCTCGGGCACGCCGATCGCATCGAGCACGGTTTTCGCCGCGTCAGGAATGAAGGGCTGGGCCAAGATGGCGAACAGCGCTGCAAGATTGAGCCCCGTGCGCACGCCCACGGCGGCGCGCTCGACATCGGTTTTGAACGCCGTCCAAGGCGCCGCGACTTGCAGGTATTCATTGCCTGCCGCCCACATCGCGCGCAGCTCCGCCGCCGCTTTGCGGAATTCCATCTGCTCATGAAATTCGGTGAGCGCTTTGAGGCGCGCTGCAAGATCAGCCTCGAGCTTTTGCTCAAGCTCGCCCGGCGCGCCGCCATCGGGCACGACGCTTTCGAACTTCGAGGCGCAAAAGCGGGTGATGCGGTTCACGAAATTGCCAAACACGTTGGCGAGATCGGCGTTCACGGTTTGCTGGAATTGCTCGAGCGTGAAGGCCGCATCCGCGCTCTCGGGCGCATTGGCCATGAGATACCAGCGCCAATAATCGCTCGGCAAAATATCAAGCGCCTGATCCATGAAGATGCCGCGCTTTTCCGACGTCGAGAACTTGCCGCCGTACCATGTCACCCAATTAAAAGCCTTGAGGCGATCCACCAGCTTCCACGGCTCGGCCGAGCCCATGATGGTGACGGGGAAAGAAACGGTGTGGAACGCGACGTTATCCTTGCCCATGAATTGGACGTAGGTGACATCCGCCGCGCCCTTATCGGTTTTCCACCAGCGCTCCCAATCGCCGCCCGTCGCGCCCGCCCATTCCACGGTCGAGCCGATATATTCGATTGGCGCATCGAACCAGACGTAGAACACCTTGTTCTCAAAGCCCGGCCGGATCGCGCCGCTTTGCGTGACTTTGATGCCCCAGGAGAGATCGCGCGTGATGGCGCGATCGATCAAACCTTCATCGAGCCATTTATAGGCGATGGAGCGCGCCAGTTGCGGCCATTCGGTGCTTTGATCCACCCAGGCGCGAATGCGATCCTGCATCAACGGCTGCTTCAAAAAAAGGTGCGCGGTGTCGCGCGGCTCGACATTGGTGGAGCCGGAAATTTTCGAGCGCGGATTGATGAGCTCGATCGGATCCAGCAGCGTGCCGCAATTATCGCATTGATCGCCGCGCGCGCGCTCAAAGCCACAATGGGGGCATGTGCCTTCCACATAGCGATCGGGGAGGAAGCGGCCGTCATCGACTGAATAGATCTGCTTGGAGACGCGCTCCTCGATCAGCCCGTTCTTTTCCAGCGCCTCGCAGAAGGCTTGCGTGAGATTGTGGTTGGGCTGGTTGGACGAGCGGCCAAAATGATCGAACGAGAGCTTAAAGCCGGCGCACGCATCGCGCTGGATTTCGTACTGCGCATCGCAATAGGCGCGCACGTCTTGGCCCGCCTCGGCGGCGGCGAGCTCGGCCGGGGTGCCGTGCTCATCGGTGGCGCAGATATAGAGCACCTCGTGGCCCTGCAGGCGGCGGAAGCGCGCGTGAATATCGGCCGGCAGCATCGAGCCGGCGAGATTGCCTAAGTGCTTGATGCCGTTGATGTACGGAAGCGCGGAGGTGATGAGGTAACGGGCCATAAGGCCCGCTACCTAGGCGCACCGCCCTGAGCGCGCAAGCGCTTAGGCGATCGGCGTGGTTTTCAGCTTCGCGTAAGCTTGCGCCATTTTCGCATCGTATTGGTTCTGCGCGTAGCTCGGGCCGTTATAGCGGCTGGCGAACCCTGCCCAGTCCTTGCGCTGCAATTCATCAATCAGGCCGTTGGCGCGCACGAAGCCTTCAAACGCATCCAGCTGATCGCGCTCGGAGCGCGCCAGCTTGCTCACATATTCATGCGCGTTGGCCATGCCGAGATTGGGGTAGTTCTGACCCAGCACTTGAAAGCGGCCATAGCTCGCGCTTTGCAGCGCCGCTTCCGGATCGAGCGCAAAGGCTTCGGCCAGTTGCGCCCAGCGATCGGCCTGACTGCGCGGATAGCCGCCAGGCGTGCGGTTCGACAGATGCGGATGCGAGGCGTCGTAGCGCGAGCTGGTTTTGCGCGAAAACAGATGCCGCTCATAAAGGATCACCAGCCGGCCATCAGCGGCAAAGCCGCCTAGCGGGCCAGATTCGACCTCAGCGACAGCCGCCAACGCCTCCCACTCACAATTCATGCGCGCCGCGATCGCCTCGAAATCGGCGCGTGTTAAAGGCGAAGCATCCTGCACGCGGAGCGTGGCGAGATAATCGGTCGCCGGCGGCGACGGTGGCGCAACAGGCGGCGGCGGTGCAGGCGGCGTCACAGGCGGTGGCGCCACTGGAGGCGGCGGCGGGGCGACTGGCGGCGGAGCCA
>DAORMO010000174.1:0-5269 GCA_035440585.1 Terricaulis sp.
CTTGCGCTATGGCTTCGCTATGCTTCAAGCATCCATCATCGATGCTTGCGCCATTTTCGCCTTTTCCCCACCGCGCGGCTGCACCGCTCTTTCCGCGCTTGGATTGGGTGCGTTTTGCAGCCCACGCCTCGTTCGCTTTCTCAGCGATGACGGGGTGGTAGAGCCGTCCATCGGCGCCCTTTTCAAAGCCATGCAGGGCGTCATCACGCACCGCCAACCACGCCTCGACGACACGTCCAAAGCCAGCCAGCGACGCCAGCTCGACATCGTCATCAGGCAGGCTCGAGGCCGGCACCTGGTGCCACGCCGCCGCCCACAACATGACGCCGGCGCGGAAGGCGGCGTCTGAAACCTTCGCCGCAAATTTGCTGTCGCGGAACCGCGCGACATCGAGCGGCATAAACTTGAAATCGCGTAGATCGCAATCGAGCGGCGGCAGCGGCTCGCCATTGCTCAACGTGCCGGATTCAGCCATGCTGGCCTCCTTGATGTGACTGTGATTTGGCCTTCGGCCGCCCGCGCTTACCCCGCTGGCGGCCGTTTTCTTTTCCGGTTTCATGGATCTCGATGCCGTGGCACGCCCACATGAGCTTGCGCTTCATGACGTATTCGCGCGTGCGATAGCCTTTGAAATCCTCGATCGTGTCGCGGTTCTCGCCCGCCTTGCGATAAGCGAAATCGGCCACGTAATCGGCGATGTGCACGCGCCGGCCGCCCATCTCCACCCAGAGCTGAAAACGCACCTGGCGTCGTAAGCCGCGGATCTCGCCGGCGCGCTCAGCCAGGCGCAGTGCGTCATAGCGCTTGGCCTCGCCGCGGCCGTCGAAGCGCTCGCCATCCGCGCGGTTCGTCACGCGCCTAGCGCCGTACTTGTTCTTGCGTTTTGCAAGATCAAGCCCGAGCGCCGCGGCCACAGATTCGCTCATGCGCAGGCTCATCGGCGCAGCTCCCGCGCCGCAAGCTTCGCCAGCGCCTCGTCGCGCAGCGCCCCGAGTTGCACCGCCTCACGCACCAGGCCCGAGAGCCGCTCCATGTAGCTCGCGTAATCGGGCTCAGAGAGCGCCTCTTCCACGCGCGCGAGCGAATAGGAAATGGTCGAGCGATCACGCCCCAGCGCCTTGCACACGCGATTGATTGAGAGCGAGCACGCGGTGTTGAGCAGATACGCCACTTCCTGCCGCGCCAAAGCTTCGGCGGGCGCCCCGCGCGTAGCCCGGAAGATCGCCGCCTCATTCGGCATCAGGTGCTGGCCGGCGACGATCGAAGCGGCGCGCAGCGCGGCGGCCATGTCGGGGGAGATCACGGCGCTCATGCCTGCCCCGCCAACGCAAACAGCCACCCGATCGCGCCGGCGGCCGCGCAATAGGCCAGCGTGCCGCGCAGCGTGCGCTGCTCGAGCAATTCGTGCAGGCCGACGCAAAAGCAGGCCAGCGCGCCAAACCAGAGCAGCCACGCCAGCGGGTTCGCTTGGATCTGCAGCGCCAGCGCTTCGATGAAGGCGCCGAACAGCAGCGCCATGAACGGATTGACCGCCGCGCCGATGCAAATCAGCGCGACGAACACGGCAAGGAGGATGTGCAGCGCCGGGTTCATAGCTGGATCCACTTCTGCTTGATGCCGACACGCTGAGCCTCAACGCCCCATGCTGTGCCCGGCGGCATGACGCGGACCTTGCCCGCTGCGACAGCCTCAGCGATGAGCGCCTCTTGCTCTTTAGGGCTGATGTCGAGGCTTGCTCGCGGCCGCCACTGCCAACCCCAAGCGGGCTTTTTGGGGCGCTTTGGTTCGACTTCCGCGACCGCCAGCGGGGATGTGTTCTTTTTGAGAGCCGCCAACACCGCGCGCTCCTCCGAGCGCAGGAGGGCCGCCTGGCTCCGCGTTCGACGGCGCGTCATGCCATGGCGGATGAAGGCGATGGTCTTTTCTCGAGCAGCTGCAGACCAGCACAAGCCGCAGGTGGCGCAGGCGTCGGTGAGCTCCTGCTGCGCAGGGCAAACGATCACCGCCGGATCATCGGCGACGGCCGCCAGGTCATCGATAACGATCGAGCCTTGGGGCGCTGCATCGCCTGAGAACCGTATGGCGAAAACGTCCCAAGCCTGCTCTGTCAACCAGCGCAGCGCGCGCGCGATTAGCCGGCTCTCGTCGTCGTCCGCGTCCTCACGACGCGCGGTGTAGCCGAACACCCGAAGGTTCGGCAGCTCGTCCAAAAGGTCGGCCCACAGACGCACGTAATCGACGCTGAAAAAGTCGCCCAGGGTATGAAGGCGCACGACAAAGCCGCCGGGATTCGCGCGCGCTACAGTAAGCACTTCGGCGCGCAGCAATTCCAAGAACCGCGGATCGCGGAAATCATGCCGGCGCGCCATTGGCATGGCGTTGCCGTAGCAAGTCGCCCATTGCTGACAGGACCTGGGGCAGGTCGCGCGTTCTTCCAGTGTCAGGTGGAAGATCGGGTAATCTTTCCACGGGCCTTTGAGAACTTTCGCGCCGAGCTTGGGGTTGTTGTGGCCACTCACCAGGAAGCGCTTGCTCGCCATCGCGCCATCAACGGAATGCGGGAAAATGCTGCGCGCCTCAGAGAGCGCCGGGTGATCCTCCCGCAACCCGATGGCGTCCTCGGGCGCAAGCGATGCACTCGTGAAGCGCCTGAGCGCACCGCCATGTTCGCGGAGGCGAATAAGCGCGCTCAAGCCCGCTCCCCCGTCTCCGCGAGAACAAGCAACACGCGCTGCGCCTTCTTGAGCGCCTTGCGATTGACGCGATCGCCGGCGCGCGTGTGCGGGCCGTTGAGCGCGAGCGGCTCGAAATCGGTGAACGCCAACGTGCGCAGCGCACGCGACAAAGCCACGCGATCGCTGTCGCCGGCGTCGCGTGCTGCAGCGAGCACGGCCACAGCGTCATCGAGCGCGCACGGCTCGCGGGCTGGTGCAGGCGCAACCACGCGCGCCGGCGCTGTCATGTGTGCGGGCGCGGAGATCGCCGGCGGCGGCAATGGCGCGGCCTGAGCTGGCGCGCCGAAGAGGAAGCCGAACAGGTTCAAGGGGCCGCCTCCACGCTGTCGAACTTTAGTGGACACGGGCCTCGCCCCGCCGCACGCCACATACGATCAGCATCGGCCTCGTTCGCCAGGGCCGCAGACTCAGCGACATCGCGGCTCGGAAACACCGTGCGCCCGACATAAGCGCCAGGCTGCACGTGCACATGCTCGCCCTCATCAACCACCCAGATCGGCTCTGTCGCGAACCACACCGCCCGCCACCTTTTCGCTGGCTCTTTCGCGGGCCTGGTGACGATCGCCTCTTCCGTGTCGATCATCGGCGGCCCCCAGCCGCGGGGCCTGCCGCGATGATGCGCAGCGCCGATGGCATCGCGCGCTTGCCACGGTCGTTGAACATGACCTCCATGCCGCGCGCGCCATCGGCGATCTCGATGAGATCAAGCCCGCGCAGGGCGCGCAGCATCGCGGGGCCGACATCAGGCGCGCGCACAAAACCGCGCTCAGCGCCCTTTGACGCCAGCGCTTTCATCGCGCACGCTTCCGCGAACGGGATCTGAAAAAACGGCCTTGCCTCTTCCGGCTCCGGGATCTCCGGAGGCCGCTGCATCGGCGCTGTCGAAACCATTGTGTGCCTCCTTCAAAACCCCAGGAGAGACACCCCCACTTGCCCCAAGCCCCATCAGCGGCTCAGCTTGTGTCGACCGCAGAACGCGGCTGGTGGGGGGAAACG
The DNA here is from genome assembly GCA_035440585.1 of Terricaulis sp. Lineage (GTDB taxonomy): Bacteria > Pseudomonadota > Alphaproteobacteria > Caulobacterales > Aquidulcibacteraceae > Vitreimonas. Next base: position 3,732 of record DAORMO010000174.1, read on the forward strand.
CCATGGCGAAAAGGAAGAAGCGTGCAGCGGAGGTGCTGTACGCCACGATCGACGATTGCACGCTGCGCGATGGCCGGGTGCGTTTGGTGCTGCGCAGCGGCGGCCATGTTGAGCACAGCTCGCTCACCGTGCGCGCGGCTATGGAATTGTACGATCGGCTTGGCGGCGAGCTGCGCCAGCTGGCCACCATCGAATGCATGGGCTGCGCGCATCGAGGGGCGTGAGGTCATGACACGCGCTGCTGAGCGGCCTGCTCAAGCAATTCGAGTTCAAGTGCCGCCTTCTGGAGCACCCGGTACGTGACCCGCCCCTCGCGCACACGATCGAAGGCGCCGGTGTCGTTAAACAGCTTTCGGGCCAGTGTGCTCATTTCAAGGTTCGCGCGGCCGGCGAAATTCTCGGCGCGCTCGATGAAAGAGGTCGGGTCGATGACATGCGAAGCATCCATGCGCGGAAAGTGGGCCGTTTCACACGCTCCAGTCAAGGGGAATAACCCACGCGCGCCAAGCTTTCCAGTGGGCTAAAACCCACGACATGACGCTGCCGAAACGTATCCAGCACCGACTCACGGTCCTCGGCCTGAAAATGGGTCAGGCGTCACGCGACGCGGGCCTGGGCGCCACCTACGTCCGCGACCTCATCAAAGGGCGCGTGCTGAACCCGCGTGCGGAACACATCGCCAAACTGGCCCTCACCCTCAAGACAACACCAGAATGGCTGACACACGAACGCGGCCCGGAGGAGCCGGGCGCGGAGGCGCATGAGCGTGAGCGCATCCAAAGAATGCTCGCCCGGATCGCCGCCGAGGATCTGCCGCACGCCGAGCGCGCGCTGCGCGGCTATCTGCGCGACGAGCCGCAGCGTGATGAAACCAGCAAGGAAAAGGCTAAGCGGAAGCCGAAGCGGGCCTAGTCGCGCTTAGGAAAAATTGCGCGCCAGGCGACGGGCGCGCCGGAAAAAACGGCCAGAGCCGCAACCCCGGCTGCAACGCGCGGCCACACCTCAGCGCTGCCTTGGTGCTTCCACCACCAAACCAAGTTATCCCACCCGCGCGCCGCAGGCTCGGCGGCGACAAAATGCCAGACGAGCACGCCGAGCAAAATGACGATGGCGGCGAGAAAAACCGCTATCCATTCAATGCATCCGCGCGTCATCCGCCTCACTCGCACCAATTAGAGCGACCCGGCCAGCGAACGGCCATGTTCTCCTCAAGGAGAAGCTGCCCCAAATCGCGCCCATCGACGCTCACTGTCGCCAAACGCCGGCTGTAGCGGTCCAAAGGCCAGCCATCCTCATCAATCGATGCCTGGCCCGAATTGGCGCGATCTGGAAACGCCTCAACCCGCCGCGCCTCGACAAAGAGCTCGGCCACCCGGTCACGCGCCGCCAGGCCAAGGGCGACCTCGCGCTCACACTCGGCCCGCTCGCCAATTTCCGGCGTATCTACACGGGCTAAGCGATAGCCAAGGCGACCCATGTAGTAGGTGTCGCCGTCGCGGACGCGGGCTTCTGAAATATCAACCCCGCCCGTGCGCTGG
>DAORMO010000174.1:5299-6814 GCA_035440585.1 Terricaulis sp.
CCCTCCGCCAGCCGGTCAAGGCGATCGGGGCCAGCGAGGACCGCCGCCCCCATCGCACACAGAATCACCCCTAAGGCGATCCACCGCTTTCTGATCCGCATCCGCCGCCTCCGTTCCAGGCGGTGACCGTAGGCCGGCGCCACCCGCGCGGCAAACACCACGAATCGCTCTCCACAAGCCGGCGTGGGTTGTTTCCCATTTTCTGCTTGACGTGGGTTTTTCCCCACTGCACCGTCCGACTCACGCCGCTGCTTCGCGTCGTCAAGAAACGGGAGGGCCCCTTGGCTTTCGATCTACACAATCACATCAATCCGGCGCCGGAGCCCCTGCGCGTCGCCATTCAGAACGCGCTCGGGCATGCGCAAACCGCCAGCGGCAAGCTGATGGCGGCGCAGGGCATGCGCACGCAGCCGACGACGGCGCGAGACGTGTTGGAAGACGCGCTCACGCAAATCGAGCTGCAGCGTATGTCGGTCGAGCGCGCGATCGATTTGATCAATGGGGGGGCGTCATGAGCGCAAAAGAAACGCCCCTGTCCATCGTCGGCGAGGATGACCCCGCCGTGGCGCAAATCCGCCGCGACCTGCACGCCCGCCGCGTGCTGCGCCTCGTGCTCAACACCATGCACGCCGAACTCCTGACGGTCGATGATCTGCAGGACGCGCTCGACGTGCTCAAGCGTATGGAGGGCGCGTGATGTCGCGCGCTGTCTCCACCCGCGCCCCGGTGCTCTGCCAGGCCACCGCGTACATGGCGCTCGATTCCGTCGCCCGCATCCGTGCGGCGCAAGCGGCGTTTCTCGCCGTGCTCGCCAAGGAAGCCGGGGCCAACGATCTGTGGGCGCATATCCCGCTCGGGCGCATCGGCAAGGCTGATGCGCTCACCTCCAACGCCGATCGCCACCTCGCCCAGTGCAAGGCGGCCATGGATCAAATGCTCGATGAGGCGCTCGACCAGGCGCTTCTCGCGCGAGCCGGGGAGCTCATCTGATGGACCCGCACGTCATCAATCAATTCGATCGAGAGCGCGACCGCGTGATCGATCTGCGCGCGAACGATTACGTCACCGAAGCCGAAATGCGCGACACGCTGCGCTCGATCGACGCCGCCGAAGATCGCGCGGCCGAGCGCTGCAAGCGTCCGTGGAAGAAGGGGTAACACAATGGATTTTGATTTCGATTTTTCTGGGCTCAAGCTGCGCCATGGCGCGGGCCATGTCAGCGCAGGCGTCTGCGTGATGGAGGTCGTCGACTACGTCACCGGCGCCGACGATGTCACCGATCATCCGGCGTGCGCTTGCCCGCTGCTGACGCGCATCGCCATTCGTCTGAACGATGCCGCGCCCAGCCAGGCGTACCGCGATCGGCTCTTGCCGCTGGTGCCGCTGCTCGCCGGCAGCCGCGATCCAGACAAGCGCGCCGCGCGCAGCTGGTTCATCGGGCAACAAGTCGCGCTGCGCTCCCTGGCGCTGAAGCTCAGCGAATTGAAGGCCCCCGAATTGCAGGCGCTGGCTGAG
>DAORMO010000175.1:0-5636 GCA_035440585.1 Terricaulis sp.
TCGCCGCGTTGATGCGCGCCGGCCCATGCGCATCGAGCGCGGCCCCGGCGATTTTGCGCGCGGCTGCGAGCGCCACGCGCGCCGCCTCCTCACGCAGCGCACGGCTCTCGGCGCCAAGATGCGTCAGGACCGTCGAAGCTGCGCCTGCCAGAGCTTCGATCGCCGCCGCCGTGCGCTGTTCGGCGGCGACGAGCGCATCCAGCTTGCCGCGCTCATACGCGGCCGCGCATTCGGCGGCCATCTCCTCTTGCGTGGGCTTTTTTGGCGCATCCGAAAGGATCGCGCCGTCTGGCGCGAACTCAGTATCGAACACGAATTTGCGTGCGCCGCTCATCAATAAATCAACTCATCTTCAGACTTGCCGTCCGAAAGCACGATCTCGTTGCGCGCCGCCAAGTCCTTGGCGATCTGCACCATCTTGGTTTGGGCCGCATCCACGTCTTTGAGGCGCACGGGCCCCATGCCGGCCATGTCGTCTTTCAAAATTTTTCCGCCGCGTTCGCTCATGTTGGAGAAAAACAGCGTGCGCAGCGCATCGGATGCGCCTTTGAGCGCCAGGGCGAGATCGCCTTTGTCCACCGCGCGCAGCAGCGTCTGCACGCCGCCGGAATCCAGTTTGCCTAGATCCTCGAACACAAACATGAGCGCGCGAATGCGATCCGCGCTCTCGCGGTTTTTATCCTCGAGCGCGCTCATAAAGCGGGTTTCAGTGCCGCGATCGAAATTGTTGAAGATCTCCGCCATTTGCTCGTGGCTGTCGCGCTTTGAGGTGCGCGCCAGGTTCGACATGAATTCCGTGCGCAGCGTGGTTTCGATCTTTTCAAGAATTTCGCGCTGCACCGGCTCCATCGCCAGCATGCGCATCATGCACTCGGCCGCGAAATCCTCCGGCAGCTCCGCCAGCACGCGCGACGCATGCTCGGGGCGCACTTTGGCAAGCACGACAGCGACTGTTTGCGGATACTCGTTCTTCAAATAACTCGCGAGCACCGCTTCATTCACGTTCGCCAGCTTGTCCCAGATGTTCCGGCCGGCGGGGCCGCGAATTTCTTCCATCAACGCATCGACTTTATCCTTAGGCAGGATGGTCGCCAGCATGCGATGCGTTTGCTCAAGCGAGCCCATCAGCGAACCCGAGCCGGAGAGCCGCTGCACAAATTCCTGCACCAGCGCTTCCACCACTTGCGCCGGCACCAGCCCAAGGCCAGCCATCGCTTGGGAGACTTCCTTGATCTCCTCTTCGTCCAGCATTTCCCAAAGCCGGCGCGCCTCATCGCCAAGGCTCAGCAGCACGATCGCCGCCTTCTCAGCGCCGGTATAGCGCGAGAGGTCGACTGTCGGCTTAGCCGGGTCGCTTGGCGTGGGTTTGGTGAGTGCGTTCATCGGTCAGAGCGCATTGTTGAGCCATCCGCGAATGATCTGCGCAGATTCATCGGGATGCTGAGAAACAACTTCGGCCATTTTTTTCACGGATGAGGCGCGCACGCGGCCCTGGATCTGCGCCAAATCAATTTCCGGATCGTCTGAGATCATAACGGCGGCGCCATCGGGGGAGGGCAGCGCCGGTGGGGTTGGCCCGCCAGCGAGTGCAGCTTGCGGGGCGGCATTGGCGCCGCCGCGCATCAGCGCGCCGATCAATGGGCGCAGCACGAAAAACACGAATGCGAGCGAGGCGATCAGCGCAGCCACGATCTCGATGATGCGCATCGTATCGAGGTTTTCGAGCAGGCCGCCGCCCGCCTGGGCCTCGGCGCCGGGCGCTATGGCGCGTGCAAATTGGGTGTTCACCACCTCCACCACGTCGCCACGCTCGGCGTTAAAGCCAACGGCCGAGCGCACGAGCGCTTGCAGCCGCTGCATGTCTTCGGCGCTGCGCGGCGCCCAGGTTGCGGCGGCGTTTTCGCCTTCGCCGGGCGCCATCACGCCATCGACCGCCACCGCGACCGAGAGCCGGCGGACGCGCCCGCCCTCACTCACCTCGGTGCGGGTTGTGCTGGAGATTTCGTAATTGACGGTTTCCTGGCTCGAATTGTCGTTCGATTGCGGGCCGGTGCTCGTCGCGCCTGCGGCGGCGTCCGGGGTGTTGAGCGCGGCGCTGGTGGCTTGGCCGCGCTCGGCATTGGATGACGTGGATTCTGTCGTCGAGGTCGAGCGCACCACCCGGCCTTCTGGGTCGAAGCGCTGAGAGGTTTCGCTGACGCGGTTGAAATCCATCTCCGCGCTCACTTGCACGCGGGCGTTGCCTGCGCCCACGACGCCTTCAACGATGTCGGTCACGGTGCGGCGGATGCGCTCTTCCACCGCCGCTTGCCGCGAATCGACGCCTTCGCCGGTGATGTCGGCGCCGTTTTCATCGCTCGCGGCCGCCAGCAGGCGCCCCGCCTCATCGAGGATCGTCACGCGGTTGGTGGTTAGCCCAGGCGTCGCCGAAGCGACGAGGTTGCGGATGGCCCGCACCTGGCCGGGGGAGAGCGCATCGCGGCGTAAGCCAAGCACGATCGAGGCCGATGGCTGCTCGCGTTCACGTGCAAAAAGTTGCCGCTCCGGCAAAACAAGGTGCACGCGGGCGCTGGAAATGCCCTCAATCGAGCTGATCGTCCGCGCCAATTCGCCCTCAAGCGCACGCAAACGATTGATGTTTTGCTGAAATTGCGTCTGGCCAAGCGCATCAGGCTCGTCAAACAGCTCGTAACCTACTGAGCCGCGCGAGGGCAGCCCCTCGGCTGAGAGCATCATGCGCGCGTCCAGAACGCGTGAGCGCGCGACATAGATCGAGCTGCCGTCGCCGCGCAATTCATACTCGATGTCGGCTTGCTCAAGCCGCTGGGTGATGGCCGCAGCTTCGCGCATATCCACGCCGGCAAAGAGCAGCGCCTTGGATTCCCCGCCCATGCGCAGCACGAGCGTAAAGATCAGCGCCGCAGCCACCGCCGTAATGCCAAGCGCCGCAAACAGGCGCGTTGGCCCCGCCTTCAGCAAAAGATTGCTCAACCCGTTCACGCGCGCCCCTGCCACGGCTGGCGAGCGCCCAGTGCTCAAAGAGAATCACTAGGCAAATCTCACCACTGGGCAGAAATTGCCGGGCTCGTGGTGAAGCAAAGGTAAATGCGGCAAAGGCAAAAGCCCCCGCCGTGAGGCGAGGGCTTTGAAAACCTTGGGGGCGAGCGCCGCTAAAGCGGCGCGAAGCATTAGACGCCGGTGGCGCGGTAGTGCTGGATGCGCGTGGTGCGCAGCCCGGCCATGCCGTGCTTTTCGATCGCTTTGCGCCAGCCATCGAACTCTTCTTCAGAGAGCCCGTAGCGCGCGCAGGCGTCTTCCATCGTCAGAAGCCCGCCGCGCACAGCCGCGACAACTTCCGCCTTGCGCCGGATCACCCAGCGGGTCGTGCCCGCCGGCGGCAGATCGTCCAAAGTGAGGGGATTCCCATCAGGACCCATCACCACCCCATCATAACGGCGTTGCTTCTGCATAGCGCCTTTCTCCTTGTTTCTTGCCGCTCACTATAAATCGAACGGCTAAAGAAACGACTAAGAGCAGGGGTTAATCCTGCTTAGGCGCATGTGCCGAATTAATACGCTCATAGTCTTACGCGTTTCTTACCTAAAATATTCTAACGCTTCACGCGCAGGAGTTCTTCCAGCATTTCATCTGCGGTGGTGATGATCTTTGACGAGGCGGAATAAGCGCGCTGCGTGGTGATGAGGCTGGTGAACTCTTCCGCGAGATCGACGTTGGACGCTTCCAGCGCGCCGCTCTTGATCGTGCCTGCGCCGCCAGCGTTGGATGAGTTGATATTGTAGAGCCCCGAGGAGAGCGTGGCGCGGAAAGACCCGCCAACGTCCGGCGCCAGGCCATTGGCGTTGAGGAAGGTCGCCAGCGGAATCTGATAAAGCGCGCGCGCCCGGCCGTTTGAGAATTGCGCCGTCAGCATGCCATCACCTTCGAGCACGAGCCCGACAAGATCGCCCGGTGGCACGCCGTCGGCCGTCACCGAGGTGATGCCGAAATTGTTGGCGTTCTGGGTGAGGCCCGCCATCAGGTTGAGCGTGACATCCTGCGCCGCGGCGCCGGTGAACGCCGACCAGTTCACGGTGAAGGCGTCGTCGATGTCCTGCACCGGGGAGGCGGAGCCGTGGCCGGAAACCGATTGCACTGTGCCGTCGGTGTTGAACTGGATAAGGCCCGCCGCCAGCACGCCGCCGGTGCCGGCGCCGCCCGTAACATTGGTGTCAGGGCGGGCGTAGGCTTCAACGCGCCATTCGTTGGGGCCGATCTTGAGGAAGCCGAATGCGATCGTGCGCGGCGCGCCCAAGCTGTCGTAGATTTCCATCGAGCTTTCAAAGTGCGGCGTGATCGCGCCTGTCGCCAATGCGTTCACCGAATAGGCCGGCGTGCCGGCATACTCAGTTTGCGCCGAATTGAGGTTGGCGTTGAGGCCGACATTGCGCGTGGCTTCCGCCAAGCCGCCGACGCCGGAGATATTGATCGGCTCAATCGCCGAGAGGCTGGTGGGCGAGGAGGTGACAGAGCCGTCGCTGCCGACGGGCCAGCCTTGCAGAAACTGGCCTTGCGCGTTGACCATATAGCCCTGCGCATCGATCGTGAACGAACCCGCGCGCGTGAACAGCACGTTGCCGCCATTTGAAAGCTGCTGGTTGTTGGTCGAGACGATGAAGAAGCCATCGCCCGAGATCGCAAAATCAGTGGCGGAGCGCGATTGCTCCAGCGAGCCCTGCAGCGAAACCTGCTGGCGCACCGTGGGCAGCACGCCGCCGGCGTTGTAGGTCGTCTTCGAGTTCTGCGCGTTCACCATCGCAGAAAAATCAACGCCGCCGCGCTTGTAGCCGACTGTGTTGACGTTGGCGATGTTGTCCGAAATCACCGCGAGCGCGCTTGAATTGGCCGTCAGGCCCGAAACGCCCGCGCGGAGGGCTGTGTAAATCGACATTCCAAATCTCCATCACGAGCGCCCGCGCGCAATGGCGCGGGAGCGAAGGTTTCAATATTTGAAAGCGCTTCTGCGCGTGACGGGCGAAGGCGTTTTGCCGTCGCCAAAAGCTCTTGGTTACAAGAAGTCCAAAACGCCCAGTACGGTGCTCAATTCGTGATTGCCCGAACGGGAAACGATCTTCGGCGGCGTGCCTGTGAGATCGACGCCCGAAACCAGCTCGATGGCGTTCACATCGGAAGCTACGGCCGCGTCTGTTGGATCGCGCGCCACAATGCTGAGGCGGTAAATTCCGTCAGGCATGGCTTCGCCGCTATTATTTTTTCCGTCCCACACAAAATTGTGCGTTCCTGGCGCGGCGACGCCTTCGGTTGAAAACACGGTTTTGCCCTTGGCATCGAGCACGTTGATCGTCACCGTGCTGGGCGTGTCTTCAAAGCTGTACGTCCAGGCCGCTTGCTCATTGGCCATGTAGGTGTTGTTGGAATCGATCACCGCGAAGCGGCCGATATAGGAAAGCGGCAAGGACGCCGACATTGCGCTGTATTGTGAGACCAGCGATTCCAACTGCTCATTGGTGCGGATTTGCTGCTCCACCTGGCTGTATTGCACGAGCTGCTGGGTGAACTGCGTCGAATCCATTGGCGCCAGCGGATCTTGGTTTTGCAATTGCGCCGTCAGCAGCACG
>DAORMO010000175.1:5646-6780 GCA_035440585.1 Terricaulis sp.
ATCAAAATTATCCGATAGGTTTGTTCGTGCGCCCGCGCTTTGCGTTTTGGCTGTGCTGTCGATGCCGGGGATGGTGGTCATGATCCTACCTCTAGGCCATCACGTCGATGCGCGCGCCGCGCCAGCGTTCGAGCCGGGCGGTTTGCAGGGGGGCGTTTTGATCGCCGTTTTTCTCGGCGGCATCGGCGTTGTGGGCGCCGGTTTTGTCGTTTGCGCCTGCGTTGCTGGCTTCGTCGTCGCCTTGGCGCAGGTCGAAGGAGAGGCCTTGCTCGCTCAGCTCAAGCCCTGCCGCTTGCAGGCTCTGCTCCAGTTCGCGCGCGTGGCGTACAAGATCTGAAAGCGCTGCGGGATTGTCCGCAGCGATCACCGCGCTCACGCGATGATCGCGCGTGACTTCCAGGCGCACTTCAATGCGCCCGAGCTCCGGAGGATCGAGCCGCATTTCAAAGCGCGTATTGCCGCCATCGAACCGGCGGATGATTTCGCGACCCACTTGCGCTGCAGCCATAGGCGCAGCGCGCGCAGTTCCGTGCTCTGTCGCGCTCGCTTGATGCGCGTGCGCTGTGTTTTGCAGGCCGGGTGTTGCAGAAGCGGCCGCTTGCAGCTCCGCTTCAGCGCTTGGCGCGCTGAGAGCAAACGCGCTGAAATCCGTTTTCGATGCAGCCGTGGCGGCGATCGCGTTTACAGCGCCTTTAGCTGGCGTTGCGCCGGCTTTGACACTCGCTGCGGTGGGCGCAGCTTTCATGGGCTCTGGCGCGGCCTTGGCGTGCTGCACGGGCGGCGCAATCGGTGCGATTGGCGGCGCGGCGGTGGCGGCCGCGCTTTGTTGCGGTGTTGGCGCGGGCATCGGCGGCGTCACCGGCATTTGTGGCGTGAGCTGCTGGCCTTGCGCCGCTTGAGCTGGGGTGTCTTGCGCTGTTGCGGTGTTGGCCGGTTGCGCGATGGTTTGTTGCGATTGCGCGTGCGCAGGGGCGATCGGGCCGGCTTGTGTCGCTGCTGCGGCTGCTGCGCCAGCGGGATTTGGCGCTATCGCAGGCTCAAGTGCTGGCGCGGCTTCGGCGCCTGCAATGGCGGGCGGCGCGATGGGCGGCGGCGCTATGGCAGGAATGGCAGGCGCAATTGCTTGCTGCGGTG
>DAORMO010000176.1:0-6745 GCA_035440585.1 Terricaulis sp.
CGCCAATGATGGCGCGGCGCGTTTCTGCACCTCATGCGGAAACGCGTTTGGAGCGGCCATCGCGCCGGGGCCGATCGCGGCGGCCGCGCCTTATGCGTTCGGCTGCCAAACCTGCGGCGGCGATGGTTCACGGCTCGATGCGCATCGGGTGTTTTGCCCCACATGCCGCTGGCTGCGGCCGCTCGGGCCGAACTACCAAATGCCGGTGGAGGCGTTCCTTTGGCGGCTTGACGCGGATGCAATGAACACGCTTTCCGGCATCGGCCCGCTCAATAGCGCGGCGCACGCGCTGTCTGAGGGGGTGGGGCGGCCATGGTTTGAAAACGCGGTCAACGGCGTGCGGCTCTCTGAGCAGCAGATGCCGGATATATTCGCGCTCGCCATCAAGGCTGGCCGCATCGTGGGTTTGGAGCGGCTGCCGGAAATCTACATCTCGGGCGAGCAGATGTGGGATTCGGTGACGATGGGCTCGAACACCTCGTCCTTCATTGCGCTGGGCAGCGTGCTGACCAATTTCCGCGGCGATGATCTTTTGTATCTGCTGGGCCGGCAGATGGGCCACGCCAAGGCCGGGCACGCGCTTTGGAATACGGTGGTGAATTTTCTCGCCGGGCGGCAGCCGGGCAATCGTTCGCTAATGGGCGGGGGCGTGCTGAGCTTTCTTTCGCCCTCGAAGATTATCGAAAGCGGCATCAACGCCCCGCTCATGGCCTGGCAGCGGCATTCGGCGATCACCGCTGATCGCGCCGGGCTTTTTGTGGTGGGCGATCTTGAGGTGGCGCGGCGGGTGACGCTGCAATGGACGCTGCGCTCTTTCCCGCTGGCCGCGCGCATCAATATGGACGCGTGGGCCGCGCAGGAAGATGCGGCCGATGACGGCGCGGTGCAGGCGTCTGAATTTGCGATGACCTCAAACCCTTACGCGGCGCGGCGGCTCAAGCTGGCGCGCGAATTTCACGCCAGCGAGGAATTTAAAGGGTGGCGGCGCGTGATCGAGCATTGGGCCCCGCCGGCGCCGAAGCAAAAGACGGTGGAGGGCGCAGCCGTGCCGCCCAAAGGCGCCAAGCCGCCGCCCAAGCCGTCTGAACCTATGGAACGGCTGATCTGCATCGCCTGCAAAAGCCCGATGCGCGTGCCGAAGGCGCAGCTCGTCGGCGATAAGCCGGTGAATATCCGCTGCCCCAATCCCGATTGCGGCAAGGTGCTGAAGATCACGCCCAAGAAGCCGAGCCCGCCAAAGCCGGATCAGGTGGGTGAATGAGCCGCGAGCAGCCCCCGCGCGAAAGCGAGGCGGCGTTCGAGGTGGCGCTCGATCCCGCGCCCAAGGCTGAGATTATTGAAGGTGAGGAAGATGAGGAGGCCGCCGCGCGCCGTGCAGCGGCGCTTGCCTCCACCTATGATCCAGAAATCGCCCGTGCGGGGAAATCCGAAGAAGAATTGATCGCCGAGCGCGCGGCTGAGACGCGCCAGATCGTGGATGTCGCCATCGCCGTGGGCGTGGTGATGGCGGTGATCCAGGCCGAGGAGGAGGCGCAAAACGAGGCGGAAGCGGGCGTGACGCCAGGCACGGCGGAGATCGATCCGGCATGGGATGGTCTCTCTACGGAAGATTTGACGCTTACCGAATTAGATGACGGAGAGTGACCCATGGCGATGACAGTTGAAGAATTCATGCAAACCGAAGCCGGCCAAAGCCTGCTCGCACAGAACGCCGGGCTTTCGGATATGGAGCAATCCAATGTGATGGCCGCGCTGCAAAAGGCGGCGGATGAAGGCGGGCTTGAGAGCTTCAATGTCGATAGCGCCGTGCAGCAAGCGCAATGGGCCGAAGAAGCGCGCGCCGAAGCTGAAGCCTTGCAGGCCGAGCAAGCCCAAGCGGTTGAAGACGGCGATTGGGAAAAAGCCGGCGATCTTGCAGAGCAAGCGGAATACAAGCTCGAAGAAGTGCAAGAGAATGGCGGCGATGTCGCCTATGAGGAGATCAAGCAAAACGAGGATGATCAGGCCAATCTCGAATGGGCCGATTATCACCAAGAGATCGCCGACGATAACGCGGACGCCGCCGCCGCTTACGCCGCTGAGGGCGACGTTGAAACGGCTGAGATCTATGCCGATAGCGCAGCCGACGCGGCTGAAACCGCCTCCGATTACGGCGCGCAGGCCGACCAGGGCGGCACGTATGCTGAGCAGACGGTCGACACCTCGTCGAGCTATGACGCCAGCGCCTCGGTCTCGAGCTATGATACGAGCTCGAGCTATGACAGCTCGAGCGTCGATACCACAGCCGAGTAAAAGTTAGGCCACGCTCTCCAGCTCATCTCCGGGGCGGCGCACGATCAGCTTATCGATGCGCCGCCCATCGAGATCGACGATCTCAAATTCGAGCGTGCCGAAGCTGACCGTATCGCCCACATTCGGCAGGCGCTGCATCAGGTGGATGACGAAGCCAGCGACCGTATCGAAATCGCCTTCCTCATCGAGATCGCGCAGTGAAAACAGGTGCTCAAACTCATCGATCGGGGTCATGCCGTCCAGGAGCCAGGAGCCATCGGCGCGTTGAACAGGCGGATCAATCGCATCATCAGATGAAAGCGCGCTATCGCCGGCGATGGATTCAAGCACGTCCGCCGCGGTGATGAGGCCTTGGATCACGCCATATTCGTCCGCCACGAACAACATGCGCACCGGGTTCTCGCGCATGGTTTCCAGCAGACGCAGCACAGACATGCTCTCAGGCACGATGACCGGCGGATGCGCCGCGCCCGCGATGTCCCACGAGCCATGCGCTGAGGCGACGAGCAGATCTTTCGCCTGCGTGACGCCGACAAGATTGTCAATCTCGCCGGTCGCCACCGGAAAGCGCGAATGGCCGCTCTCGGCGATCAGCGCCAGTGTTTCATCGCGCGGCTTGGCCGGATCGAGCCAGACGATCTCCAAGCGCGGGGTCATGATCGCGCGCACGGTGCGATCGCCCAGGCGCATGATGCCGGTGATCATCTCGCGTTCTTCGGCTTCGATGAGGCCGGCGGTTTGGCCTTCTTCGATCAGCGAGTGAATTTCTTCCTCGGTGACGTCGGCCTGCTTGGTGCGGTGCGCGCCGATCAGGCGCAGCACGGTCTCAGTTGAGCCCTTAAGCAGCCACACAAGCGGGCCAGAGGCGGTCGCCAAAAATGACATCGGCCCCGCCACCATGCCCGCCAGCGTCTCGGGCGCGGCGAGCGCGATGCGCTTGGGCACAAGCTCACCCAGCACGAGCGAGAGATAAGTTGTGAGCACGATGACGACGCCGAACGCCACTTGGCTGGCGAAGGCGCCAAGGCTCGGAAACCAACCAAGCAGGATAGGCGCAAGGTCATCTGCGATCGCGGTTGCGCCGTAGGCGCCCGCGATGATGCCAATCAGCGTGATGCCGATTTGAACGGTGGATAAAAGCCGGGAAGGATCTTCCAGCAATTTGAGCGCGGCTTGGGCGCCTTTATCGCCAGCGTCGGCGCGGGCTTTGAGGCGGGGCTTTTTGGCGGAAACAATCGCCAGCTCAGACATCGCGAAAACGCCATTGAGCAGGACGAGAAAAATCAGGATTGCGATTTCCACCAGCGACACGCGGCGTCAAACCGCGTTCCTCAACACCGGTGAGACCCCCGGCCGGGCGTGCGCACCATGGCAAGTTTGCCGCATTTGCGCCAGCGCCGTAGCGTCGCGCGGCGCGCATGGTTAAGCTTCAGGCGCGCATTGGAGGCGCCGCTGCCTATGAAATATCCGCTTACAGCTTTCCCGACCCTGCTCATTCCGGTGGCGATTTATGCGCTGGCGGCGCTGGTTTGGGGCGGCGCGGAGGGGGGCTTTGCCGCCGTTCTTGAGGGGGCGGCGCTCAGCATCGATATGCCCGCTGGCGTTGTGTGGGCGCTGAGCTGGGGCGAGCTGCTTGTGCTGTGCGGCTTGGTGGCGCTGTTCATCGATCTGTTGAAGGCCACCGGCACGGGCTCAGGCACGCTGCTGAACCACGCCTTTTCTGTCGGCGTGTTTATCGTGTGCCTTGTGTTCTTCCTGATCGCGCCGCCGTTCGTGACCTCGCCCTTCTTTTTGCTGATGGCGATGGCGCTGCTGGACGTGATCGCGGGCTTTACCATCACCATCATCGGCGCACGGCGCGACGTCTCGTTCGATTAAGCAGCTTTCTGCACGAAAATGCTGCCGGCGCTGTAGCCTGCGCCGAACGAGCAGATCAGCCCTTTATCGCCGGCTTTCAGATCATCGGAATGCAGGTGGAAGGCGATGATGGAGCCTGCGCCGGCGGCGTTGCCGTAGGTGTCGAGCACGGTGGGCGCTTCGTCTTGGCTGGCTTCGTGGCCCAGCACGCGCTCAGCGATCAAGCGGTTCATGTTGGAATTGGCCTGGTGCAGCCAGAGGCGCTTGAGATCCGTGGGCTTCAACTCAAGCGCGGCCATGTGCTGCAGGATCATGTCCGACACCATCGGCACCACTTCGCGGAACACTTTGCGGCCCTGCTGGGTGATCAGCTTATCGGGCATGTCGCGCCATTGCGGATCGCAGCGGTTCAGGAAGCCGAAATTGTTGCGGATATTGTTGGAAAAGCGGGTTTGCAGTTTTGAACCGAGGATCGCCCAGGCGCCGGGCGGTGCGATCTCGGCGCTTTCCACCAGAATGGCGACGGCGGCGTCGCCAAAGATGAAATGCGTTTCACGATCGCGCAGATTGAGGTGGCCGGTGCAGAGCTCGGGATTGATCACCAGCACGGAGCGGCCGTGGCCCGCACGGATGATGTCCATCGCGTTCTGGATCGCAAACGTGGCCGATGAGCAGGCGACATTCATATCATAGCCGAACCCGCCCGCGCCCAGCGCGTTCTGCACCTCAATCGCCAGCGCCGGATACGGGCGCGGCAGCGAGGAGCAGGAGCAGATCACCGCATCAATCTCGCTGGCGTCGCGCCCGGCGCGCGCGAGCGCTTGCTTTGCGGCCTCGATAGAAATTTCCGCCATTAGCGAAAGCTGCTCATTCGGGCGCTCGGAAATGTCGGGGACCATGCGGTCCACATCCAGCATGCCGGCTTTGTTCATCACATGCCGATGCTTGATGCCGGAAGCCTTCTCGATGAACTCGACGCTTGAGGGTTGCAGCGCCGGCAGCGCGCCAGCAGCGATCTCCGCCGCGTGCTCGGCATTGTAGCGCGCAACGAAGCTGTTGAACGAGGCGACCAGTTCGGCGTTCGAGATCGACTCTTTCGGCGTGTAGAGGCCGGTGGCGGAAATGACGACAGTCAAAGGTGTTTATCCCCTCTGGCGCAGGCCAAGCGGCTGTTTTTGCGCTTAAACCTCGGGGCGGGCAGCGTCAATCTGCGCCGCCGCCGCGCGGCGCTTCGCGTTGCGGCAAGATAAGCCAATCAGGCGGATCGAGCCGAATTTCGCGCCCTTCAGCGGTGAGCTGAACGCCATCTTCCGCAGCGGCCAGCGCGCGGTCGAGCCGCAGCAGCGCGATCGCGCGCCCTTCGCCGCCGGTGCGGACGCGGCCAATCTCGGCGGCGCCGGCGGAGATGACTGCATCGTAAGCCGGGGCGGGGCCTTCAAATACGATGGGGCAAAATTTCTTCCGCGTGGTGGCGCGGCGCTTCATGCGCGAGGTGTTTTCCTGGCCGACGAAACAGCCTTTGTGGAAATCAACGCCGTTGAGTTCTTCCAGCAGCGCTTCGCCAGCGAACACCTCCTCGGGGGCGCAATCGCGCGCAAGATCAGGAACGCCGAGTGCGAGGCGATGCGCCTCATACGCGGCGGCACCGTCGGCGAAATCAATAGGAAATGTCACGAAGTCGCGCCAGCCAAGCTGGTGCTCGGTAAAACGCGGGTCAGGAAGGTCGCTCGAAAATGCGCTTTGATCGAACACCGCCTGAACCTCGCCGCTGACATCAGCCAGCGTGACCTGCGCGCGCAGCTTGTACATGGTGAGCCGACGCAGAAGATTTTCCGCACGCGAGGGATCGAGCTCAAGTAAAAGGCTCGGCTCGCCGCGATCCTTCTCATCCCAGACGAACATATCGGTGATGATCTTGCCTTGCGGCGAAAGCAGCGCTGCGTAGAGCACGCCGTGCGCGTCGATCTTGGTCACATCCTGCGTCAGCAGGTTATCCAGAAAGCTCACGGCGTCGGGGCCGGAGACGCGGATGAAGGCGCGATCGAGGCGGAAAGGCATGCCGTTCACTTGGCGCGGCGGCGCGCGGGCCGCAACCCTGGCTGGGGCGTTGACTTGGCATTTACCTGGGCCGCCTCTAACCGGACCTGAAATGGCAGCGATCCTCTTCCTCGCCCCCGACGATCTCGGCGAAGCCGTGCTGGCCACCGGCGCGCTGGCGCATGTGCTGGGGGAGGTCGGCCAACTTGTGGTGGTGTGCCCCGCCGAGGCGCGGCCGCTGTTCCGCGCGGCGCCCGGCCTCGTCGCGATGCATGATTTGCCCGCGCGGGCGGGGTTTTTGCCGCTTCTGAGGGTGCGCCGGGAACTGGCGCGCGTTTATGTGAGCCAGCTGATCGATGCGCGCGGCGGCTGGCTCGGCAAAAGCGTGGCTGCGCCGCGCCGGATTGTGCTCACCCCTGCGCCGGTGCTGCGCCACCGCGCCGAGGATTGGGCCGAGGCGGTGGGGGCGGATCGGCCGCTTGCGCCAAAGCTCTGGATCGATGCGCTGGCCCGGCGCCGTGCCGACGCGTTGCCAGAGGGGCCGATCATCGCTTTGGCG
>DAORMO010000177.1:0-872 GCA_035440585.1 Terricaulis sp.
CGCCCGCACCGCCAACATCAAAGCTTGCCCCGCACGCGGCCCCGGCCCCCACGCGACATGCTGGTTCACACGTGGATCGTGTCTCGAGCCCGGCCGCGCCGAGCGCACCAATTCCAAAATCGAGGCCAGCACTTTTTCGCCCACCGGCATCGCCCGCACCAATTGCTGCAGGCGGATGAGCGCTGCGGGATTGAGCACCGCTTGCGGCTGCGCATCGCCAAGGCCGGTGGTTTCGATCAAAATCTTCCGCTCGGTTTCCGTATCCGGGTAGGGCACGTCCACTTGCAGCAGGAAGCGGTCAAGCTGGGCTTCGGGCAATGGGTAGGCGCCTTCGTGCTCGATCGGGTTTTGCGTGGCCAGCACATGGAAGGGCTGGGGCACGTCATAGCCTTGGCCGGCCACCGTGACGTGCCGCTCCTGCATCGCCTGCAGCAGCGCCGATTGCGTGCGCGGGGAGGCGCGGTTGATTTCATCGGCCATCAAAAGCTGCGTGAAGATCGGGCCTTTGACGAAGCGGAAATGCCGCTTGCCGGCCTCATCCTGATCCAGCACCTCAGAGCCGAGAATATCGGCCGGCATCAGATCGGGCGTGAATTGCACGCGCGCCCAATCGAGGCCCAGCACCCGCGCCATGGCTTCCACGAGCCGCGTTTTGGCAAGCCCGGGCGCGCCCACCAGCAGCACATGCCCGCCGGCCAGCACGGCCGCCAGCGCCAGCTCGATCACCCGCTCCTGGCCGAACACGGCCTTGCCGATCTCGGCCCGCACGGCGGCCAGTTTCTCACCGGCCTGTTCCGCCTCGGCGACCAGGGCCGCAGTGTCTTGATTGCTCATCGGGCCCAAGCTCGCTTAGTTGGGGGCGGAAATATGAC
>DAORMO010000177.1:886-6734 GCA_035440585.1 Terricaulis sp.
AAAACACCCCGTCCCTGGAGCAATTGCTGGCTTCGCTCAAGAGGGAGGCCGGCGCCGGTAAAGGCCCGCCGCCCGTTGAGCAATGGAACCCAGCCTATTGCGGCGAGGCCGGCTTTGAAATCCTCAAAGACGGCACCTGGCTGCACCAAGGAACGCGCATCACGCGCGAGCCGATGAAGCGGCTGTTCGCCTCAATCCTGCGCAAAGATGCGGATGGGGAGACGTATCTTGTCACCCCGGTCGAGAAAATCCTGGTGAAAGTCGAGGACGCGCCCTTCCTCGCCATCCGCGCCGATCGCGCGGGCGCGGGCGCGGAGCAAACGCTGATCTTCACCACGGAGGTGGGCGATGTGGTGAAAGCTGGCCCGGAAAACCCGATCCGTGTGGCTTATGAGGGCGATGAACCTCGGCCTTACGTGCTGGTGCGCGGGCGCTTGGAAGCGCGGATTTTGCGCGCGCCATTTTACGAAATGGTGGGGTGGGCGGAGACGAAGGACGGCAAGCTGGGCGTTTGGAGTGGGGGCGTGTGGTTTGAGTTGGGGGCGGCGTGAACTGGTCTGACGTCGAGGCGCGTTTACGCTCAAAGCTCGATCCGCTTGACCGCATCACCGATGCGCAGCGGTCGGATCGTGATCTCAATCCGGATTGGCTGCCGCCGGATATGGAGCTGCGGCCCGCCGCCGTGCTTGCGCCGATCATCATGCGCCCGGAGGGGTGGACGATGCTGTTCACGCAGCGCGCGGAGGAAACCCCGGCGCATCCGGGGCAAATTTCCTTTCCCGGCGGGCGCGTGCAGGCCAGCGACAACGGCCCGCTCGACACCGCGCTGCGCGAGACGTTCGAGGAAATCGGGCTTGGCCGTGATCGTATCGAGCCGCTGGGCGCGTTCGATCGCTATGAAACCGGCACGGGCTTTCGCATCACGCCGGTGGTCGGCCTCATCCGCCCCGGCTTTGAACTCAAGCTCGATCCGCGCGAGGTGGCCTCCGCGTTCGAGGCGCCGCTGAGCTTTCTGTTCAACCCCGCCAATCACGAGCGGCGCGAGGGCGAATGGCGCGGCGTCAAGCGCGCTTATTACGCCATGCCCTATGAAGGCCACTTCATCTGGGGCGCAACCGCAGGCATGGTGCGGGCGCTGTATCAGAGATTGTTTGAATGACCGCCACCATCGCTCACGCCGCCTGGCTCAAGGCGCCGCAGACGCAAAAGCTGCTGGCTGTGCTGGAAGAGGCGCGGCCCGATGGTTCGCGCTTTGTTGGCGGCTGCGTGCGCAATACGCTGATGGCGCATGAGGTCGATGATATCGACATCGCCACCCAGCTTACGCCGGATCGCGTCACGGAGATTGCGCACGCGGCGGGTTTTGCCGCGCATCCCACTGGGATTGAGCACGGCACGGTGACGGTGGTGGTCAATCATCAGCCGTTTGAGATCACCACGCTGCGCCGCGATGTCTCCACCGATGGCCGCCGCGCCACCGTGGCGTTCACTGAGAGTTGGGAGGAAGATGCGGCGCGCCGCGATTTCCGGCTGAATGCGCTTTATGCGGATGCATCGGGGCAGATCCATGATCCCACCGGCGGCGGGCTTTCCGATGCGCGCAGCGGGCGGGTGATTTTCATCGGCGATGCGCACACGCGGCTGCGTGAGGATTACTTACGCATCCTGCGCTTTTTCCGCTTCAACGCCTGGTACGCCAAGGGCCCGCTTGATCCGGCAGGCTTGCACGCCTGCGCCGATCTCGCCGCGGGCGTGGAAACGCTTTCGGTGGAGCGGATATGGAAGGAGGCCAAGAAGCTGCTTTCGGCCTTCAATCCGCGCGCCGCGTGGGAGGGAATGGAGGCGATCGAGGTGCGCGCCCGCGCGCTGCCGGAAATGACGGCGCGTGAGCGGCTCGCCGCGCTGATGGCGCTCGAAGCGGATTTGATGCTGCCGGTCGATCCGATGACGCGCGTCGCCGCCGCGCTGCCTGATCAACTCAGCGCCGCCGCTTTGGCGCGCCGGCTGAAATTGTCGAACGAGGAGCGCGATCGGCTCACCTCTGCTTTGGGCGCCGAGGTGCGGATCACCTCTTACATGTCGCTCAAGGAAATGCGGCGCGCGATCTACACGCTCGGCAACGAAGCCTTCCGTGATCGGGTGATGCTGGCCTGGGCTGAGGCGGGCCTTGCCAAAACCCAGCAATGGCGCGCGCTGGTGGCGCACGCGCAAATGTGGACCCCGCCCAAACTGCCGCTCTCGGGCGATGAGGTGATGGCTGCAGGCGTGCCGGCTGGGCCGAAGGTCGGCGCGGTGCTGCGCGAGGTGGAAGCCTGGTGGATCGACGCTGATTTCCCGGATGATAAGCTCAGCGTGATCGAGCGGCTAAAGGCCGTGGCGCAGGGAATGGCTTAGAATCATGCCGAGGCGCGCGCGCATCATAGTTGCGCTGGCGAGCATGTTGATGGCCGCATGCGGAGGAAACCCGGTGGTGCAAGAGGCCGCGCTGCGCCCCCTTTGGCTGAACATCGAGCCTGCGGAAAGCGGCTACGCCCTGCGCGTTGAGCAGGAGGCGGTCGCGCGCGATGAATTGGACGCCGCGCTGCTGCGCCATGCAATGGCCGCCAATCCGCAGCTCAGCGCCGAAGAGGCGCGGCGTGAGGTGCGCATTTTTGTGCGCGGCCATCCGGGCATGTCTGTCAGCGCTTCTGTCAGCGCTTTTGAGGAGCTGATGCCTGTGCTTGAGCGCTTTGGCAAAGTGGGCGTCGTCGCGGAAGATCGAGTCGACTAAGGCCATTTCGCCGTTGGCGGCATGGAGGAGAGGATGCTTTCCACGTTGCCGCCGGTTTTTAGGCCAAACGTTGTGCCGCGATCGTAGAGCAGGTTGAACTCGACATAGCGCCCGCGCTGGATCAGCTGCTCTTCGCGCTCAGCCTCGCTCCATTCTTTGCGCATATATTTGCGCAGGAGCGGGGGGTAGGCTTGCAGGAAGGCGCGGCCCACTGCTTGGGTGAAGGCGAAATCGCGCTCCCAGGTGTCGCCGCTTTGGCCGCCGCTATTGTGGTGATCGTAGAAGATGCCGCCCACGCCGCGCGCCTCGTTGCGATGCGGCAGCCAGAAATATTCGTCCGCCCACTTTTTGTAGGCCGGATAGAGATCATCGCCATACGGATCGCAGGCGGCTTTGTAGGCGGCGTGGAAGGCTTGAGCGTCCGCGTTTGCCTCATCGCGCTGATAGGCTTGGGTGGGATTGAGATCGCCGCCGCCGCCGAACCACCATTGGGTGGTGGCGATGTGGCGCGTGTTCATGTGCGCAGGCGGGCAGTGCGGGTTGCGCATGTGCGCGATCAGCGAAATGCCGCTGGCCCAAAAGCGCGGATCCTCCGCCGCGCCGGGGATCTGCTTGGCGAAATCGGGGGAGAAGCGCCCGTACACCGTGCTGACATGCACGCCGACCTTCTCAAAGAAGCGCCCGCGCATCAGCCCGGCCACGCCCCCGCCCTGATCTTCGGCGCCATCGCCGCGGGTCCATGGCTTTTTCTCAAACCGGCCCGGCGCGCCGGGATAGAGCGCGGCGGGGGCCTCATCCTCCAGCCGCTCAAATTCGGCGCAGATCTGGTCGCGCAGGGTCTCAAACCAGGCCTTGGCGCGGGCTTTGCGGTCGTCGCTCATTAGTCCAGCTTCTCCCAGGCGCCTGTTTGGCGCATCGCCTCTGTCAGCACCACCGCGCCGGCCATCACCACGTTGAGGGAGCGCACGCCCCGCACCATCGGGATGCGCACGCTGACCTCCGCCGCTTCATAAAGTTCCCCCGGGCTGCCCGCGCTTTCCCGGCCCAGGATTAAGGTGTCGCCCGGGGAATAGGCGAAATCGCCGAACGGGATAGCCCCATCGGTTTCCACCAGCACCAGCCGCCCGCTGATCCGTTCCGGGGCTGAAAGGAAGGCGGTGAAGCTGGGGTGCCGGGCGATCTGGGCGTGCGCCCCATAATCCATGGCCGCGCGCTTGAGGGCGGCGGCGGTAAGCGGGAAGCCGCAGGGCTCGATAATATCGAGCGCCGCGCCAAGGCAGGCGGCGAGGCGAATGGCCGCGCCAAGGTTCTGCGGGATATCAGGTTGATAGAGCGCGAGCCGCACGTTATGGCCTCACCGCCGGAGAATTAGGCGGAATCGGGGAATCGATAGGGCATGCGGCTACGCGCCGCTCGCCCCTTGACCCCTTAACTAGCCTAGCTTCGTCGGCGGTCCAAATCGAGAGAGGCTTTGCGGTGGCTGACGCAACGACCGAGACGCACGGGGAAGACGACACATCCCGTCGCGACTTTATTTTCATCGCCGCTGGCGGCATGGCCGCGGTGGGCGCGGCGGCGACGGCGTGGCCGTTCATCGATCAGATGAACCCGGCCGCCGATACGCGCGCGCTCGCCTCCACGGAGGTTGATCTCACCGCTGTCGAGCTCGGCCAGCAGATCCGCATCTTGTGGCAGGGCAAGCCAGTGTTCGTGCGCCATCGCACGGCGGCGGAAATCGCCGCGGCGCAGCGCGATGATTTCGCCAACCTGAAAGATCCCGCTTCGGACGCTTCGCGCCTGGTGCAATCCAGCGGCGCGGCCGGCAAGCCCGAATGGATCATCCTGCAGGCGGGCTGCACGCACTTGGGCTGCGTGCCCACCTTCGTGGAAGGGTCTTCCTATGGCGGCTGGTTCTGCCCGTGCCACGGCTCTGATTACGATACGTCCGGCCGGATTCGGCGCGGCCCCGCGCCGCTCAATCTCATCGTCGCCCCGTACGTTTTCACGAACGAAACTTCAATCCGCATCGGCTGAGCCGGCAGGAGCGCACACACGTGAGCGGACACTCGACCTACGAGCCGAAAACCGGCTTCACCCGTTGGCTCGATAAGCGCCTGCCGATCATCCGGCTGGGCTATGACAGCTTTGTGGCGTACCCCACGCCGCGCAATCTCAATTATTGGTGGACGTTCGGGGCGATGCTGTCGCTCTGCCTCGTCGTGCAGATCATCACCGGCGTGATCCTGGCGATGCACTACACCCCGCACATCGACCTTGCGATGGATAGCGTGCAGCGCTTCAAGCGCGATGTTTCGTTCGGCTGGCTGATCCAGCCGATCCACGCGGTCGGCGCTTCGATGTTCTTTATCGCGGTGTACGTGCACATGTTCCGGGGCCTGTATTACGGGTCTTACAAGGCGCCGCGCGAAATCCTCTGGATTCTCGGCTGCGTGATCTACCTGCTGATGGTCTCCACCGCGTTCCTTGGCTACACGCTGCCGTGGGGCCAGATGAGCTTCTGGGGCGCCACCGTCATCACCAACCTGCTGGGCGCGCTGCCGCTGGTGGGTGAAAGCATCAAGAATTGGCTGATGGGCGGCTTCGCCATCGATCAGCCGACGCTCAGCCGCTTCTTCTCGCTGCATTATCTGCTGCCGTTCGTGATCGCCGGCGTTGTGGCGCTGCACGTCTGGGCGCTGCACGAAGCGGGGCAGAACAATCCCGCGGGCGTCGATCCGCGCAAGGATTCAGACATCCCCGCCGGCCAGCCGAAAGACACCGTGCCCTTCACGCCGCACGCGACGATGAAGGATCTGTTCGCGACGACGCTCTTCCTCATCCTGTTTGCGGTGTTTGTGTTCTACATGCCCGACGCGCTCGGCCATGCGGACAATTACATCCCCGCCAACGCGCTGCAGACGCCGCCGGAAATCGTGCCGGAATGGTATTTCCTGCCGTTCTACGCGATCCTGCGCGCGGTTGATTTCAATATTGGGCCGATCGATTCCAAGCTGGGCGGCGTGCTCGCCATGTTTGCGGCGATCGGGGTGTTGTTCATCCTGCCTTGGCTCGACACCT
>DAORMO010000178.1:0-6299 GCA_035440585.1 Terricaulis sp.
AGATCCCCCGCTCGGCACCGGCCACGCGGTGCGCGCCGCCGAGGGCGCGCTCAAGGATTTCGATGGCGATGTGATCATCCTCTATGGCGATGCGCCGTTCGTGCCGGCGGCGCGCATCGAGGCGATGTTCGCAGCCCGCGCCGCCTCGGGCGGGCTCGTGGTGCTTGGCTTTGAGGCCGCCGATCCCACCGGCTATGGCCGGCTGATCGAAGGCCAAGGCGGGGCGCTTGAACGCATCGTCGAGCACAAGGACGCCAGCGAGGCTGAGCGCGCGGTGACGCTTTGCAATTCCGGCGTGATGTGCGCGGACGCCAAGGCGCTGTTTGAGCTGCTGGCCAAGGTGCGCAACGAAAATGCCAAGGGCGAGTATTATCTCACGGACATCGTCGCGCTCGGCGCTGCGGCGGGGCTGAAGACGCACATCGTGCGCGGGCCCGAGAGCGATGCGCTGGGCGCCAATTCGCGCGCCGAGCTGGCGGCGGCGGAGGCGGTGTTTCAGCGCCGCGCGCGGCTGGCGATGATGGAGGCGGGCGTTACGCTGATTGATCCCGAGAGCGTGTTCTTCAGCTTCGACACAGAGATCGCAGCGGACGTGACGATCGAGCCGAATGTCTATTTCGGGCGCGGCGTCAGCATCGCCAAGGGCGCGCGCATCAAGGCGTTCTGCCATATCGAAGGCGCCGAGATCGGCCCGGGCGCGCAGATCGGCCCGTATGCGCGGCTGCGGCCGGGCGCAAAGCTGGGCGCCGGCGTGAAGATCGGCAATTTTGTCGAGGTGAAGAATTCCACCTTTGGCGAGAAGGCCCAAGCCAGCCACCTGACTTATGTGGGTGACGCCGATGTGGGCGCGGGCGCCAATCTCGGCGCGGGCACGATCACCTGCAATTATGACGGCTTCTCGAAATTTCGCACTGTGATCGGCGATGGCGCGTTCATCGGCTCCGATACGGCGCTGGTTGCGCCCGTCACGGTAGGCGCGCGCGCTTACACGGGCACGGGCAGCGTCATCACCAAGGACGTGCCCGAAGGCGCGCTCGCCGTCAGCCGCGCGCGCCAGCAGAATTACGAAGGCTGGGCCGATCAAAATCGCGAAGCCAAGCGCAAGGATAAGGAAGCCAAGTGAGCGCTGATCTCGCCAAGCTGAACGCGGCGGAAGCTGCGCTGCAATTTGTGAAGGACGGCATGGTTGTCGGCCTCGGCACCGGCTCCACCGCCGCGCATTTCGTGCGCCTGCTTGGTGAGCGCGTGCGCCAAGGCTTGCGCGTGACGGGCGTGCCCACATCGGAGGCCACGCGGCTGTTGGCCGAGCAGGTGGGCGTGCCGTTGATCGACATTGCGCGGGTTTCTGCGATCGATGTGGATGTCGATGGCGCCGATGAGGTTGATCCGGCGTTCCGGCTGATCAAGGGCGGGGGCGCGGCATTGTTGCGCGAGAAGATCGTCGCCGCCGCCAGCGGCGAGATGGTGGTGATCGCCGATGCATCGAAATGGGTTGAAACGCTTGGCGCCTTTCCGCTGCCGGTCGAGGCGGTGCGCTTTGGCTTTGCGCTGACGCTGGAGCGCGTGCGCGAAGCGATGGCGGCGGCTGGCTGCGCGGGCGCGGAGGCGAATTTGCGCGTGCAGGGCAAGGGCGCAGACCCGGTCGTCACCGATGGCGGCAATTACATTATCGACGCGCACTGCAAGGTGATCCCCAATCCCGAAGCGCTGGCCGATGGGCTTAAGCGCATCGTCGGGGTGGTGGAGCACGGGCTTTTCATCGGCATGTCGCGCACCGTGGTGCTGGGCAAGGCGGTGGGCGCTGAGGTGAAGCGGCTTTAGGCTCGGATTGCCTGCTCGCCCTTGATGGGCGAGCTGTCAGCGCGCGCAACGCGATGACTGAGTGGGTGACGGCGCTGTGTTCTGAAGGCCTCGCGCATCCACCCACTCCGTCTCGCGGCTGCGCCGCGAGCCACCTCGCCCATCAAGGGCGAGGAGGCGGTGCCGTGCTTAGAACGGAATTTCGTCATCCAGATCCTGGTTGAAGCTTTCGCGCGGGCCGTCGCTGACGCGTTTGGAGCCGCGGTTGCCGCCGCCGAAGCTTGAGCCTGCGTCATCGTCATAGGAGCGGCCGCCGCCGTCGCCCTTGCCGCCGAGCATGGTGAGCTCGCCGCGGAAGCGCTGCAGCACCACTTCAGTCGTGTACTTTTCCTGGCCGTTCTGCTCGTACTTGCGCGTTTGCAGCTGGCCTTCGATGTAAACGGTCGAGCCCTTCTTGAGATATTGCTCGGCCACCTTGGCGATGTTCTCGTTGAAGATCACGACGCGGTGCCACTCGGTCTTTTCCTTGCGCTCGCCGCTTTGCTTGTCGCGCCAAGTTTCAGAGGTGGCGATGCTGAGATTGACCACCGGATCGCCGTTATTGAGGCGGCGGATCTCAGGATCCTTGCCCAGATTGCCGACCAAAATCACTTTGTTGACGCTGCCAGCCATCGCCGACCTCCTGTTTCCTGCGCTGTACTCGATGGACGAGGCATCCGCCGGCTGACCCGGGCAAATGTTCTCCCTATGTTCTATAAGCCGACTCGCCCCAGAGGTAAAGAGGGTCTTAACAGGGGCGCGTCGTAGGCGATGCGCAACAAACCAGGGCCGCGCTGCACAACATCTGGGTTATCACGCGCATGTTTCCTCTTTGTTCTTGATGCCAGTGCGACTCTCGCTACTAAATATGGTGTCCGCCGCTGGGGTTTAGCGGCACGCAGAAAGCCGCCATGACCAGCACAGCTCCGGCCCTTTTCGTCGGCCACGGTTCGCCGATGAACGCCATCGAAGACACCCCCTCTGCGCGGGGCTGGGCTGAGGTCGCGGCCGCATTTCCAAAGCCGCGCGCCATCGTCTGCATTTCAGCCCATTGGGTGACTGAGGGCGTGCGCGTCACCTCGAACATAAAGCCCCGCACCATCCACGATTTCGGCCGCGGCTTTCCGCAGGCGCTGTTTGAGGTGCAATACCCAGCCGAGGGCGACCCCATTCTCGCGCACGAGATCACCAAGCGCCTCGCGCCATTTGGCGCCCAATTGGATGAAAGCTGGGGCCTCGACCACGGCACATGGTCAGTGGTCAAGCACATGTACCCAGACGCCGATGTACCTATCGTGCAGGTGAGCCTCGACGCGCGGCGCGGCCCGCAGGAGCACTACGCCATCGGCCAAGCGCTGGCCGCGTTGCGCGACGAGAACGTGCTGCTGATCGGCTCGGGCGACATCGTGCACAATCTGCAAAGCTTCTTCCGCAACCAAGGCAAGGCAACGCCCTGGGATCAGGAATTCGATGACTACATCATCGACGCTGTGGCGCGCCGCGATCATGCGGCGGTGTTGAACTACGTCACACATCCCGCCATCCCTGCGGCCAACGCCGATTGGGAGCACTTTTTCCCGATCTTCTACACGCTCGCCGCCCAGCGCGACGGCGAAGCGCCGCACGTTTTTAACCGCCACTTTTTCCCAGGCATCTCCATGACCTCGATCGCGTTCGGCCTGCCGCAATGAGAGATGCGCTGACCCATATCCGCGTGCGCGGCGCGCGCGAGCACAATCTCAAGAGCGTGAACGTCGATATTCCGCGCAATGAGCTGGTTGTGATCACCGGGCTTTCCGGCAGCGGAAAATCCTCGCTGGCGTTCGATACGATTTATGCCGAGGGCCAGCGGCGCTATGTGGAATCGCTGTCTGCTTATGCGCGGCAATTTCTTGAGCTGATGCAGAAGCCCGATGTGGATTCGATCGAAGGGCTCTCGCCCGCAATTTCGATCGAGCAGAAAACCACCTCGCGCAATCCGCGCTCGACTGTCGGCACCGTCACGGAAATTTACGATTATATGCGCCTGCTTTGGGCGCGCGTGGGCATTCCCTATTCGCCCGCCACCGGCAAGCCGATCGAGGCGATGCAGGTGAGCCAGATGGTCGATCAGATTATGGCGCTGCCCGCGGGCACGCGGCTCTATCTGCTCTCGCCGATCGTGCGCGACCGCAAGGGCGAGTATCGCAAGGAAATGGCCGAGCTGCTGAAGAAGGGCTATCAGCGCGCCAAGATCAATGGCGAGTTCTATGAACTTTCTGAGCCGCCGACGCTCGATAAAAAACTCAAGCACGACATCGAGGTCGTGATTGATCGCATCGCGGTGAAGCCCGGGATCGAAACGCGCCTCGCGGATTCGCTGGAGCAGGCGCTGAAACTCGCCGATGGCGTGGCTTACGCCGAATATGCGGATGATAAGAGCGGCGCAAAGGCGGGCGAGCGCATCATCTTCAGCCAGAAATTCGCCTGCCCCGTTTCTGGCTTCACCATCCCAGAGATCGAGCCTCGGCTTTTCTCATTCAACAATCCCGCCGGCGCCTGCCCGACGTGCGATGGCCTTGGCGTGCAATTGAAATTCGACGCCGCACGCGTCATCCCCGATCAGGATAAAAGCCTCAAGGAAGGCGCCGTCGCCCCCTGGGCCAAGGGCCCCTCGCCGCTTTACGGGCAAACGCTCGAGGCCATCGCCAAGCATTTCAAATCGAAAACTAACATAGCCTGGCGCGAGCTGCCCAAGCCGCTGCGCGATGCGATCCTCAACGGCACCAAGGAAGCGATCAAATTCGTCTATGACGACGGCGTGCGCCGCTATGAGACGACGAAGAATTTCGAAGGTGTGCTGCCGAATCTTGAGCGCCGCTGGAAAGAAACCGATTCCGCTTGGGTGCGGGAAGATCTGGAAAAATATCAGAGCGAGGCGCCATGCCCTTCTTGCCACGGCAAGCGGCTGAAGCCCGAGGCGCTGGCGGTAAAGGTCGCCATGCTCGATATCTCCGACGCCTCGCAATTTTCCATCCGCCAGGCGCGCGATTGGTTTGAGGGGCTGAATGGCAAGCTCAGCGCCAAGCAGAAGGAAATCGCGGTTCGCATCCTCAAGGAGATCAACGATCGCTTGCGTTTCCTTGTTGATGTCGGGCTTGAATATCTTTCGCTCAGCCGCGCTTCAGGCACGCTGAGCGGCGGCGAGAGCCAGCGCATCCGGCTGGCCTCGCAGATCGGCTCGGGGCTGACGGGCGTGCTCTACGTGCTCGATGAGCCAAGCATTGGCCTGCATCAACGCGACAACACCCGCTTGCTCGAAACACTCGTGCGCCTGCGCGATCTCGGCAATTCGGTGCTGGTGGTGGAGCACGATGAGGAAGCGATCCTCACCGCCGATTACGTGCTCGACATGGGCCCCGCAGCCGGCGTGCATGGCGGCACGGTGGTCGCCGAAGGCACGCCCGCGCAGATCCAGAAGAACAAAGCCAGCGTCACCGGCGCCTATCTCACCGGCGCGCGCGAGATCGCGATCCCAGAGAAGCGGCGCTGGACCAATAAGAAGCGGCAAATCACCATCAAAGGCGCGCGCGGCAATAATCTGAAGAATGTCGATGTCGATATTCCGCTCGGCGTGTTCGCGTGCGTGACCGGCGTTTCCGGCGGCGGCAAATCCACGCTGGTGAACGAGACGCTCTACAAAGCCGTGGCGCGGCAATGGCACGGCGCGGGCGATGTGCCGGCTGAGCATGACGCGATCCTGGGCCTTGAGCATATCGATAAGATTATCGACATCGATCAAAGCCCGATCGGGCGCACGCCGCGCTCCAACCCCGCCACCTATACCGGCGCGTTCACGCCGATCCGCGATTGGTACGCCAATCTCCCGGAGGCAAAGGCGCGCGGCTATGGGCCGGGGCGGTTTTCGTTCAACGTCAAAGGCGGGCGCTGCGAGGCGTGCCAAGGCGATGGCGTCATCAAGATCGAGATGCACTTTTTGCCGGACGTGTACGTCACCTGCGATACGTGCCAGGGCAAACGCTACAATCGCGAAACACTGGAAATCCTCTATCGCGGCAAATCCATTTCGGACGTGCTGGATATGACGGTGGAAGAAGGCGCAAACCTTTTCCATGCCGTGCCGTCGATCCGCGACAAGCTTGAAACGCTCAAGCGCGTTGGCCTTGCCTACGTGCATATCGGCCAGCAGGCGACGACGCTTTCGGGCGGCGAAGCTCAGCGCGTGAAGCTTTCCAAGGAACTGTCAAAGCGCGCCACTGGGCGCACGCTCTACATTCTCGATGAACCCACCACGGGGCTGCATTTCGAGGACGTGAAAAAGTTGCTCGAAGTGCTGCATGAGCTGGTCGATAACGGCAATTCGGTGCTGGTGATCGAGCATAATCTCGATGTCGTCAAAACCGCCGATTGGGTGATCGATATGGGCCCCGAAGGCGGGGATGGCGGCGGCCAGGTGGTGG
>DAORMO010000178.1:6309-6703 GCA_035440585.1 Terricaulis sp.
CACGCCCGAAGACGTGGCGAAGATCAAATCCAGCCACACCGGGCGCTATCTCGCCGAAACGCTCAAGCGCCACGCCGAACGCCGCGCCGCCAACGCGCCTAAGCGCAAAGCCGCCGCAGCCGAAGCAGCCGCCCCGAAAACCGCCCGCAAGAAAAAGAGCGCCAGCGGCTAAAGCGCACGCAGCGGCGCAAGCAAGTCATCCGCGCCGCCGACATATTTAAACGCTTCGTCAAAGCGCTTAGTCAGACGCGGCTTGATGTGCGCGCGTGCGTGGGTGGGCTCATCCCCGCGCAAGTGCATGAAAACCGCGAGCGCGAACAGCCAGCCATCCTCGCTCAAATAGCCCCAAGCGCCGCCGCGAAAGCCCTGACGGCCAGTTTCTTGAATCTGCTCA
>DAORMO010000179.1:0-6661 GCA_035440585.1 Terricaulis sp.
TCACCCCGCATCAAGTGCGGGGCTTCGGCCGGGAAGCGTGAGGTCACACTTGGACTGCCGGCGCCCTCGCCGGCAGGGCCATTAGCCCCACGCGCTTGCGCAAACGGATAAAGCCCAGCCGGCGAGGCCGCCGGCGGTCCAAGCACTACGGCGTCGGCGCGGCTTCCGTCACCGGTATCTGGCGCGCGGCGCAGCGATCGGCGTTGCGTTCGCCCGCGCAATTGACGAACTGCGCCGGCCCATCGGCCGGAAACACCACAAGCCAGCGCTGCGCCGGATCATCGCGCACGGTGGTGAGCTGCTCCCCGCACTGCACCGCGTAAACGTCCGCGCCGGCGAACGGCCCGTAGATGCTGTCAGGCGCGACATTCTCCGGCACCGTGCCGCGGCCCTCGGCCCCGCGTGGGCCGGCGCAGGTTTGCCCTTGCGCCTGCAGATGCGTGACCAATTGCTGGTAGGCGAACACCGGGCGCGTTTCGGCTGAAAGCGCGCGCGCCTGGGCCTGCAACGAAGCGGGCGCTTCCGGTTCGGCCGGCGCTGCGGCTTGCTCTTGCTGGCCGCAGGCGCTCAAGGCCAAGGCGGCGATGCACGCGGTGATGGTGACGACTGCTCTCATGGCTGTTTTCTCCCCTTATGCGGCGAGTAGCGCGCGTTCCGCCCCGCCGCGTCAAGCGGATGTTGAGCCGCGCAAGATGATTGATGTCTTCCGCAAGGTGACGCCCAATTCAGCTTGAGGCGGGCGAGTATTTATCCAGATGATAGCGCGATCGGCCGGGCGTTTTATTGCCTCCACGCCTAAATCTAGGCCTGGGGACCGAAATTTACCACCTGTTTGCTGTTTTGGGCGCTCCCTTCGCCCCAGACTAAAGGGACGATCGACAAAGCCATGACGGCGCTGAGCGATTTGCATGTGCTGCTGGTGGATGACAACGCGCAGATGCGTTTCCTCCTGCGCTGCCTGCTGCGCGCGGGCGGGATCACCCGCATCAGCGAAGCCGACACCGCCGCCGACGCCTTCGACATCATGCGCACAACGCCGGTGGCGCTTGTCGTGGTGGATTGGAAAATGAAGCCGATCGACGGGCTCAGCTTCACGCAAATGGTGCGCTGGGACGCCAGCAGCCCCAACCCTTACGCGCCGATCCTCATGCTCACCGCGCACACCGAAGCCTCGCGCGTGGCGGCGGCGCGCGATGCCGGCGTCACCGGCTTCATCAAGAAGCCCGTCAGCGCGCGCGTGCTGTTTGAGCGCATCACCAGCGCGCTCACCGATGCGCGCAATTTCGTGCGCACGCCGGAATTTTTCGGGCCAGACCGGCGCCGCGCGCAAGCGGCCGGCTATCTGGGCCCGTTCCGCCGCGCCGAAGACGGCCGCCGCCCGCTCACCGAAACCTTCGAAATCGACGATACCAAAGTCGCGTGAGCCCGCCAGCGCGGGCGCGACATTTACGGGAACGTGATTGGCGGCGGCGGCCATTCGCCCCCATCTTAGCTGGCAGATATAGATGGAGCACGCCTATGCGCCTTGTCGCCGCCTTGTTTGGCGCCGCCGCTCTCGCCCTCGCCAGCGCGGCCTCCGCCCAAACGCTCGAAACCGTATCCTACTCGCCCGCGTTCCAGACTGAGCTGGAAACCGAACTCGGCCTGCGCGAAGGCGAATACCTGAGCACCAACGTGAGCAACGCCATCAGCGCTGCGATCGCGCGCCGCAACGTCGCGCCCGCGCCGATCCAGATTGAGGTGGTCATCGAAGACGCCCAGCCCAACCGCTTCACCATGCAGCAATTGCGTTCACGCCCCGGCGTGGATTGGATGCGCTCGGTGTCTGTCGGCGGGGCGGAGCTGCGCGCGGTGCTGCGCGGCGCCGATGGCGCTGTGCTGACGGAAGTTGAGCACAGCCGCTACACCACCAGCCTGCGCGATCTCTTCTATGAGCCGATGACATGGACGGACGCCCAGCGCGCCATCCGCCAATTCGCCGAGAAGGTCGCCGACGCCTACGTCGCGCAAAGCCAAGCGCGCTAACCGCGCTGACGCCGCCATTGCGCAAAGCCCCGCGCGCGTAAATCGCACGCGGGGCAATTTGCGCAGCCATAGCCCCAAGCATGGCGCTGGCTGCGATCGCCTTCATAACAGGTGTGGCTGTGCTCGATGATGAGATCGACCAGCGCCTGCCCGCCCAGCTCATGCGCCAGCGCCCAGGTCTCAGCCTTGCTGAGCTGCATCAGCGGCGTCTCAATCTGGATCGGATAATCGAGCCCGAGCGAAAGCGTGCGTTCCTGCGCATCGATGGTCTCGCGCCGGCAATCGGGGTAGCCTGAATAATCTGTCTCGCACATGCCGCCGATCAGCACATTGATCCCGCGCCGATAGGCGATCGCCGCCGCAACCGTGAGGAACACAAGATTGCGCCCCGGCACGAAGGTGGTGGGCAAGCCATCTTCAAACAGCTCGATCGCCCGATCCGCCGTCAGCGCGCTTTCGGCCACCGCGCCATAGCCGGAGAGATCGACCACGTGATCCTCGCCCAGCCGGCCATCGCCCCACGTCCAGGCGGCGTTCTCGGCGGCGCGCATTTGATCGCGCAGCACCGCGCGCTGGCTCATCTCCACGGCGTGGCGTTGGCCATAGAAAAAACCGATGGTCTCAACCCGCTCATAGCGCGCGAGCGCCCAGGCCAGGCACGTGGCTGAATCCTGGCCGGCGGAGAAAAGCACAAGGGCGGCGTTCGTCATCGCTTCGTTATACACGCAGCGCGATCTGTGCTGCACCCGCTAACGGCGCCTGATTATTTGGCGCCCAACACCGAGCTTACGCCGCGATACTGTGACTCTACGGCCTCAGCAAACACTGCGATGACGCGCGCGTCAGGATAACATTGCGCCGCCCGTTGACAGGCGCCAGCAGACTCCATGCTATAGTGTATGGAAGGCGGAAGGCTGCGGGATCGTAGCGCTTAGGCCGGGTTAACGAATTTGTCGCCGCCGGCCGCCCATAAGAAGCGTCCACGTCGACTGGGAGGACGCGATGATCAAGAAAACCAAGCTGGGTCGGATTCTGCTTACTGGCGCTTCGCTGGCGGCGATGAGCGCAGTGGCCCCGGCCATGGCGCAGGAAGCGACCGATGAAATCGTCGTCACGGCTACGGGCCGTTCGGCGGCGATCCAAGATGTTCCGCTGGCCGTCACCGCCGTGGACGCCGACACCATCACCAATTCGGGCGTGCAGGATCTGCGCGACATGACCCAATTGGTGCCCTCGCTGCAAATCGGCACCGGCCAATCGGCCGCCACGGGCGTCACCGCCCGCGTGCGCGGCATCGGCACCGGCTCTGACAACCCAGGCTTTGAATCGGCCGTCGGCATCTTCGTGGATGGTGTCTATCGCGCCCGCGCCGGCGCCGCGCTGACGGATCTGCCGGATCTGCAGCGCATCGAAGTGCTGCGCGGCCCGCAAGGCACGCTGTTTGGCCGCAACACCTCGGCTGGCGCGATCAGCGTCATCACCGCCGGCCCCGATTTCGACACCGGCATGTATATCGAAGCCAGCCAAGGCTTTGACGACACCGAAGAGAGCAGCCTCAAGGCCGGCGTGAACTTTGCGCCCGCCGATAATTTCGCCTTCCGGCTCGACGGCGCGCTGCGCGCGCGCGACGGCTACATCACCGACATCATCTCGGGCGAAGACATCAATAACCGCGATCGCTGGTCGCTGCGCGGGCAGGCCATCTGGGACATCAGCCAGGACGCCTCGCTGCGCATCATCGTTGATGCGGCGGAAACCGATGAAGTCTGCTGCGGCATGACCCCGCTGGCGTACGGCCCGGCGCAAGGCGCGATCTCGCTGATCACCGGCGGCGCCGGCACGCCCGCGATCGATCCCGAAGGGCGCCGCATGACCGTGACGCCCGGCCGCAGCTTCGCGGAACGGACTGAAGAGTTCGGCGCCTCGGCCCAGCTCGATTGGGATCTTGGCTTCGCCAATTTCACCTCGATCTCCGCCTGGCGCACCTGGGACGCCCTGCGTGATCAGGACATCGATTTCAACGTGATCGACATCGCCTATCGCGACGATCTGGAAACCGGCTTCTACAATTTCACCCAGGAATTCCGCCTGCAAGGTGAAGCCGGCCGCATCGATTGGCTGATCGGCGCGTTCTACGGCAATGAGCGGATGTATTATAACGATACCATCCGCCTCGGCGCGCACGCGAACCTCTACGCCAACGTGCTCTCGCTCGGCGCCACCGGCGCGCTGACGCCCGGCGGCTGCGAACTCTACAATTTCAGCGCGGCGCCCTCACTGTTCCAGTGCGCGGCGATGGCGATTGGCGCAGCCCACCCCAACCCCGCCGTCGGCCCCGCGCTGATGGCGGCTGTGAACAGCGTCAATGGCGGGCACCTTGCGCCGAACGCCACCGGCTCAGGCCAGAACCTCGATCGCTGGCGCGTCAACACCGAGAACCTCGCGCTGTTCACGCACAACGTGATCTCGATCACCGATCGGCTCGAACTCACGCTCGGCCTGCGCTACAGCGAAGAAACCAAGGATCTCGGCGCCAGCCTGACGGGCTCTTCCGCCAGCTGCAGCACGCTGCAGCAGATGGAGCTGGCCACCAGCGCGGTTCTGGGCGGCGGGCCGGGCATCGTCTCGATCATTCAGGCGCCGACGGCGGCGGGCGGCTTTGGCGCTTCGGCGCTGACCAACCTCTCCTGCAACCCGGCGGTCAACACCAACGCCAATGGCTCTTGGGTGCATAGCCGCGACGAAGGCGAGTTCTCCGGCACCGCCTCGCTCGGCTATCACCTGACGGACGATCTGTTCGTGTTTGGCGGCTTCTCGCGCGGCTACAAAGCGGGCGGCTACAACGTTGACCGTCAGGGCTTCAGCTACACCCCGGCGACGACGAGCCAAGCCTCGATCAATGCCGGCCAGCTGGCGTTCGATCCGGAATTCACCGATGCGTTTGAAGTCGGCTTCAAATCCACGATCCTGGGCGGCACGACGACGTTCAACGTCACCGGCTTCCTGCAGCAGATCAGCGATTATCAGCTGAACGCCTTCAACGGCTTCAACTTCATCACCCGCAACATCCCGGATGTGATCAGCCAAGGCGCGGAAATTGAGCTCAATTCCCGCCCGACGGACTATCTCAACTTCAATCTCGGCGTGGTCTACACCGACGCCTATTACGACAGCACGGTGGACTTCACCCCGCTGACGCCGGCTGCGGACATCAATTCCGGCGATCCGCTCTCGTTCGCGGCGGAATGGGTTGTCACCGGCGGCGTGGGCTACACTCAGCCGATCGGCGACAGCCTGCAATTCATGGCCTATGTCGATGGCCGCTGGTCCAGCGAGTACCGGACGGTGACGCTGAACCGCAACCCGATCACCGATCAGGATGCGTTCGCGATCTTCAACGGCCGCCTCGGCGTTGGCGCGCAGGACGGCCGCTGGGCGGTTGAGTTCTGGGGCGTCAACCTGACGGACGAGTTCTACTATGCCGGCGCGTTCACTCCGCCGCTGCAGGATGGCACCTCGGTGATCTATCCGGGCGCGCCGCGCACCTACGGCATCACGCTGCGCGCCCGCTACTAAGCGCTCAGCCAATCGCATAAGCGGCGGCCGGCGTGAAAGCGCCGGCCGTTTGCTTTTTGGGCGTTTGCTTTTGGCTAAGGCCGATGCGGTATAAGGCGCCCATGGCCTTCACGATCCTCATCGCCGACGATCACGCGCAATTCCGCGCCCTGCTCTCCACCGTATTCCAACGCGCAGGCCTCAGCCCCCGCGAAGCGGCCGACGGCGTCTCAGCGCTCGCCGCGTTCGAGGCGGAGCCGTGCGATCTTGTGCTGATGGATCAATCCATGCCGGGCATGACGGGCGTGGACGCCGCCAAGGCGCTGCGCGCGCGCTCAAGCACTGTGCGCATCGCGCTGATCAGCGGCCATAGAAGCATCGCGCTGACACATGAGGCCAAAGCCGCAGGCGTTGATCTTGTGCTCACCAAGCCGGTCAGCCCGCGCGCGCTGATGCAAGCCATCAACGCACTGATGCAAGCCGGGCGCGCCGCCTAAAGCGTCGGACCTTAAATGCGACCCAAACATTGGATCATCCGCTGCGTCGCATTTAAGGTCTCAAAGACGCTTTAGATTTCCAACATTGTTTAAAGCAACTTATGGACTTTAAATTCGCACGGCGCCCGCCATCAAACTGAGGCGAATTTAAAGTCCGTTGCTTTAAAGCCTGCCGCGCAGCATTTCCAGCATGATGGAAAAATCGCGCTGGCCCATGCCGCGCTCGACCAATTCATTGTAGAGCGCCTCGGCCGCGCCGCCGAGCGGTGTGTCCGCGCCGGCGCTGGCCGCCGCCTCCTGCGCCAGCCGCAAATCCTTGAGCATCATCGCAGCCGCAAACCCGCCCTCATACTCGCGGTTCGACGGCGCGGCGGGCACAGGGCCCGGCCAGGGGCAGTAGGAAGTGAGCGACCAATTCTGCCCGCTGGCCTTGGAGGCGATGT
Organism: Terricaulis sp.; assembly: GCA_035440585.1. Classification (GTDB taxonomy): domain Bacteria; phylum Pseudomonadota; class Alphaproteobacteria; order Caulobacterales; family Aquidulcibacteraceae; genus Vitreimonas. The sequence goes on from DAORMO010000179.1 coordinate 6,521, forward strand.
CGAAAAATTTCTGCGCATCGAGCCCCAAAGCTTCAGCCAGCGCGAAGGCTTCGCACGTGCCGATCATGGAAATGCCCAGCAGCATATTGTTGCAGATCTTCGCCGCCTGCCCGGCGCCGCTTGGGCCTGCGTGAATGATGG
>DAORMO010000180.1:0-1252 GCA_035440585.1 Terricaulis sp.
GCATGCGATGGGGCGGGCGCGGCGCTCTGCAACGGCGCGCGCCAGAGCGGGGTGGCGCCGCCCCCGCCCTCAGCGCCAACGATGAGCGCGCCGCTTGCATCCGCCGCCATCGCCTCAAGCCCGGCATTGGGCGGCAAGCGATCAACCCCGGCCAGCACAGGCCCGGGCGCCGCCGCGCCAAACGGGCCATCGCGATTGAGATCATAGATGCGGATGCTTTGGGTTTGCTCGAACGCGACAGCAAAGCGCCCGTCTGGCAATTGCGCCAGCGCTTCGGCGTCACCGGCCGCTTTGCTGGAAAACACCGCGCCGTTTTCATCGCGCATGAAGGCCATGCGGCCATCTTCAACGCCGATCAGCGCGCCCGCTTCATCCAGCACGAGGCGCGCCTCGAACCAATCGCCGGCGTCTGTCACGGCGATGAGGCGGCCATCCTCCAGCACTTCAAGCCCGGAAAAGCCGCCAAAGCGCGCGGAATCGCCGCTGAGCGCCAGCCCGCCGCGAAAGCGCAGACGGCCTGCCTCAGCAACGCCAAGATCAACCGGCGTGGCCTGCACTTCAACGGCGACCCATTGATCAACGCCCGGCGCTTCAGCCGCAGAAGGCGAACAGCCCAGCAGCGCCAAAGCAAAAGCGGCGCATCGCCAAACGCTCACGCCGCGCGCCCGCGGCGCGGCGCGCTTTCGCGCGGGGCTTCATCGAACAGCTCCGCAAGCTTTTCCGTCATCACCCCGCCGAGCTGCTCGGCGTCGGTGATGGTCACGGCGCGCTTGTAATAGCGCGTCACGTCATGGCCGATACCGATGGCGATCAGCTCCACCGGCGAGCGCGCCTCGATCCAATGGATCACCGCGCGCAGGTGCCGCTCGAGATAATTGCCCGGATTGGCCGAAAGCGTTGAATCATCCACCGGCGCGCCATCGGAAATCACCATGAGGATGCGGCGCTGCTCGGGCCGGCCGATCAGGCGCTCATGCGCCCACATCAGCGCCTCGCCATCGATGTTTTCCTTCAGCAACCCTTCGCGCATCATCAGCCCAAGATTGCGCCGCGCGCGACGCCAGGGCGCATCGGCGCTTTTATAAATCACGTGGCGCAGATCATTGAGCCGCCCCGGCTGCGGCGGGCGGCCTGCGGTGAGCCAATCTTCCTTGGCGCGCCCGCCCTTCCAGGCGCGCGTGGTGAAGCCGAGGATCTCAACCTTCACCCCGCAGCGCTCCAGCGTGCGCGCGAGAATATCCGCGCAGAGCGC
>DAORMO010000180.1:1265-6599 GCA_035440585.1 Terricaulis sp.
ACCATGATCGGCCGCCCGCGCATCGAGCCCGAATTATCAAGCAGCAGCGTGACCACCGTATCCTTGAACGGCATGTCGTCTTCTTGCTTGAAGGTGAGCGCCGCCATTGGATCGATGATGATGCGCGTTAGGCGCGCTGTATCGAGCACGCCCTCTTCGAGATCAAAGCTCCAGGTGCGGTTTTGCTTGGCCATCAGGCGGCGCTGCAGCCGGTTGGCCAGCCGCCCGACGACACTTTGCAACGGCTTGAGCTGCGCATCGAGATAAGCGCGCAGGCGCGCGAGCTCTTCAAGATCGCACAATTCTTCCGCGCCGATCACTTCGTCATGAGCGCTGGTGAACACTTTATAGCCGGAATTGGGATCTTCGGCATTATCGCGCGGCTTTGGCCGCATCGGCTTTTCGCCGGGCTCCTGCTCTTCTGAATCGTCGGTATCATCCGCCTCCATCTCGGTTTCGATCGAGATGGTGCGATCGGACTCAAGATCATCGTCGCTCTGGGACATTTGCATGTCCGAAGGGACGTCTTGTTCTTCTTCCTCTTCGTTGGCCGCGTTATCGGCTTCAGCTGGCGGGGATTGATCTTCGCTATCTTGCTTTTGCTCGGGGCCTTCTTCGTCGGGCGCGATACCTTCGATGAGGCCAAGCCCTGTCATCACCTCGCGCATGGCGCGGGCGAAGCCTTCCTGATCGCCCGCCAGCGGCGCCAGCGTATCGAGCGCCTTGCCCGCATCACGCTCCACGTCCGCGCGCCAAGCGTTGACCAGCGCTTTTGCGTTCGGCGGCGGGGCAAGCCCCGTCAGCCGCTCACGCACCATCAGCGCCACAGCTTCCGCCAGCGGCGCGCGGCTTTGATCGAGCATCCCGGCCGAGCCTTTGCGCTCAAGCAGATCCGTGAGCGCGGCGGTGAGATTGTTCGACACGCCCTTAAGCGCATTGGCGCCCAGCGCCTGCACGCGCATTTCTTCCACCGCATCAAACACCGCCCGCGCCTCGGGGCTGGGCGGCTTTAACCGCACGTGCGCGGCTTCATCATGGTGTGCGAGCCTGAGCGCCAGCGCATCGGCCTGGCCGCGAATGCGTTCGGCGTCCGCGTCCGAAAGATTGCGCGGCGGATGCGGCAGCACGATGCGCCCAGCGCTGAGCCTTGGCCCCTCCGCGCCAAACGTGACCTCCATCTCCTCATCCGCGCCCGCCAGCGCGCGCGTGGTTTGCGCGAGCGAGCGCTTGAAGAGTTCGGCGGGGGTTTCGCGGGCGGACATATTGAGCCCACAGATAGCGCCTTGCGCCGCCCGCGCCAATGCGGCTTGCCTTAGCTAAGCAGGTTAGCTAACTTAGCGGTATGGCCGAGAAGATCACCATCCACGCCGCCAAGACCAACCTCTCCAAACTCATCGCCCGCGCCGAAGCGGGCGAGGAGATCGTGATCTATCGCGGCGATAAGCCCGCCGCGAAGCTGACGCCCGCGAACGACGCGAAAAAAGTGCTGCCTAACCGGGGCTTTGGCAATCTCAAAGGGATCATCGAGTTCGACGATCGGTTTTTCGATCCGTTGCCGGAGGAGATGCTGCTCCCAATGCCGGTGAAGCCGAAAAAGCCGCGCCGCAAGTGAAGCTGCTGCTCGATACGCACGCCTACCTTTGGGTCGCCACGGATGACCGGCGGCTTTCGCTCAAGGCCCGAAAAGCCATTACGGCGAGCGCCAGCACGATCTTTGTGAGCGCAGCATCCGCTTACGAGTTGGTTTACAAGCACCGTGCGGGGCAATTGCCGGCTGTTGGACCGCTGGTGATGCGCATCGAGGAAGACTTGGCGGAGCGCGGCTTTCTCGCCATGCCGATCACACTCGAACACGGCCGCCGCGCGGGCGACCTGCCTCTCGGCCACCGCGACCCGTTCGACCGCTTGCTCGCCGCGCAAGCGATCGTCGAAGGCATGGCGATCGTGAGCAATGACGAAAAACTGAGCGCGCTGGGGGCGCGGCGGTTGTGGTGACTAATTGCCACTACGCGGCAAGCCATACGCCAACGCGAATACTGCGCGCCAGGGCGATATGGTCTCGGCATATTCTGCGGCCGCCGCTTCCACCGCAATGCGCCAAGGATCGTTGGCCCCGTGCAGCCGCTCAATCACCGGCCGTTCGCGGCGCCATTGGCGCCTTTCTTGAACACCCGCAAAGCCCGGCGCCAGTAGAGCGCCCGATCGATCACGGAAAACAAGATATTCCGCACCAACCACAAACGTCATGGGCGTAGCGCAAGCGAGAGAGCCTGAGTCCGACGGATCGGGGATCCGCGTCTCTTGCAAAGCGGTGTAAACATCCAAACGCATCCAATCGAGGGGCGAGCGCTCATATCGCCAGGCGCGCGGAATTTTCGCTTGCAGCCAGTTCTCATCGAGCCCGTGAAGCTCGAGCGGCCGACCACGCCGGCCATGGGTGACGGCTAATCTCTCAAAGCGATATGCATAAACTTGGCCGTAATATTCGCTGATGACCTCATTCGTATCCACGGCGCGGCGAGAAATCACCCGCATCCGTTCGACGCTGGCGGCTTCGGCGACGAGCTCGCGCGCCATGGCCTCGGGCGTCACGCCTTCCATGTTGTACTGAATCCCAACGCAAGCTTGGGCCGAGTGCGCGCAAGTCAGGGCAGCCGCGAAGATCAGCGCTGTCCCGATGAGTCTCAACTCACGCCACCTTCACCCGCGTCGCCGCTTCCGGCAGGTCAGCCCCGAACGCGCGCTGGAAGAACTCCGCCACCGTCGGCCGCTCCAGCTCATCGCATTTGTTCAGGAACGTCATACGGAACGCCAAACCGACGTCGCCGAAGATTTCAGCGTTTTGCGCCCAGGTGATCACGGTGCGCGGGCTCATCACGGTGGAGATATCCCCGTTCATGAAGGCATTGCGCGTCATGTCGGCCACGCGCACCATCGCCAGGATCGTGCGTTTGCCTTCGGGATTATTATAGGCTGGCGCTTTGGCCATCACGATTTCGGCTTCCGCATCGTGCTCAAGATAATTGAGCGTGGTGACGATGCTCCAGCGATCCATCTGGCCCTGGTTGATCTGCTGGGTGCCGTGATACAGCCCCGTCGTATCCCCAAGGCCGATCGTGTTCGTGGTGGAGAAGAGGCGGAAGAACGGATTGGGCGAAATCACCCGGTTCTGATCCAGCAGCGTGAGCTTGCCGGAAGCTTCGAGCACGCGCTGGATCACGAACATCACGTCCGGCCGGCCCGCATCATATTCATCAAAGCAGACAGCGATCGGCCGCTGCAGCGCCCAAGGCAGCATGCCTTCACGAAACTCGGTGACTTGCTTGCCATCCTTCAGCACGATCGCGTCCTTGCCGACGAGATCGATGCGCGAAACGTGGCTATCGAGATTGATCCGCACCATCGGCCAGTTCAGCCGCGCGGCCACCTGCTCCACGTGGGTGGATTTGCCGGTGCCGTGATAGCCCTGCACCATGACGCGGCGGTTGTAGGCAAAGCCGGCCAGGATCGCGAGCGTGGTCTGCGGATCGAAGCGGTAAGCCGGATCAGGCTCGGGCACGTATTCGGTGCGCTGCGAGAAGGCCGGGATTTTCATGTCGCTGTCGACGCCGAAATCGCGCGCGGAGGCTTCGCGGTCCGGCTTCATGCTCAGGAGGTCGTCGGCGGTGGTGGTCATGGAGGCTCTGATACGGAGGCCCTGGGCGGGCATGCAAGATGGCGAAGCTTAACCCCTCGCCAGCGCGAGAGAAAGGCGGCGAAATGACGGACAACCGGTGGGGTTTTAGACCAGCCCGCTGGCTTTGAGCGTCTGATAGGCGTTCAGAACCCGCTGCAGCGCCTCTTCGGCCCCGCGATCGCCGCCATTGGAGTCCGGGTGCCAGCGCTTCACCAGCTCGGCGTAGCGGGCGCGGATGGCCGCGCTATCGGCCCCCTCTTCAAGCGAAAGCGCCTCAAACGCCTTGGCCTGGAGCCGCGTGAAGCGCCGCTTGGCCGGTTCGGGCCGGGCGGCGGCGGGATCGCGTGAGCCAAACAGCGAGAACGGATCGCCGCCGGTAAAGCCATTGCGCGCCGCCTGGGAGGCCTGGTCGAGCCGCCCGCTGCGGAAGGTCCAGGTGGGGCGGTGGCCCACCTCCTCGCGCGCCTGATAATCGGCCCACTCGCCATCGCTCATGCCGGCGAAATAATTCCAGCGCTTATTATAAGCGGCCACATGCTCGCGGCAGAAATGCCAAAACTGGCCCTCATGGTCGCGCCCCTTGGGCGCCATGTGGCGGCCAGCGCGCGCGCATCCTACATGGTCGCAAGGCTTATCGCTGCGGGCGCGCGGGCTCGCCTCCGCGTCGGGCTTTTTGACGCGGATGTCGACGAATTTCGGCTTATATCTGAATGCGTCGGACATGAGAGCGTTCAGTATGGGCGCCAGAAGATGAACGGACAAGGAATTGACAGGCCAGAATTCGCAGCTTTCCCGTGCACAACGCATTCAATCGCAGCTAGAGGCGCAGCTTGCGCCGGTTGCATTTGAATTAAGCGATGACTCGTCCAAGCACGCCGGCCACGCCGGCGCCCGCCCCGGCGGGGAAAGCCATTATCGCCTGCGTCTTGTTTCCGCCGCTTTTGAAGGCCTCTCGCGCGTGGCGCGTCAACGCCTGGTTTACGAAGCGCTGAAAGCGGAATTCGACGGCGGCCTGCACGCGCTGTCGCTCGACCTCAAAACCCCAGCCGAAGCCGAGGCGATCACAAAAAGCTGAGCCGCTGCGCCGCCAGGCGCGCAAACAAAAGCGTGACAGCTTTGCGCCGCGCGCCGGCAAGCGGAACAGATACGCAATCGCGCACGATCGCGCCGCCAAAGCCATCAGCCACAATGAGCCCCGCTTCGGGCGGCAGCAGCGTCTGCGGAAACGCTTCCGTGACGCCGAAAAAAAACCGATCGCAATAATCGCGATACTCAGGCCATTTCTGATCGACCGCAAAATCGGCCAAGCAGGATTTGGTCTCAACAATCCAGATTTCGCCGCTCGGGGTAAGCCCCATCAGATCGGCGCGGCGGCCGTTGGCGAGCGGCACTTCCAGAACAGAAACAAGCCCATGATTGGCCAGGACGCGGCCAACGCCGCGCGCCAAAAGCGCTGTGGTGTCAGGCCGGGAGAGCGGAGCTGCATCCATGCGCGCATTCTCCCACCAGCGGCGCGGCGGAACAAGCGGCCGCCGCATTTCGGAACAGGCCAAGCGCGCCGCGCGTTCGCTGTCCCGAGAGATTGGAGGATATCATCATGCGCATCGCAACGCTTCTCAGCGCCGCCGCAGCCGCGGCGCTGCTCACCGCGTGCGGCC
>DAORMO010000181.1:0-4069 GCA_035440585.1 Terricaulis sp.
CCACACCGCGATCGGCTTGTCGCGCTGTAAAACGGCGTGATCCTGGAAGATGGGATGCAGCAGCGGGCGTTCCTGCGCCTGGCTTTCCGCACACAGCATTAAAGCGATCGCCGCAGCGATCGCGCCCCACATTTTCCTCATGCGTTTCCCCGCCTGCCCCTCAGTGCTTGGCTTTGGGGCCTTTGCTTGCTTCTTCGATGAAATCCGCGAAATCGCTGGCTTCGCGGAAATCCTTATACACCGAAGCATACCGCACATAGGCGACAGGATCGAGATGATTGAGCGCCTCCATCACCATCTCGCCGATGGTTTCTGAGGCCACTTCGCTTTCGCCCTGGCTTTCCAGCTTGCGCACAATGCCGGAAATCATCTGCTCGATCTGATCCTGCTCGATCGGGCGCTTGCGCAGCGCGATATTGAGCGAACGCGCCAGCTTATCCCGGTCAAATGGCACCCGCCGCCCCGAGCGCTTGAGCACCGTGAGCTCGCGCAGCTGCACCCGCTCAAACGTGGTGAAGCGCGAGCCGCATTTGTCGCACTGGCGCCGCCGCCGAATGGCCGCGCCATCCTCGGTGGGGCGGCTATCCTTCACCTGGGTGTCTTCGTTTTGGCAAAACGGGCAACGCATTCAGCGGACTCCGGGCGTGGCGCGAATCAGCGCTGCGCCGCCTCAAGAATAGATCGGAAACCGCGCCGTGAGGGCTTCAACTTTCTTAGCGACAGCTTCTTCAACGCTCGAATTATCGCCATTACTGCCCTGCAGCCCATCCAGCACTTCGCAGATCAGATCCGCGATCTCACGGAATTCGGCCGGCCCAAACCCGCGCGTGGTGCAGGCGGGCGTGCCGAGGCGGATGCCGCTCGTCACCATTGGCTTTTCCGGATCGAACGGGATGCCGTTTTTGTTGCAGGTGATGAGCGCATGCTCGAGCGATTTCTCGGCCGCCTTGCCGGTGGCGCACTTGGGCCGCAGATCCACCAGCATCAAATGGCTGTCTGTGCCGCCGCTGACGACGGCGAGGCCATTTTCCACCAAACGCGCCGCCAGCGCGCGCGCGTTATCCAGCGTGTTCTTGGCGTAGATCTTAAACTCAGGCGTCAGCGCTTCGCCGAAGCTCACCGCCTTGGCGGCGATCACATGCATCAGCGGCCCGCCTTGAAGGCCTGGGAAAACCGCCGAATTGATGCGCTTTCCAAGCTCTTCGTCATTGGAAAGGATCATGCCGCCGCGCGGCCCGCGCAGGGTTTTGTGCGTCGTCGTCGTCACCACATGCGCGTGCGGCAGCGGTGATGGATAAACCCCGCCCGCGATCAGCCCCGCATAGTGCGCCATATCCACCATGAGATAGGCGCCGACTTCATCGGCGATTTCACGGAAGCGTTTAAAATCGATGGCGCGCGAATAGGCGCTGCCGCCGGCGATGATCAGCTTGGGCTGCTCGCGCCGCGCAATTTCGGCCACGGCGTCATAATCGATCAGATGATCATCTTCCCGCACCGTGTAGGCCACGGGCTGAAACCATTTGCCCGACACATTCGCCGGCGCGCCGTGCGTAAGGTGCCCGCCAGCGGCGAGATCCATGCCGAGAAACTTATCGCCTGGTTTCAGCAGCGCGAAGAACACAGCCTGGTTTGCGTTCGCGCCCGAGTGCGGCTGCACGTTGGCGAATTTGCAATCGAACAAGCGCTTGGCGCGTTCGATCGCCAGTTGCTCAACCTCATCAACAAATTCGCAGCCGCCGTAATAGCGCCGCCCTGGATAGCCTTCGGCGTATTTGTTGGTCAGCACCGAGCCTTGCGCCTCGAGCACTGCGCGCGAAACGATGTTTTCAGAAGCGATAAGTTCGATCTGCTTTTGCTGGCGGCCAAGTTCGGCGCGCACAGCCGCAAACACATCGCCATCGCCCTCTTGAAGGGAGGTGGCAAAAAAACGGTCGCGCTCGCCCGCGCGTCCGGCTGGCTCACTCATGTATCGCCTCGTTCATCCAGGGATTCTGCGCGCGCACCATAAAGGCGCCCCGCTAAGGACGCAAAGCCTCCCGGCGCCCTCACGTCAACGTAACCTCAACTTCGCTCTACTTGGACTCGTTCGGTTTGCTTAAGTAATTGTTGCAAACTCGTAGGGTTAGGCGCTATATCCAGCCATGAGGGCATTGTATTCGCTGGGCAAAAGGCTGCGCAATGCGAGATGAAGACGATGAATCCAGCGCGCCCCGCGGGGAAGCGCTGCGCATGACCACGGACATCGTCGCCTCCTATCTTCGCAACAATAAGGTGTCGCAAGAGGAGCTGACAGATCTCATCCGCACGGTGCATGGCACGCTCTCGGGCCTCACCGATGGCGGGCGCGATCGCGCCGAGGAGCGCCCAAAGCCGGCCGTGCCGATCGGCAAGAGCGTCCACCACGATTACATCGTCTGCCTGGAAGACGGCAAAAAGCTGAAAATGCTCAAGCGCTACCTGCGCTCGACCTATTCCATGTCGCCCGACGAGTACCGCAAGCGCTGGGGCCTGCCGGCCGACTACCCGATGGTCGCCCCCGCCTACGCCGCCCGCCGCAGCGAGTTCGCCAAGCGCATCGGCCTCGGCAAAGGCGTGCGCCGCAAAGACTGATCCATAGCTTGGACCGCCGGCCCTCGCCGGCAGCGCTTTATCCGTCAGCGGCTGTGCTTGGGGAAAAGACCGCTGCCGGCGAGGGCGCCGGCGGTCCAAGATTTATACGAGCTTTCCCCGCCCCGGCGGCGGCTTGGGCCCGCCCTCTCCGCCGCTCGCTTCCCCGGCCAGCGCCCGCTCCAGCTTGCGCAGCGCCAGCGCCTGCACATCCTCGATCGCCGCGCTTGCAGGGGCCATCACCACCACCTCAACGCCCGTGGCGACATCCACCGCCGCCACGCGCTGCGCATCGCCAATGCGCACGATCTCGAAGATGATGTCGCGCTCGGCGCTCACGCCGGCGGAATATGCACCGGGCACTTGGCCCAGACGCTTTTGAACGCCGCGATCAGCCGATCCATCAGATCATCGTCATGGAACGGGCTTGGCGTGATGCGCAGCCGCTCCGTGCCCACAGGCACGGTCGGATAATTGATGGGCTGCACATAGATGCCGTGCTCATAGAGCAGAATATCGGAAATCTTCTTGCAGCGCGCCGCATCGCCCACCAGCACCGGCACGATATGGGTGGTGCTTTCGGCCATCACCGGAATGCCGGCCTCGCGCAGCAGCGCTTTCAAACGCTCAGCCCGCTCTTGCAGGCGATCGCGCAGATGCGGGCATTCCTTCACCACGCGCACGCTTTCGAGCGCCGCCGCCGCGATCGACGGCGCAAGCGAGGTGGTGAAAATAAAGCCAGAAGCGGCAGAGCGGATCGCGTCGATCGCCGCAGCCGGCCCCGTGACATAGCCGCCCATCGTGCCAAAGGCTTTCGCCAGCGTGCCTTCGATGAAATCAACGCGGTGCATCACCCCGTCGCGTTCCGCGACGCCGCCACCCGTGGGCCCATAAAGGCCAACGCCGTGCACCTCATCGAGATACGTCATCGCGCCATAAGCTTCGGCGAGATCGCAAATCTGCTCGATCGGGGCGGTGTCGCCATCCATCGAATAAACGCTCTCGAACGCGATCAGCTTGGGCGCATGCGCCGGCGCTTCGTTCATCAGCGCTTCGAGATGCTGAATATCGTTATGACGGAAAATCCGCCGCTCGCACTTGGCGCGGCGAATGCCTTCGATCATCGAGGCGTGGTTTTGCTCGTCCGAGAAAATCCAAAGATCGGGAAACAGCTTCGCCAGCGTCGAGAGCGTGGCGTCATTTGACACATAGCCGGAGGTGAACAGCAGCGCCCCCTCTTTGCCATGCAGCTCCGCCAGCTCCTGCTCAAGATCGACGTGATAGCTCGTGGTGCCGGAAATATTGCGCGTGCCGCCTGCGCCCGCGCCCACCTTATCCAGCGCCGCATGCGCCGCATCCAGCACGTCCGGATTTTGCCCTTGGCCGAGATAATCGTTTGAGCACCAGACTACGATGTCGCGGTATTCTCCACCCTCAAGCCGCAAGCGCGCATGGGGAA
>DAORMO010000181.1:4079-6437 GCA_035440585.1 Terricaulis sp.
CGCATGATATCGGCGAATACGCGATAGCGCCCCTCGTCGCGGATTTTCGCCACCGCGTTTTCGAAAACTTGAAGATCTTGCGATTTCACTGACGCCTCCGGGGTCGGCCAACCCGCGCGCATGCATCGTATATGCTAGATGGCCAGAACAAAGTAACTGGGACTTGAACGCGCAGACAGCGCCCTTATTTGCGAACGGTTCGCATGAGCTTTACTGGACGATACCCCACCACCCGCCCGCGCCGGCTGCGCCAAGCCGATTGGGTGCGCCGCCTCACGCGCGAACACGCGCTTTCGCCCAATGATCTCATCTGGGCGATGGTGGTGCATGACGGGGCCGAGGATGAAATCGCCGTCCCCTCCATGCCCGGCGCTCCGCGCCTTTCGGTGCGCGCCGCCGCCCAAGCGGCCAAGCGCGCCGCCGCGCTCGGCATCCCAGCGATCGCCGTGTTTCCGCACATCGATCCAGCGAAGAAGGATTCTACCGGCATAGAGGCGCTCAATCCCAACGGCCTTGTCTGCACCGCAACGCGCGCGATGAAGGATGCGGCCCCCGATGTGGGGATCATGGTTGATGTCGCGCTCGATCCGTTCACCGATCACGGCCATGACGGGCTGCTCCGCAATGGCGCCATCGCCAATGACGCAACGGTAGAGGTTCTCACCCAGCAGGCCTTGATCCAGGTCAAGGCGGGCGCCGACATCGTCGCCCCCTCAGACATGATGGATGGCCGCGTCGGCGCCATCCGCGCGAGCCTCGATGCCGAAGGCTTCCAAGACGCGATGATCATGTCTTACGCGGCCAAATACGCCTCGGCGTTTTACGGCCCCTATCGCGATGCGATCGGCTCAGGAAAGCTGGGCTCAGGCGCGGTGCAAAACCCGGGTGATAAGCGCACCTATCAGATGGACGCCGCCAACAGTGATGAAGCCTTGCGCGAAGTGGCGATGGATATCGCCGAAGGCGCGGACATGGTGATGGTCAAGCCAGGCCTTGCCTACCTTGATATCCTCGCGCGCATCAAACAAAGCTTCGGGGCGCCCACCTACGCCTTCCAGGTTTCTGGCGAGTACGCCATGCTCAAAGCCGCCGCCGCCAATGGCTGGCTCGACGAAGAGCGGGCGATCATGGAAACGCTGCTGGCGTTCAAACGCGCCGGCGCAGATGGCGTCATCACCTATTTCGCGCCCTGGGCGGCCGAGAGATTGGGCTAGACGCGTTCAAAACGCGCGCGCTCAAGTCTAACTGAGATCGCGCGCGACCCGTAAGCCTATGGCGTAGGTGTCCATCGCCGCCGGCGTGTAGGAGCGATAAAACACCATCATATGCAGCGGCGCGCTATACCAAGTGCCGCCGCGAATGACATGCGTGTCGCACCCCTCAACGCGAATAGGCGCACTATCAACAACCGCATCAGGCAATTGAGGCTGGTAGCAATCCTCGACCCATTCATAAACATTGCCGTGGACATCAAACAGGCCCCAGCGGTTGGCGGGAAACTGGCCGACTGGCGCTGTGTTCAGCCAACGGTCCGCCCCGCCGACGACCCCCTTGCACGGCATGCATTCACCGAAATTGGCGTAGGTGCGATCGGGGCGTTTGCCCCAGGCATAAAGCGTCGGCGTGCCGGCGCGCGCCACATATTCCCACTCCGCCTCTGTCAGGAGCCGATAAGGCTGGCCGGTTTTTTCCCGCAGCCAGCGAACATAGGCTTGCGCGTGGCGCCAATTCACATGAATCACTGGGCGATCGCCGCGCCCCCAGCCCTCGTCCGACGGGGTGTAGCCATCGCATCCGCCATCGGCCACACACGCATCCCATTGCGCGAACGTGACTTCAAAGCGGCCCACCGCAAAGGGGCGATCAACCACGACGGTGCGCGAGGGCCCGCGCGAAATCCCGAGCTTGCCTAGCCAATAATCGGTGCGCCGCTGATCGCCCATGGTGAATTGCCCCGTGGGCATCGGAACCATCTCTGGGCATTCAGGACACTCCTGAAACACCTCGTCGTCGCGCCTGTCGCCGTAACCAAGCGGCGGAAAGGGCTCAAAATACAAAACACCGGCAGCAATCAATAGAACCGCAGCCGCCGCAATCACCCAACCGCGCCGCATGGCGCACTCCATTCCTGACGATCCAGACTCACAAGCTGCACCTGCTTGCCGCCGCACGCCAACAGAATTCGCGCGCCGCGCGCTAATGAGCCGCGCGCTATCCACCAGCACACACCACTTTGGGCAAGGAACTCAAAACGGTCGCCAAAATCAATCCGCCCTGCTTTCCCGCTGCCTTACGCTCACCCCATCGCCGTTCACGCGGAGGGAGTTGGCGCCAAATCCCACACTCGAACAGCGATGC
>DAORMO010000182.1:0-6408 GCA_035440585.1 Terricaulis sp.
TAGATTTTCGCCAGCATGTCCGATCTCACCTTCTCGCGCCCTGCTACAATAGAGCGGCCGATAAGAAAAGGGCGGCCCCTGAAAGAGCCGCCCTCTCTGGCGTTAGTTCAGTGCGTCTTTCAGCGCCTTGCCGGCGCGGAAGCGGGCCTTTTTGCCCGCGGGCACCTTCACCTCTTCCTTGGTTTTCGGATTGCGCGCGATACGCTCTGCGGTTTCCTTCACGTCGAACACGCCGAACGCCGGCAGGCGAATGTCATCCCCGCGCTTGAGCGCATCGGTCATCGCTTCAAACACAGCGTTGACGATCTCTTCGGCGCGCATCTTCGACTCGCCCGTACGCTCGGCGACGTCCGCGACCAATTCTGCTTTGTTCATTCTAACCCCCGCAAATGTGCGATTTTTCTAAGGGAGATTGCGGCGGCGTCTCCCTGCACGCCGTCGCCGAAACGGCGACGCTAGGGGGATTTCGCCCCCTAGCGCAAGCTTTTGGAAGGAAAAGCGCCGCCTTAGTGCGGGCGGGCGCCCTCACGATCCTCGGTTCCCGAGGCGCGCCGGCCTTCGGCCAGCTCATCCTCATCGGTCCATTCGACCGGGGTGAGCGTTCCCGCGAGCGCCTTGGCCAGCACCTCGTCCACGGTTGAAACCGGGACGATCTCCAGGCCCGATTTCACGTTCTCGGGGATATCGGCGAGGTCCTTTTCGTTGTCCTTCGGGATCAGCACCGTGCGGATGCCGCCACGCAGCGCCGCCAGGAGCTTTTCCTTCAGGCCCCCGATCGGCAGCACGCGCCCGCGCAGGGTGATTTCACCCGTCATGGCCACGTCCTTGCGGATGGGCACGCCGGTAAGCACCGAGACGATGGCGGTGGCCATGGCCACGCCGGCCGAGGGGCCGTCCTTCGGGGTCGCCCCTTCTGGCACGTGGACGTGGATGTCCCGCTGGCGGAACACGGGCGGCTTGACGCCAAACTGGATCGAACGCGAGCGCACGTAGGACGAGGCGGCTGAGATCGATTCCTTCATCACGTCGCGCAAATTGCCCGTCACCGTCATCGAGCCTTTGCCGGGCATGGCGACGGCTTCGATCGTGAGCAGATCCCCGCCCACCTCAGTCCAGGCAAGGCCCGTGACGACGCCGACGCGATCCTCAAGCTCAGTCTCACCATAGCGATATTTCCACACGCCGGCATAGTCTGGCAGGTTTTCCACGGTGACATGTACCGCGCTCGCCTTCTTTTGCTCGATCTCACGCACGGCTTTGCGGGCGAGGTTTGAGAGCTCGCGCTCAAGGCTGCGCACGCCCGCTTCGCGCGTGTAACGGCGCACCAGATCGCGAATGGCGTCGTCCGAGACGGAGAATTCCTTCTCGTTCAGGCCGTTCATCTCAAGCTGCTTTGACAGCAAGTGGCGCTTGGCGATCTCGACCTTCTCATCCTCGGTGTAACCAGGGATGCGAATGATCTCCATGCGATCCAGCAAAGGCTGGGGCATGTTGAGGCTGTTGGCCGTGGTGATGAACATCACGTCCGAGAGATCATAATCCACTTCGAGATAGTGATCGTTGAACGTCGAGTTCTGCGCCGGATCGAGTACTTCCAAGAGCGCCGCCGCCGGATCGCCGCGATAATCGGCGCCAAGCTTGTCGATCTCATCAAGCAAGAACAGCGGATTGCCGCTCTTGGCCTTCTTCATCGACTGGATGACGCGCCCAGGCATGGAGCCAATATACGTGCGGCGGTGGCCGCGGATTTCGGCTTCATCGCGCACCCCGCCCAGCGACACGCGCACGAAATCGCGGCCCGTCGCCTTGGCGATGGACTTGCCAAGCGAGGTTTTGCCGACGCCTGGAGGGCCGACAAGGCAAAGGATCGGCCCGCGCACTTTGGCCGTGCGCGCTTGCACCGCAAGATATTCCAGGATGCGGTCTTTGACCTTCTCAAGCCCATAATGATCCTCATTGAGGATCGCCTCGGCTTTATCGATGTCCTTTTTGACGGCCTTCTTGTGGCCCCAGGGCAGCGACAAAATCCAATCGAGATAGTTGCGGACCACAGTGGATTCCGCGCTCATCGGGCTCATCTGGCGCAGCTTTTTGAGTTCAGCTTCGGCCTTGGCCTTGGCTTCCTTCGGCAGCTTCTTTTGGCGAATGCGCGCTTCAAGCTCAGCGATATCATCGCGGCCGTCTTCGCCCTCGCCCAGCTCGCGCTGGATCGCCTTCATTTGCTCGTTGAGATAATATTCGCGCTGCGTCTTCTCCATTTGACGCTTCACGCGATTGCGGATTTTGCGCTCGACCTGCAGCATGCCGATCTCGCCTTCAATGAGGGCGAGGATGCGCTCAAGCCGCTGGGGCACGTCCGCCTGTTCGAGCAGCGCCTGCTTATCGGGAATTTTCACCGTGAGATGCGCGGCGACGGAATCGGCAAGCCGCGCAGGCTCAGTGATCTGGCCGATGGCCTGGTGCACGTCCGGCGGGGTCTTGCGCGAGAGTTTGACGTAATTGTCCCACTGATCAGACACCGCCCGCGCGACCGCGTGCGCTTCGGGCGTATCGGCGTTGGTCTCTTCGATCGGCTCGATCTCGGCTTCAAAGTAATCGCCGTTTTCGATGAAGCGGGTGACGCGCGCGCGCTCTCCGCCTTCGACCAGGACGCGCACAGTGCCATCGGGCAGTTTCAGCAATTGCACCACGGTCGCGACAGTGCCCACCGTGAAGATGCGCTCTGCCGAGGGTTCATCCTCGGAAGCGTCCATCTGCGCGGCGAGCAGGATTTGCTTGTCCTTGCGCATCACCTCATCAAGCGCGCGCACTGATTTTTCGCGGCCCACAAAAAGCGGCGCGGCCATCTTCGGATACACGACGATATCGCGCAGCGGCAGAACAGGCAGGATGCGGCTTTCAGCCATAGAAAACTCCTCCGCCGGCGCGCGGCTCAGGAGGCCCCTAGGCGGCATGCGGCGTTAACAGCTCAAAATGTGGAAGCGTTCGCGCCCAGCTTCAAGTGCCGGCGCCAAACGCGCGTGTGCGTTCACGGGGATGTTCCGCGCGCGGACGAACCGTGCACAAGCAAACGGCGTTAGCCGGCCGATTCTTGCCCGTTGCGCCGCTCGGAATGGATTTGCAGCGGCTTGGCGCGCCCTTCCACCACATCTGCGGACACCACGACCTCCTCAACCGACGTCATCGTCGGCAGATCGAACATGGTGTCGAGCAGGATGCTTTCGAGAATGGAACGCAGGCCGCGCGCGCCAGTCTTGCGCTGGATCGCCTTGCGGGCGATCGCGCTCAGCGCCTCTTGCGGGAAGGTGAGCTTCACCTTCTCCATCTCGAACATGCGCTGATATTGTTTCACCAGCGCATTCTTCGGTTCCGTCAGGATCGTGATCAGCGCCGGCTCATCGAGATCCTCGAGCGTGGCGAGCACCGGCAAGCGGCCGACGAATTCCGGGATCAGGCCGAACTTCAGCAGATCGTCCGGCTCGATCTCGCGCAGAATTTCGCCTGTGCGGCGATCTTCTTCGTCACGCACCTGCGCGCCAAAGCCCATCGAAGAGCCCTTGCCGCGCTGGCTGATGATCTTATCGAGGCCCGCGAAGGCGCCGCCGCAGATGAAGAGGATGTTGGTCGTATCGACTTGCAGGAATTCTTGCTGTGGATGCTTGCGCCCGCCTTGCGGCGGCACGGAAGCGACAGTGCCTTCCATGATCTTCAGCAGCGCTTGCTGCACGCCCTCGCCCGACACATCGCGCGTGATCGAGGGATTGTCGCTCTTGCGGCTGATTTTATCGACTTCATCGATATAGACGATCCCGCGCTGCGCGCGCTCGACGTTATAATCGGCGGCCTGCAGCAGCTTGAGAATGATGTTCTCGACGTCCTCACCGACATAACCGGCTTCGGTCAGCGTGGTGGCGTCAGCCATCGTGAACGGCACGTCGATGATGCGCGCCAGCGTTTGCGCCAGCAGCGTCTTGCCGCAGCCGGTGGGGCCGATCAGCAGGATGTTGGACTTGGCGAGTTCGACGTCTTGGTTTTTCGTCGCGTGATTGAGGCGCTTGTAGTGGTTGTGCACAGCCACCGAGAGCACGCGCTTGGCGTGATCTTGGCCGACGACGTAGTCGTCGAGCACGCCCTTGATCTCGCGCGGAGACGGCACGCCTTCCTTGGATTTAACCAGGGAGGTTTTGTGCTCCTCACGGATAATATCCATGCAGAGCTCAACGCACTCATCGCAGATGAACACAGTCGGGCCCGCAATGAGCTTGCGGACCTCGTGCTGGCTCTTGCCGCAGAACGAGCAATAGAGAGTGTTCTTGGACTCTCCGCCGGCGGCGCCTTTGCTCATGCCTAATCCTCTGCGGGCCGATCCCGCCATGCATAATATAGGAGCGAAAACGGCGAGCCTATGGCCCCCGCACCCCCAACATTATGAATGGTTGACCGCGATCCCTTTCAAAACCGTTCACCACCCGACCGCCCCGGCCGGGTTCATACGACCATAGCAAGGATGGGGCCGCAACCGCCCCAGGGGCGAAACGCAGCCGAATCCAAGCCCGAAAGGCCGCAGCGCGCCCAGAAATGGGCCGCGCCGGATGCTATTTCAAGCCGCCTTAGCCGGCCAGGCGGCGGAGCCGGTCAGCGATAAAGCGCCCTGAGGGTCTGGCGGTCCCAGTCCGTAAGGGCTGTTTGGGGTGTCCGGTCGCGGAACAGATTAAGAATCGAGGGCTGCCCACCGGTTGTGGTGTCGGCGTCAAACTGCCCCAAGCTGACCATGGCGATGTAGTCAGCCAAGGCGTTCATGTTCACGTTCGCGATCTGTGGGCCGTCAATCACGACAAACACGTTACTCATGTCATCGCGCGTGCGTGAGCCAACCCGGCCGCGATCTTGGACCGTCACTTCCGGGCCTCGCCCGCCCTCGCGCTCATCGCGGTTGGCAAGCTCGCCCGTGTCGGCCACGGTTTGCCACACGTACCACCACCGAACAGGCTCGCGGCCTTCGGTGAAACTCCGAAGCGTGGCCCGATCACGGGTGCGGCCGCGGCCGCCTGCGTTGAAATCGCGCGAGCGGGTAATGGCGGCGGCGACGCCGTTTGGATCGGCTGTGAAACTCACCACGATATTCGCGTCGCAGCCAGGCCGGCCGGCGCTGAGCCCCAGGTCGTTGGCGCGCTGGGAGATGCGGTCGACCAGGAATTGAGACTGCTCCGGGCTAAGCCCGACAGCGCCCACACACACACCGCGGTGCCATCGCGGCGGTGTTTGCCGACGCGCATCCTGAGCGGGGATAAGGCGCGCGTCACCCTCGCGGGCTTCAACAGGCGCAGGCGTCCATGCCGGGGCGCTCGAATGCGGCGCGGGCGCCGATAAAGCCATCAGTGCGGCAACCGCCGCGAACTCTAACAACATGGCCGCTCCCCTTGGGAAATCTCCAAAAATGTTAGTGGCCATCCCGAGCGGCGCCTAGCGCATTTGTGGGCGCGCTAGCGGTAGACCTCTCGCAAGAAGTCCTCATCCGACGGGCTCATGCGCTGCACCTCAGCGCCGCTGAACAGCCCGAGGATAGAGGCGCCCGCCGCGTCTGGCTCCTCCACCGGAGCAAGCCCCACCAAAGCAAGGTAGTCGGACAGCGCCTCGAGCCGCACGCCGTTCACCTGCGCAAGATCGACGATCACGATCACATGGCTAAATCCATCTCGGACGGTCGCACGCAACCTGCCGCGCTCATCAACATTGACGCGCGGCGCTTCACCGAGGCGGTTGTTCCGGCTCACCACTTCGCCGCGATCGCTCAACGGCTGCACCACGCGCCACCAGCGCACCGGGGCGGTCGATGTCACGAACGCGTTGAATGCTGAAAGCCCGGCGGTTTGTCCGCTCACGCCGGTGACGGAGGCGGGATCACTGCGCTCGCGCGCGATGGCGCGGGCCTGCCCGCTCGGGTCCGCGCTGAACACGATGAGCAAATTCGCGGCGCAGCCCGGCGCGCCGGCGCGTATGCCGAATTGAGCGGCGCGCTGCGATATCCGATCGACAACGTATTGCGCGTTAGTTGGGTTCAGCCCCGAGACGCCGACACAGAGCGGCGTCCTCCACCGTGCGCCTTCAGCATCGGCCAACGATTTCGGAGCCGAGCCGCCCGAGCTGCCAAGCACCGCTGCAAGAGCAGCAACCAAGAGCCACGACGCCATCGCAACCTCCCTGTTTTCTTTCCGGGAAGCTTAGCGGAAAAATCTCGCGCGTGCGCGGCCGTTGCGACCAGGCGCCGGCTATTAGCGTCCGCGGCGGAGTTCGCGCTCGATCGCGCGTTGCTGCTGGCGGGCGTTGCGTGCATCGCGCGGGGCGCCATAGAGACCAACCAGATAGCTCTTGTCCCATTCCGTCAGCGCCACCGGGAACTCGCGGCCC
>DAORMO010000183.1:0-1052 GCA_035440585.1 Terricaulis sp.
CGCCCGCGCAAGACATGAGATTTCACCGTCCCCAGCGGGGCGTCGAGAATGGCGGCGGCTTCGGCGTGGGAAAAGCCCTCGCCCAAACACAGCGCCACGGCGGCGCGTTGGTCGTCGGGCAATTGGCGCATCGCGCGGGCGACGGCGATGCGATCTTCCAGCGGCGCGCCGCCTTCTTCACTGTCGCCCTCTTCCATCCAGGCAAAGTCGCGGGCTTGCGCGCGCGCGTGGGCGCGGCGGGCGTCGCGCGCGATGCGATAGCCGATGCCGCACACCCAAACGCGAAAGCTTGAGCGACCCTCAAACCGGTTCAGCTTGCGCCACGCCGTCACGAACGCCTCCTGCGCCAGATCATCCGCATCGGCCCAATGGCCCGCGAAACGCCGCAAAAACCCGCGCACCGCTTGCTGATGGGCGGCCACCAAAAGCGCGAGCGCGCGTCCATCGCCACGCCGCGCATCGGCGATGAGCCGCGCTTCTTCTTCATTGGCCATCGCGCGGGCGCTGGCCTGGGCGGAAATACGCGAGCGCCGCGCAGACAAGGGCGAAGATCGTCATCAGCGCGGCCACAATCAGGAACGATTGCTGGCGATCATCCCCCGCGCCGGTGGCGTAGGCGATCCAAAAGCCGACGCCCACGCCGCCAAACACGATCGCCTCGCCCCACGGACGCTTAGAAAGCCCCAGCATCGCGTAGGGCTCAGCCTCCACCTGCTCAAACAGCTCGCGCGGCGGCTCCCGGCCGGCCTCATAGGCGGCCTTCATCACGTCCAGCGCCTTGGTGCGGCGCTGATGCTCCAGCCAGGACGTCCAAGCCTGCATGCCTGTCGCCAGCAGCAGCAGCGCCAGCACAATGAAAATAACCTCGGCCCGATCCATGAGCAGCTCCTTTGGCCCTTTGTAGCCACGGGGGCGCCGAATGGATGCAGGCGGGCTTGCGCGATTTTACTTAAGTCTTTACTTAAGTGTTGTGTACCGGCAAGACGCCCTCCTTGATCTGGCCTTCCAAGCGCTCGCGGACCCGCGGCGGCGGGCGATGGTGGATCGGCTGG
>DAORMO010000183.1:1064-3877 GCA_035440585.1 Terricaulis sp.
CGTCAGCGAACTGGCCGCGCCGCTGGCGATCAGCCTGCCCGGCGTGATGCAGCATCTGGCTGTGCTGGAAGAAGCCGGGCTGGTGATCTCGGAAAAAGTGGGCCGGGTGCGCACCTGCCGGATCGAACCCGCCGCCCTCACCCGCGCCGAAGCCTGGATCACCGAGCGCCGCGCGCAATGGGAACGCAAGCTCGCTCGGCTCGGTCAATTTCTGGATGAAACGGAGGATAAACCATGAGCGCCATCACCCACGCCACCATGGTGCTTGAACGCACCTACAAAGCCGCCCCCGCCCGCGTGTTTGCGGCCTGGGAAAGCGTTGAGGCGCGTGAGCAATGGGCCGCGCCGAATGACAACGTGCGCGTCCGCTACACAGAGGCCGATTTCCGCGAAGGCGGGCTTGATGTGACCGCATGCGTTGAATCCGACGGCAAGACGTTCGACACCCGCAACTTCTATCTCAGCATCGAGCGCGAGACGCGCATCGTGTTCACAGAGCAGATTTTTCAGGAAGGCTTTCAGCTTTCCGCGGCGATCGTCAGCGTCGAGTTTGAAGCGGCGGGCGCGGGCACCCGCCAACTGGTGACGCTGCAAATCGCCTCTTTCGTCGGCGATGACATGGTGCATGGGTATGATCAGGGCTGGACGGCGGCTTTGGACCAGCTCGCCAAACAGGTCGAAACCTAAAAGGGAGCGCGGGCCGATGGGCAAGCTGATCGTTTGGAATCTGATGTCGCTCGACGGCTATTTCCGCAAAGCCGATCCCGCCGATTTCAGCTGGCATGAAAGCGCCTGGTCTGAGGATCTGGAGCGCATCAGCCTTGAGCAAGGCGCGGATGCGGCCGCGCTTGTGTTTGGCCGCATCACCTATGAAGGCATGGCCGCCTATTGGGCCAACGGCCCCGAGCCTGGCCCAGTTGCAGACTTTATGAATGCGATCCCAAAGCTCGTCGCCTCGCGCACGCTGGCGCGCGCCGATTGGAACAACAGCCGCGTCACGCGCGACGTTGTCGCCGATGTTGCAGCGCTCAAGCGCGACAGCGCAAAGAATATCTACGTCTTCGGCAGCGCCGATCTTTGCGCGACGCTGCGGGCTGCTTCACTGATCGATGAATGGCGCATTGCGCTTGCGCCCATTCTGCTCGGCGCAGGCGCGCCGCTGTTTAAAGGCGCTGACGGCGCAAGCGGGCTTAAGCTGCTTGAGGCGCGGCCGCTCAAAAAGGGCGCGGTGCTGCTGCGCTACGCGCCTACTTGAATGCGGCGGCGTAAATCTCTGGCTTGAAGCCGACGATGATCTTCGCGCCCTGCTCCAGCACGGGCCGCTTGATCATCGAGGGCTGCTTGAGCATCAGCGCGATGGCTTTCTTCTCGTTGATATCCTGCTTTTCCGCTTCCGGCAGCGCGCGAAACGTCGTGCCAGCGCGATTGAGCAAAACCTCCCAGCCGACAGCCTGAGCCCAGCGCTCCAGCATCGCCTTCTCCACACCTTCGGCTTTGTAATCGTGGAAGCTGTAGGCCACGCCTTGCGCATCGAGCCAGGCGCGCGCCTTCTTCATTGTGTCACAGGCTTTAATGCCGTGGATCGTCACTGATTTTGCCATGCAGGCCGGGTAAATGGTCGCGCGGCGCTTGACAATAACGCAAATGTTCTTTCTTTGTTCTCCGCCGCCCAGGGAGGGATTTCATGGCCGATACGCTGACGCTCTACACCAACCCCCAATCGCGCGGGCGCGTCGCGCGCTGGATGCTCGAAGAGGTCGGCGCGCCGTATAAAACAGTGGTGCTCGGCTATGGGACGAGCATGAAAGATCCCAGCTACCTCGCCATCAATCCGATGGGCAAAGTGCCGGCGATTCAGCATGGCGACACCGTCGTCACCGAGTGCGCGGCGGTGTGCGCGTATTTGGCCGATGCGTTTCCGCAAGCCAATCTCGCGCCCGCTGTGAGCGATAAGGCGCGCGGGCCGTATTATCGCTGGCTGTTTTTCACGGCGGGGCCGTTTGAAGCGATGATCACAGACAAATCGCTCGGCGTGACCATTCCGGCGGAGAAAGCCGGCTTTGTCGGCTACGGCACCGGCGCGGAAGTGCTGGACGTGATCGAGAACGCACTCAAGGGCAAAGATTATCTGCTGGGCTCACGCTTTTCGGCGGCGGATGTGTATGTCGGCGCGCAAATCAGCTTCGGGCTGCAATTTGGCTCGCTCGAAAAGCGCCCAGTGTTCGTGGATTACGCCGCGCGCCTTGCCGCGCGCCCGGCCGCGATCCGCGCCAATGAGCTCGACAACGCGCTGATCCCGCAAAGCTAAACACGGCCCGTCACGGGCACGAGCGCGCCCGTCACAGCGGGCGCGGCGTCACTGGCGAGAAACAGCATCACGCGCGCAAGATCCGCCGGCGCCACCCAGAGGCTGGGATCGGCGTCGGGCATATCTTTGCGATTTTGCGGCGTGTCGATGATTGAGGGCAGCACGGCGTTGACGCGCACCTGGCCTTTATATTCTTCGGCCATCGCCTCGGTGAGCTTATGCACGCCCGCTTTGGAGGCCGCATACGCGCCCATCCCCACCCCGGCCTTGAGCGCGCCGGCGGCGCCCACATTCACGATCGCGCCGCTGCTGGCGAGCAGGTGCGGCAGCGCCGCGCGCGAGGCGTTGAGCGCGGTGATGAGATTGCGCGCCTGCATGCGCGCATAAAGATCAGCGCCTGCGTCCGCCGTTTTCGCCCAGCTAAAGCCGCCGGCGACGTTCAGCAGCGCATCGATGCGGCCCGCAGCGCTGGCGGCCGCCTCGATCGCGCGCTGCGCAGCGCCGG
>DAORMO010000183.1:3955-6334 GCA_035440585.1 Terricaulis sp.
GGCCCCTTGCGCGCGCGCCTCCGCCGCAACCGCCGCGCCGAGCGCGCCTGCTGCCCCAGTAATGATGATGACTTTATCACGCATGGCGCACACTCAGCCTGAGCCGCGCGTTCTTGTCCATGCCCGCTGCGCGTCAGCCGCGCGCTTTCATTTCCGCCAGCACGCGCTGGGCGTAGGCGCGGCTCACCGGCACCTCGTCGCCGCCATCAAGCACGGCCATCAAGCGACCGTTGTGATCGCGGCGCACGGCCTTGAGCCGCTTCCAATTGACGAACGCCGAGCGATGCACGCGCAGCATCAGATTGGGATCGAGCTTTTCTTCCAGATTGGACATGGTTTCGCGGTGCAGCAGCGTGCGGCCGTCCCAATAGAGGCGCACATAATCCCGCTCGGCCTCGATACGCTCAACCTCGATCACCGGCACGCGCAGAAAACGGCCGCGATCGCGGATCCAAAATTCCTTTTCAAAGCGCGGGCCTTCCCGCTCCTCAGCTTCCTTACGTAGCGCATCGAGCACGGAGGCGAGCTCTTCGGCGCGGCGGCCCGCGTCCTTGGCGGCGCGCCGCTCACGCGCACGCGAAAGCGCTGAATTGAGCCGCTCAAACTCCACCGGCTTTAGAAGGTAATCGACCGCTGAGGTCTCAAACGCCTGCAGCGCATACGAGTCAAACGCCGAGACGAAAATCACCTCTGGCCCGCCGGCGTCTTGCACGGCATGCGCCACCTCAAAGCCATCGGCGAGCGGCATCTTAATATCGAGCAGCACGACGTCAGGCTTGAGCGTTTTCATGGCCGAGATCGCCTGGGCGCCGTCGCTCGCGGCGCCGACGATCTCGACATCAGGAATATCCTGCAAGGCCAAACGCATCCGCCGCAACGCGAGCGGCTCGTCGTCAGCCAAAAGCAGGCGCAGGGTTTCTGCGGGCACTTTGCTCCTCCAAGGGCAGCCAGATATCGACGCGACAGCCATTCGGCGCGCGATTGCTCGCCGCAAGGCCGGCGCGTTCGCCGTAAATCAATTCCAAGCGCTCGCGCGCATTTCGCAAGCCCACGCCGCGACGGCGTCGCGGGTGCTCAGCCGCGCTCAGCCCTGGGCCGTCATCTTCCACTGCGATGCGCAGCACATCCCCATCGCGCCGCGCCGACACCAGAATGGCGCCGCCTTCGGCGCGCGGAGTGATGGCGTATTTGATCGCGTTTTCCAGAATGGGCTGCAGGATCAGGCTCGGCAGCCGCGCGCTTTCGAGCCCCGGCTCGATCTCGAACGTAACCTTAAGCTTGTCGTCAAAACGGGTCTGCTCAATTTCAAGATACTTACGCTGCGCTTCGAGCTCGGCCGAGAGCGCTGCAAGTTCCGTGGGCTGGCGATCGAGCGAATAACGCAAAAAGCCGGCGAGCCGCAGCAGCATGTTTTCCGCCTGCTCGTTGCGGCGTTCGAGCACCAGCGTGGAAATGGCGTTGAGCGTGTTGAACAGAAAATGCGGATTGATTTGATAGTGCAGCATCTTGAGCTGCGCATCATAGGCCAGCGCCTGTGCGCGGCTCACAGCGCGCGCTTGAGCCATGGTTTCAAAATGATAGCCGAGCAAAGCTTGCGTCAGCCCCCATAACGGCAGCGCCCAACCGAACTGGAAAAAATAAGAGACAAACGGCGCCCGCTCTTGCTCGAATCCATCGAGCCAGAATGGCCACCATTGCTCTAAATATTGTGTGAGCGGCGCAAGCGCGATCGCCCCGGCGACGAGCGCGACATTGCGCGGCCAGCTCGAGCGCGCCGCGCCAAGCCCAGCCACCAGCGCCAGCAGCACCGCAGTGAGCGCCGCATAGCTCGCCACCACAGCGATTCGATTGGCCAAAAATGGAAACTCGCTCATCGCCGGCGGCGGGTCGGCCGTGGCGGCAGCGGTGCGGGTGGCGAAATAGATGAGCCAAAACGCGATGTGCGCGCCCCAACGCGTGAGGCCAGGGTGATCAAACGCGCGCGCCGGCGCGCCGCCGCGTGTCCTCACGCCAGAATCCCCAGGCTCACTCATCACAGCCATCTTAAACCAAGAGCAGAGAGAATGCCTTTCGCCAGCAGCAGTTGCGGCTCCGTTCGTCGTACAATCTCATCGTTTCGTCGCAGCGAATCGCAGCTCCGCCAGCCGCGTGTCCAGCAAAGACGGCAGCGCTAACGGGCGCCCGCCGCAAGCGTAAAATCTCCACACGCGAATACCAGCGCAAAGCCACCGCGCTCAGCGGAAGATCATGAATCAGCAAAGAAAAAGCCCCGCCAGTTGGCGGGGCTTTTTTGATCTTGAGTGTATTTTTGGGTGCGGGAGTAGGATTTGAACCTACGACCTTCAGGTTATGAGCCTGACGAGCTACCGGGCTGCTCCA
>DAORMO010000184.1:0-1768 GCA_035440585.1 Terricaulis sp.
TGTG
Organism: Terricaulis sp.; assembly: GCA_035440585.1. Lineage (GTDB taxonomy): Bacteria > Pseudomonadota > Alphaproteobacteria > Caulobacterales > Aquidulcibacteraceae > Vitreimonas. The sequence continues at coordinate 5 of DAORMO010000184.1, forward strand.
CCGGTAGGCGGGACATTCCGGCCCATCGCCCCAGATCAACACCTATGATGTTTTGGCTTCAGCGGCTGCGGCCGCTTCTGGTAATCGCGGCGCTGGCGGCGCTTGGCTGGGCGGGCTGGCGCTGGGTAGAGGCGCTTCCGCCGGAGCAATCGCCCTTCGCGGAGCTGGATATGGAGCGCCCCATCGGCTGGGCGACAGGCATGCAGCTTTCGCGCGTGCGCGCCGATCCAGGCTTGTGCGCGGCCACGCTGGCGGCCTCCCAGATCGAAGTTTCCGTAATCGAAGACACCGTCGCCGGCGCGCAGCAGCAATGCGGCTATCGCAACGCTGTGGCCATCACGCGCAGCGCCTACCCGTATTCGGGGGCGATGCGGGTGAGCTGCCCCTTGGCGGCGGCGCTTTACATTTGGGAGCGTGAGGTGGTCGCCCCGGCCGCCGAGGTTTTGGAAAGCCCGGTGGCGCGGATCGAGATGATTGGCGCTTACGCCTGCCGGAACATCTATGGCCGCGCCGAAGGGCGTATCAGCGAGCACGCCACCGCCAACGCTGTGGATATCTCCGGCTTTCGCCTCGAGAACGGGCGCGTGGTCAGCGTGTTGCGCGGCTGGGAGGCGGAGGGCGCGGATGCGGCCTTCCTCAAGGCGGTGCGCGATGGCGGCTGCGGGCTGTTCCAGGGCGTGCTCTCCCCCGACTACAACGCCGCCCATCGGGACCATCTGCACCTCGATATGGGGCCATACCGGATCTGCCGCTAAGGCTGCGGCGAGCGGGCGCTTGCCGGGGGCGGCGGGCGGCTCTAAGGCGGGGGCAAGAGGGTGCTCACATGGATTTCGCGCAAGCCCGCGATCAAATGGTCGAATCTCAAGTCCGCACCAATGACGTGACGGACCCGCGCATTCTCGGCGCGATGCGCACGCTGCCGCGGGAGCGCTTTGCGCCGCCGGCCAAGCGGGGCCTCGCCTATGGCGATATGGAGCTTGAGGCGGCGCCCGGCCGGGTGCTGATGCGCGCGCGCGATCTCGCCAAGCTGATCCATGCGCTGGGGGCCAAGAGCCATGAGCGCGGGCTCGAGATCGCCGGCGCCACCGGCTATGGCGCGGCCGTGCTGGCGGCGTGCTGCAAAGAGGTGGTGGCGCACGATCCTGATCCGGAGCTTTCCTTCGCCGCGCGTGCGGCGCTGGAAGCCAGCGGCGTCACCAATGTGCAAACCGTCTGCACCAGCACCGTCGATGGCTGGGCCGATGCTGCGCCCTATGATCTCATCATGCTCAATGGCTCGGCTGAGATCGTTCCGCAGGCGTGGCTTGATCAGCTCGCGCCGGGCGGACGCTTGGGCGTGATCGTGCGGCAGGGGCCAGCGGGCTCTGCGCGAATCTACACGAAAACCGGCGAAACCATCGCATTTCGCGTGGCGTTCGACGCCGCGCCGCCGGTTGCGCCGGGGCTCACGAAAGCGCCGGCCTTCGCATTCTGAAACGCAGCGCTTACTCTGTCGGCGCGTTAACGTTCCCTTATTCGCTCACGCCTCAGCATTTGTTGTGAAGCAACAGGCGATTCCATGCGCGTGCGTGGACGAGAATCGCTGCACGCAATAACCTTTGAGTCGAACGACTCGAACTTGGCATTCACGAGGCTCGAAAATGGCGCTGCAAGATCCGCAAGCCGAACCTTCCATGGAAGAGATTCTGGCGTCGATCCGCCGCATCATCTCCGAGGAGGAGCAATCGCCCGCCGAGCCGGTGCTGGATCTTACCGAATCCGCGC
>DAORMO010000184.1:1788-4700 GCA_035440585.1 Terricaulis sp.
CCAGCCCCGGTGGTCGAAGACGACATCGTGTTTGAAGCGATCGAGCCGATCGCCGAACCAGAGCCTGCGCCGGTTTACGCGGAGCCCGCCGCTGCAACGCCGGTGACGCCCGAAACGATCATTTCCTCACCCGCCGCCTCAGCCGCCGCCGGCTCGATGGCGCGGTTGGCCGGGACGCTGCGCATCAGCGACGCGCCGGGTCAAACCATTGAAGGCGTGGTCCGCGAGCTTTTGAAGCCCATGCTGAAGGAATGGCTAGACCGCAATCTGCCGGCCATCGTCGAAGCGCGCGTCGAAGCCGAGCTTGAGCGGATTTCGCGTCTCGCGCGCTAATCCAAACGCTGAAATCTAAGGCGCCGCCCCGGTTCACAGCCGGGGCGGTGTTGTTTTGTACGCCTCGCGCCGGGCCGCGAGGGTTGCTATAGCCCTTTGGCCTCGCCATCTGCGGGGTGCTGAATTCCCAAAGAGATGATCGAAACCACCTTCAATCCCAAAGACGTCGAGCCGCGCTGGAGCGAGGCTTGGGAGCAATCTGGCGCCTATAAGCCCAAAACCGATCCGAAGGCTGATCCCTTCTGCATCGTCATCCCGCCGCCGAACGTCACCGGCTCGCTTCATATCGGGCACGCGCTCAACAACACGCTGCAGGACGTGCTGGTGCGGTTTGAGCGGCTGCGCGGCAAGAGCGTCTTGTGGCAGCCGGGCATGGATCACGCCGGCATCGCCACGCAGATGGTGGTTGAGCGCAAGCTCGCGCAAGACGGCAACGAAGATCGCCGCACGCTGGGGCGTGATGAATTTCTCAAGCGCGTCTGGGCCTGGAAGGAAGAAAGCGGCGGCATGATCTTCAAGCAGCTGCGCCGGCTTGGCGCGAGCTGCGATTGGAGCCGCGAACGCTTCACCATGGATGAGGGCCTCTCCGAGGCTGTGCTCAAAGTGTTCGTGCAGCTCTACAAGGAAGGGCTGCTTTATAAGGATAAGCGCCTCGTCAATTGGGACCCGCATTTCGAGACGGCGATCTCTGACCTTGAGGTCGAGAACAAGGAGGTCGCCGGCCATTTCTGGCACTTCAAATATCCGCTCGAAAACGGCGAGACCTACCAATTCCCGATCGCCTTCGATGAAGAGGGCAAGCCCAGCGAATGGGAAACCCGCGATTACATCGCCATCGCCACCACCCGCCCTGAAACCATGCTGGGCGATGGCGCGGTGGCCGTGCATCCGTCGGATGCGCGCTATGCGCCCATCGTCGGCAAGCGCGTGCTGCTGCCGCTGGCCGATCGCTACATCCCGATCATCGCCGATGAATATCCGGATCCCGATTTCGGCTCGGGCGCGGTGAAGATCACCGGTGCGCACGATTTCAACGATTACAAGGTCGCGCGCGCGCACGATCTTGAAATGTACGTGTTGATGGACACGAAGGGCCGCATGGCCGATGCGCCCTATGTGCCGGCGAAATATCGCGGGCTCGATCGCTTCGAGGCGCGCAAGTTGATCGTGGCCGATATTGATGCGCTCGGCCTGCTTGAGCGCGTGGAAGACAAGAAAATCCAGCAGCCCTTCGGCGATCGCTCCGGCGTTGTGATCGAGCCGATGCTGACGGACCAATGGTACGTCAATGCGGGCGAATTGGCGAAGCCGGCGATCGCTGCGGTCGAAAGCGGCAAGACCAAATTCGTGCCCGAGAGCTGGACGAAGACCTATTACAATTGGATGCGCAATATCGAGCCCTGGTGCGTCTCGCGCCAACTCTGGTGGGGCCATCGCATTCCGGCTTGGTATGGGCCTGACGGGCAGGTATTCGTCGAGGAGAGCGAAAGCGCGGCCAAAAGCGCGGCCAAGAGGCATTATGGCAAAGAGGTTGCACTCAAGCAGGACGAGGACGTCCTCGATACTTGGTTCTCCTCAGGCCTCTGGCCGTTCTCGACACTTGGCTGGCCGGATCAAACCACGGAGCTGAAGCGCTTTTACCCGACCTCAACGCTCGTCACCGCGCATGACATCATCTTCTTCTGGGTGGCGCGGATGATGATGCTGGGGCTGCACTTCATGAAAGAAGAGCCGTTCCACGAGGTCTACATTCATGCCCTGGTGCGCGACGCCAAGGGCCAGAAGATGTCCAAGTCCAAGGGCAACACCATGGACCCGCTGGACCTCGTCGATAAATACGGCGCCGATGCGCTGCGCTTCACGCTGGCGGCGATGGCGGCCCAAGGGCGCGACATCAAGCTCAGCGAGCAGCGCATCGAGGGCTATCGCAATTTCGGCACCAAGCTTTGGAACGCCGCCCGCTTTGCGCAGATGAATGAATGTGCGGTGTGGGATGAATATGATCCGCGCTCGCCGAAAGAAACGGTGAACCGCTGGATCGTGGGCGAAACCGCAAAGACGCTGGCGGCGGTGACGCGCGAATTGGAGGATCGTCGCTTCAACGAAGCGGCGGGCGCGCTCTACAAATTCGTGTGGAACGTCTATTGCGACTGGTACCTTGAATTCATCAAGCCGTTGCTCAACGGCGAAGATGAAGCGGCCAAGCTTGAAACACGGCGCACGGCGGCGTGGGCGCTCGATCAAATCCTGATCATGCTGCACCCGTTCATGCCGTTCATCACCGAGGAAATCTGGGCGCGCACCGGCGAGTACGGGCAAAAGCGCACCGGCATGCTGATCTCAGAAAGCTGGCCCAAACTGTCGCTCGATCTGGTGGACGAAGCGGCCGAGGGCGAGATCGAATGGATGGTGGATCTCATCGCCGGCACGCGCTCGACCCGCTCGGAGCTCAACGTGCCGCCCGCGGCGAAAATCCCGCTGCTGCTCATTGGCGCTGACGCCGCCAGCGAAGCGCGTCTTGAGCGCTATCAGGATCTGATCGATCGCATGGGGCGGCTCGAATATTCCACCAGCGCCGC
>DAORMO010000184.1:4710-5093 GCA_035440585.1 Terricaulis sp.
GAAGGGGTCAGTCACGTTCGTGCTCGATGGCGCCACCGTGGCGCTGCCGCTTGATGGCGTGGTCGATCTGCCGGCGGAAGCCGCAAGGCTCGCCAAGGAAATCGGCAAGCTCGAAAGCGAACTCTCCAAGATGGAAGCCAAGCTCGGCAACGCGCAGTTCCTTGAGAAAGCGCCGGACGAGGTGGTCGATGAACTGCGTGAGCGGGCGGCGGATGCAAGCGCCTCCATCGCCAAGCTCAAGCAGGCGCGGGCGCAGATTTCAGCTTAGGTTCCCGGCTGCACGTAAGGCACGGCGTTGAAGAGCTCGCGCTCCGCCTTGCGCGGATCGTGCGCGAGTTGGCTTTGCGTGTCGAACAGCATCGTCGCGCGGGTGTCGAGCGTGT
>DAORMO010000184.1:5103-5994 GCA_035440585.1 Terricaulis sp.
CCCAGCCGGGATTGCCGCTGCGGGCAAAGGCCAGCAGCGCCTCCATCATCGTGCGCGACACAGCCTCCGCCTCCGGCGTGCGCACGCCGATCCATTCGCTCTCCGCGAGGTTGCCAAACACGAGTGGAATATCCAGCGTATGCGGCGCGCCGAAGATGCCGCCCTCGCGTGGGCAGCGCCAATCGAGCTGATAGGCGAAGGCCGGCGCGCCCGCTTTCGCACGTTCTTCCAGCTCAATCACCGCCCCGCGCCAGGAGCGGCTGGCGGTGGTGGCGGCAAAGTAGAGATCGCTGGCGCTGATGCCGGGATAGAGCCGCTGGTAGGTCTCGATCACATGGCTCGGCAGAATATCCACGCGCATGCCGCTAGCGAGGCGCGCTGGTAGCTCGTCCCAGCTCATCGAGAACAGCCCGCGATCAGAGCCTACAAAGCCGCGTGTTTCATCGCGCGTGTTGCCGATCATCATGGGAATGGAAAGCGATTGCGGCGCGGCGTCGGGATAGAACGGATGCCGCAAGAGATGGTGCTGATCCAGCACCGGGCCGAAATAGAGCGCGCCATAGCCAAGCACCGGATCGGTGGGCGCCATCGCGTCGATCAAGTCCGAAACGGGCGCCCGCCCAAGCCGATTGGCGCCGCCCAGGGCTTCGATGAAGCTTTCGGCGCGGCGCGCGGCGTTCAGCGGGCCGGAGGCCGTCACTTGCTGGCCGCTCATGGTGAAGGCGCGGTGGAACAGCCCGTGGGCCGCGGGCATGGCCATCAGCGTGGCGATCTTCGCGCCGCCGCCGGATTGGCCAAACACCGTCACGCAATCCGGATCGCCGCCAAACGCCGCAATGTGATCGCGCACCCATTCAAGCGCGAGGATGAGATCAAGCTGGCCGGCATTGC
>DAORMO010000184.1:6107-6320 GCA_035440585.1 Terricaulis sp.
CGCCATTGGTTTCGGGCGCGGCGCCTGAGCCGTTCGCGTAGGCGCCGCCATGGATGTAGACCAGAACCGGCCGCCGCCCGCTAAGGCTCGGCGTCCAGATGTTGAGGAAGAGGCAATCTTCGCTCTGCGGCTCGGTGGTGTGCGCGCGCTGTGGGCTGGCGGGGCCAAACGCCAGCGCATCGCGCACGCCGCGCCAAGCGGGCGCGGGTTGGG
>DAORMO010000185.1:0-222 GCA_035440585.1 Terricaulis sp.
CACTACAACTTCCCGCCCTACAGCGTCGGTGAAACCGGCCGCATGGGCGGCGCCGGCCGCCGCGAAATCGGCCACGGCAAGCTGGCGTGGCGCGCGATGAAAGCGGTGCTGCCGAGCCAAGAGCAATTTCCCTACACGGTGCGCCTCGTTTCCGAGATCACCGAGTCGAACGGCTCGTCCTCGATGGCCACGGTGTGCGGATCTTCGCTGGCGCTGATGGAT
>DAORMO010000185.1:356-6256 GCA_035440585.1 Terricaulis sp.
GTGGCGGGCACCGAAAAGGGCATCACCTCGCTGCAGATGGACATCAAGGTCGCGGGCATCACCCAAGAGATCATGCAAGTGGCGCTTGATCGTGCGCATGGCGCGCGCCTGCACATCCTCGGCGAAATGGCCAAAGCCATGGACGCGCCGCGTGGCGAAGTCGGCAAGAACGCGCCCCGCATCGAGCAGATCAAGATCCCGGTCGATAAGATCCGCGACGTGATCGGCACCGGCGGCAAAGTGATCCGCGAGATCGTGGAAAAGACGGGCGCGAAAGTGAACGTCGAAGACGACGGCACGGTGAAGGTGGCTTCCGCCAATTCCGATTCCATCGAAGCCGCGATCAAGTGGATCAAGTCGCTGACGAGCGAGCCTGAGGTCGGCCAGATCTATGAAGGCAAGGTCGTGAAGGTGATGGAATTCGGCGCCTTCGTGAACTTCTTCGGCGCCAAGGACGGCCTCGTCCACGTGTCCCAACTCGCGCGCGAGCGCGTGGAAAAGCCGGGCGATGTGGTCAAGGAAGGCGACACCGTGAAGGTGAAGCTGCTTGGCTTTGACGATCGCGGCAAAGTGCGCCTCTCGATGAAGGTGGTGGATCAAGCCACGGGCGCCGATCTCACCGCCGAGCTTGGCGATGAAGCCGTGGACGAAGGCCCGCGCCGCGAACGCAGCGACCGCGGCCCCCGCCGCGGCGGCGACCGTGACCGACGCCCCCGTCGCGACGACTAAGCGCCAGCTTTAGACGAAACGGAAAGCCCGCCTCGAAAGAGGCGGGCTTTTTGTTTCCTTCGTCATTCCGGGCTCAATGCTGCGCATTGCCCCGGAATGACGAGAGAGCGTTGCCGAAAGGATGCTAAGCTGCGCGGATGGCCGATCTCGTCCTCCTCGCCAGCTTTTCCTCCCGCCCCGAAGCGCTGATCGCGCAGGGCTTGCTGCGCGCGCACGGCATCGAGGCCTATTCGCCTGATGCGCACATCACCATGGCCGAGATTGATCCCACCTGGATGAGCGGCTGGCGCCTGCTGGTGGATGAAGCTGCAGTCGAACGCGCGCTGGCGATTTTGCGCGAGGCGCAAGCCGAAGCTGGCGACGAGGCTTAGCCCTCGCCGCCCAAATCCGGCACAGCCACGGCGTGGAAGCCGGCGTCCACATGCACGGTCTCGCCCGTGGTTGAACGCCCAAGATCGCTCACCAGCCAGAGCGCGGCGCCGGCGATGCCTTCCATCGAGGTGTCTTCTTTCATCAGCGACCATTCGCGGCCGGTCTGAATCAGGCCGCGCCCGCCGGTGATGCCGGCGATGGCGAGCGTACGCATGGCGCCGGCGCTGATCGCGTTCACGCGAATGCCGGAGGGGCCAAGGTCGCGCGCCATGTAGCGGGTTGACGCTTCCAACGCGGCTTTGGCCACGCCCATCACATTGTATGAGGGCAGCACGCGCTCGGCCCCGAGATAGGTCAGCGTCACCATCGCGCCGCCATTCTTCATCAGCTTGGAGGCGCGCTTGCCGGCGGCCACGAACGAGAACGCCGAAATATCCATGGTGCGCAGGAAATTTTCGCGCGTGGTGTTTTCGGTGAAGGAGCCTTTGAGCTCGCTCTTATCGGAGAAGGCGATGGAGTGGATCAGGAAATCCAGGCCGCCCCATTGCTTTTCAAGCTGGGCGAACACTGCATCGAGCTGCTCGTCATTGGTGGCGTCGCATTCCAGCATGGTGCTGGCGCCGATGCTTTCCACCAGCGGGCGCACGCGCTTTTCCAGCGCCTCGCCCTGATAGGTGAAGGCCAGCTCCGCGCCTTGCGCGGCGAGCTGCTGGGCGATGCCCCAGGCGATCGAATTGCCGTTGGCGACGCCCATGACCAGGCCCCGCTTGCCCTTCATCAACTCGCCCTTCGGAAACACCCAATCGTCGGCCATCGGCTTTCACTCCGTGATTTGCTGGGGCGCACCTGCCGGCGCCGGGGCCGTATGGTCAAGGCGGCAGCGATGGGTCTTGACAAGATACAGGTTAGATATATCCTTCCATCAGATATATCGAAACTGACACGGAGAATGCATGTTTCATCACAAACACCGCCGCCGCTGGGCCCGCCGCCCGGGTGAGGAGCATCACTTTGCCGGCCATTTTGGCCACGGCCTGCACCGGCGCGGCATGCGGGGCCGCCACGGCGGCGGCCGGCGCATGTTCGGGCAGGGCGATCTCAAATATGTCGTGCTGGCGCTGATCGCTGAGCAGCCGCGCCACGGCTATGAGATCATCAAGGAGATCGAAGCGCGACTTGCCGGCGCCTATGCGCCCAGCCCCGGCGTCATCTATCCGCTGCTCACCATGCTCGAAGAAATGGGCCTGGCCGCGCTCAGCGAAGCGGAGGGCAAAAAGCTCTACGCCGCCACGGAGGCCGGTAAAGCCGAGCTTGCCGCCAATAAGGATGATGTCGATGCGCTGTTCGCGCGCATCGCCGCCGCGCGCGAGAGCTTTTCCAGCGGCAAGAGCCCGCAAATCGTGCGCGCGATGGAGAATCTCAAGCTGGCGCTGCGCTTGCGCATGGAGCGCGGCCCCCTAAGTGAAGCTGAGATTGAAGCTGTCGCCGCAGCGCTCGACGGCGCGGCCACAGCGATTGAACGGAGCTGATCATGGCGGCGGTTGAAGCGGATTTTTCCACGCAAGATGCAAGCCGCTACCTGCAGCAGCTGTGCAAGCATTGGGCGCACAAATTCGAGGTGACGTTCACCCCGGAGCAAGGCCGCGTGCCGTTCAACGACACCAGCGTTTGCGTGCTGAAGGCTGACGCCGATGCGCTGCATGTGCGCGTGGAGGCGGCTGACGATGCGGAGGCGGCGCGCATGGGCGATGTCGTCTACCGGCACCTTGCGCGCTTCTCGTTCCGCGATCCGCTGCCAGAGCCGGTTTGGCGCGCGGCCTAGTTGCGTAAACGCGCGTTAAGCGCATCCCTTTGCGGTAACTTAAATCGCTTTTGCTAGGCTCCCCTCGAATAGGAGAGGTGCGCCCGTGCAAAATCTGGTCGATCGCCTGGCCGCGGATGGCCGCGTCACTGCGGATGAAGCGCTCGAATTGCGCCGCGCGGTGTTTCCCGATGGCGTTGTCTCGCGCGATGAGGCCGAGGCGCTGATCGCGCTTGATGCGCGCGTGGCGAGCCATGATGCGGCATGGGCTGCGGCGTTCGTGGAAGGCGTCGCCGATTACGCCATGCGCGCGGGCGGGCATGTGGATGCGGAAACCGCCGATTGGCTGATCGCCGCGTTCGGCCCCGAAGGCGCGCGCGAGAGTGAGCTTGAGGCTGTGCTCAAAGTGCTTGAGCGCGCCGAAAGCGCGCCCGAAACGCTCTGCGCGTTTGCGCGTGCGCGGCTGGTTGCGCTGATGACGGATCGGGCGATGGGCGCTGCGGAAACGGCCCTCGTGCGCCGCTGCCTTTATGCTGTCGCCGGCTCCGGCGCGACCGCTGTGACGGAAGCGGAAGCGCGCTGGCTGTTTGCGCTGGATGCGCAAACCGATGGCCGCGCCAATGATCCGGCCTGGGGCGATCTCTTCGTCAAAGCCGTGCTCAATCATTTGATGGGCAAGCGCGCGCCCGCGCTGCTCGACGCCAAGGGCATGATGGCGCGCCAAGCCTGGCTCAATGCCGCCACTAAGGTTTCGCCGCTCGCGTTTCTTACGCGCGGCTTTAGCAATGTGATGGATGGCGTTGATGCGCTGAAGCGCGGCGAGCCGGGCGCGGCTGAGCGCATCGTTGAATATTATAAAAATGAAAACGTGCACGCCGACGTCGCCGCGCGCCTCACGCTTGAGGAAAGCGCCTGGGCGCTGGGCATGACGCGCGAAGACGGCAAGCAAACCGCCAACGAAGCGGCGCTGCTGGCCGAGCTGAAGCGCGTGGAGCAGGCGCAGGCCGCGCCGGGGCGCTAAACATCGCCGCTCTTTCCCTCCCCTCGCGGGGAGGGATGGGCTGGGCCTTAAGCGGCGAGGCGCGTGAAGGCGAGCGTGGCGTTGGTGCCGCCGAAGCCGAACGAATTGGAGAGCACGCAATTGAGCGTGCGCTCTTGCATCTTGCGCACGATTGGCAGGCCCTCGAACACCGGGTCGAGCTCTTCGATATGTGCGCTTTCGCAGACGAAATTGTGGTTCAGCATCAAGAGCGAATAGATCGCTTCCTGCACGCCGGCCGCGCCGAGCGAATGGCCCGAGAGCGATTTGGTGCCCGAGATCAGCGGGATCTTATCGCCGAACACCGCGCGCACTGCTTCCATCTCTTTGAGATCGCCCACGGGCGTGGAGGTGGCGTGCGGGTTGATATAATCGACCGGGCGATCGAGATAGCGCATCGCCTGCTTCATGCAGCGCGCGGCGCCTTCGCCGGAGGGGGCCACCATGTCGTGCCCGTCGCTTGTGGCGCCGTAGCCGGCGACTTCCGCGTAGATCTTCGCGCCGCGCTTTTTCGCGCGCTGATATTCTTCGAGCACCAGCACGCCAGCGCCGCCGGCGATGACGAAGCCGTCGCGGTTTTTATCGAACGCGCGCGAGGCGCGGGCCGGGGTTTCGTTATATTTGCTGCTCATCGCGCCCATGGCGTCAAACAGCACAGAGAGCGTCCAATCCAGCTCTTCGCTGCCGCCGGCGAACATCACGTCCTGCTTGCCCGAGGCGATGTGCTCGAAGCTATCGCCGATGCAGTGCGCGCTCGTGGCGCAGGCGGAGCTGATGGAATAATTGACGCCCTTGATCTCGAACGGGGTGGCCAGCGTCGCGCTCGCGGTGGAGCTCATGGCTTTGGGCACGGCGAACGGCCCAACGCGCTTGGCGCCTTTTTCGCGCGCCGTATCGGCGGCGGCCACGATCGCGCGTGCGGAGGGGCCGCCCGATCCCATGATGATGCCGGTGCGCGGGTTTGAGATGTCGTCTTTGGAGAGGCCGCTATCGGCGATGGCCTGCTCCATCGCCACGAAATTCCAGCCCGAGCCTTCGCCCATGAAGCGCATGTTGCGCTTATCGACGACCTCTTCGGGCTTCAATTGCGGCGCGCCATGCACTTGGCAGCGCATGCCTTTCTCGGCGTATTCGGGCGCTGCCACGATGCCGCTTTTGCCTTCGCGCAGGCTGGCGAGCACTTGTTCGGAATTGTTGCCGATCGAGGAAACGATCCCCATCCCGGTGACGACGACGCGGCGCATCGGCTCGCTCCCTTATTTCATTTGCGCTTCAAGTTGCTCGGCGTTGAACAGGCCGACCTTGAGATCCTTGGCTGTATAGATAGGCACGCCATCGGCTTTCACCACGCCGTCGCCGATGCCCATGTGCAGCGAGCGCTGGATCACGCGCTTCATATCGATTTCGTAGGTCACCAATTTGGTCTTTGGCGTGATCTGCCCGCGGAATTGCACTTCGCCGACGCCAAGCGCGCGCCCGCGCCCAGGCGAGCCGGCCCAGGCCATGAAGAATCCCACCAGCTGCCACATCGCATCGAGCCCAAGGCAGCCGGGCATGACCGGATCGCCGCGGAAGTGGCACTCGAAAAACCAGCGCTCTGGATTGATGTCGTATTCGGCCAGCACATGGCCTTTGCCATGGCTGCCGCCATCTTTCGAGATCGCGGGGATGCGATCGAACATCAGCATCGGCGGCAAGGGCAATTGCGCATTGCCTTCGCCGAACATCGCGCCTTCGCCAGAGGCGATCAGGTCTTCGTAGGAAAGGCTCGAGGGCCGCTCGCTGGCCATAAATCTGCTCATCGTTAAGGGAATTTGATCCGCCCCGCTTACAGGCGAGGCGGGGCCGGGGCAAGCGCTGCCGGCTTCCGATACCGTTTGTGAGCGTTAGCGCGCGGCGATCAGCGCGGGGGCGCAGGCGTCCGCCCCCCAGAGGGCGGCGGTTTCCACCCAGCCGACG
>DAORMO010000186.1:0-337 GCA_035440585.1 Terricaulis sp.
ACAATGACCCGCTCATTCGGGCGCGCCTCGCCCCAGACGCGCACTGGCGCATCGCGCTGCAGCACAGCATGATCGGTGAAGATCGGCGCAAGCAGGCGATCCTCGTCAGCGTGCGCAGGCGCCGCGAACACAATGAAAAACGCCGCCAGGATGCAGCTTATGCGCTTGGTCGCCACGCAAACCTCCCATCGGGGCTTTCATCCCCTGTTTGTTAGCGCTACCCTACGCATCTGAATTGGCTTTGACGAGGCGATTTTATGAGAACCGCCGCGCCGGTGCGCACCGCTCTGATCGGCTATGGCCTCGCGGGCCAAGCCTTTCACGCGCCGCTGATCGC
>DAORMO010000186.1:391-758 GCA_035440585.1 Terricaulis sp.
AGCATTGGCGCGCGCGCGCTATCCGCATGCGGCCATCTTAGAAAGCGTCGAGGCCGTGTTCGCTTCGCCGCGCGCGTATGATCTTGTCGTCATCGCCGCTGCGAACCGCGCGCATGTGCCGTTGGCGCACGCCGCGCTTGAGGCGGGCCTGCATGCGCTGGTCGATAAGCCGCTGGCCGCGACAGCCGATGAGGCGCGCGCGCTCGACCGCGCGGCCAGCGCGCGCGGGCTGGTGCTGAGCGTTTATCAAAATCGCCGCTGGGATAGCGATTTTCTGACCCTGCGCCGCCTCCTGGCGGAAAACGCGCTTGGCGCCGTGCATCGGTTCGAGAGCCGGTTTGAGCGCTGGCGGCCAGAGCTCAAAGGC
>DAORMO010000186.1:778-6238 GCA_035440585.1 Terricaulis sp.
GCGCCGATCCGCGCGATGTCGGCGGGGTGATGTATGATCTTGGCGCGCATTTGGTGGATCAGGCGCTGGTGTTGTTTGGCCCGGCCAGCGGCGTCTATGCCGAGCGCCGCGTGCTGCGGCCGGGCGCGCAGGTGGATGATGAGTGCTTCATCGCGCTCACGCATGAGAACGGCGTGCAATCGCATCTTTCGATGAGCCTGCTTTGCGCCGCGCCCGGCCCGCGCTTTCGCGTGCTCGGCGCGGAGGCCGCGTTCGTGAAATACGGGCTTGATCCGCAGGAAGAAGCCTTGCGCGCTGGCGCTGTTCCGGGCGGCGCCGATTGGGGCGCAGAGCCTGAGGCGCAATTCGGCGCGCTACACCAAGGCGAAACGCGCCGCATCATTGCATCCGCGCGCGGCGATTATCCCGCACTTTACACAGCGCTCGCGCGCGCCATCCAAACGGGCGCGGCCGCGCCAGTGGCGGCGGCCGAAGCCATCGCTGCGCTGCACATTTTAGAAGCCGCCGCTCAGTCGGCGCGCACCGGCGAAACCATCAGCCTACGCGCTTCTGGATAAATATAAGGGGGAAACAATGCGGCTTGAATCTTGGGTTTGCGTCGGCGCTTTGGCCCTCACGCTCGCCGCCTGCGCAACCGCGCCCTCCGCAACACCAAGCGTGCATCTCAACCAGCATGGCTTCTTGCCGGATGGCGGCAAGTACGCGGTGGTGGTGAGCGATGCGCCCGCCGCGCTGAGCTGGCGCCTGCAAGATCGGGATGGCCGCACGCTGGCGGAGGGGCAAACTACCCCGTTTGGCCTCAATGCGGGCTCTGGCCAGCGCGTGCACGGCGTCGATTTCTCTCACGTCACCGCGCAAGGCGCGGGGCTCACGCTTCATGTGGGCGGCGCGGCCAGCCACCCATTTGCGATTAAACCCAGCCTCTATGATCAGCTCGCCCGTGATGCATTTGCGTTTTTCTACCATCAGCGCGCCAGCATCGCGATCGAGGCGCGCTATGTGGGCGAACGCTGGGCGCGGCCGATCGCGCATGCGCCAGATACGGCCGCGTGCGTGGCGCAAGACACGCTCGGCAATCGCTGGAGCGGCTGCCCCTACACGCTCGATCTCTCGCGCGGCTGGTACGATGCGGGCGATCACGGCAAATACGTCGTCAATGGCGGCATCACGGTTTGGACGCTGCTGAATTTTTATGAACGCACGCGCGCGCGCGGCGCGCCAGTGTTTGCCGATGGCGCGCTGGCGATGCCGGAGAACAGCAACGGCGTGAACGATCTGCTCGACGAAGTGCGCTGGCAGATGGATTTCATGCTGGCGATGCAAGCGCCAGACGGGGTGCGGCTCGATCTGCCGCTGGGCGATCAAACAGCGACGCTGAATGGGTTGCGCTTCACCAATGTGGACGCCTCCGGCATGGCGCATCACAAGATGCACGACGAAACCTGGACAGCCGTGCCCACCCCGCCGCATCTTGATCCGGAGACGCGCGTGCTGAGTTATCCCAGCACCGCCGCCACGCTCAATCTCGCCGCCAATGCCGCGCAATGCGCGCGCATCTGGGCGGAGATTGATGCGGCGTTCGCCGCGCGCTGCTTGAGCGCGGCGCGCCGCGCCTATGACGCGGCGCTGCGCGTGCCCGATGCGTTCGCCTACAACCTCTCCCCCGGCAGCGGCGGCTACGGCGATCTTGCGCTGAGCGATGAATTCTATTGGGCCGCAACCGAGCTTTATCTCACCACCGGCGAGGCGCGCTATGGCGAGGCCATGCGCCGCTCGCCGCACTGGCTCTCGGCCGGCGATTTTTCCTGGCCGCGCGTGGATACGCTCGGCACGATTTCGCTGGCGATCGCCGGCAATGGCGAAGATCAAGCACGCGCACGCGCGGCGCTGACGGCGCGCGCCGGTGCGCTGGCGGCTGAGAGCGCAGGCCAAGGCTATCGCATCCCATTTAACCGCAATTACGTGTGGGGCTCGAACGCCGATCTCGCCAATCGCGCGCTGCTTTTGGCGCTGGCTTATGATTTTTCAGGCGAGGCGCGCTACCGCGAAGAGGTGATCAACGCGGTGGATTATATGCTCGGGCGCAATCCGCTCGATCAATCCTACGTTTCCGGCTACGGCGCGCGGCCGATGACGAACCCGCACCACCGCTTCTGGGCGCCGTCGCGCGATCCGGCGCTGCCGCCCCCGCCGCCAGGCGTTTTGGCCGGCGGCTCGAATTTCAATCGCCCCGCCGATTCCGTGGCTGAGCGGATCTACCCGCAATGCCATGCGCAGACCTGCTACGCTGATGATATCGAGGCTTATTCGCTGAACGAGGTGGCGATCAATTGGAACGCGCCGTTCTTTTGGATCGCGGCGTTTCTTGCTGAGCCAATAAGCGCCGATTAGCGGCCAATCGCGCGCAGCAGGATCGCTTTAATCTGGCGCACGCGCTCAGGGTTCATCGCGCCCATCATGCCGCGCTGTTCGGGCGGCAAATGGCCGACAGGCTCGCCATCGCGCTTGAACGCATAATGATCAAACAGCGATCGCCACACCGCGCGCTGCGGCTCCGGCAGCTCGCGCAGCACCATCACTGCGTGCAGCATCGCATCAAACGGCGCCCCATTTGCGGGCCGATACTCATTCCACCAATAATTGAGCAGCATGTTGAATGGCGCCAGCGCCTCCACCTGATGCCACCAGCCGTACGGAATATAAATCGCATCGCCCGGCTCAAGCTCGGCGGCCTGCGCCACAGCCTGCGCCTGCGAAAATCGCGGAAAGCGGGCCAAATCAGGCGCATTGAGATCAACCATCGACACAGGCGGGCCCGACAGCGTGAAATCAAGCGGGCCAACATAAAGATTGCCGATCTGATCGGGCGGAAACAGCGTAAAGCGCCGCCGCCCCGCAATCACGCAGGCGATATTGTCGTTCAGATCAAAGTGCGTCTGCACGATGGTGGCGTTGCCAATCCAGATACGCGGGCCCGCCGATGGCGGAACGAGATCGAGCGTATTCTCGCGGGAAAATTCAGGTATCCGCTCCGCTACGGGCGTGGATTCAACATAAAGCGCGGCCGGGCGCGGATCGCGCGCACTGGCGAGGATGCGGTCTAGCGCGTCAGGCAAGGTTGTGCGCTGCCGCTCAAAATTAAAGCCGCTCATATCGTCGCGATAGAAAAACCGCCCGCCAATCTCGGGCGGGCCGACGAGGATTTCCTGCGGCCGGCCAATATCGAACCGCTTCACATAGGCGCACGCCGCTTCCGCCGAGACCCTGCCCGCCTGCACCGCAGGCCAATCGCGCACCAGTCCGCGCAGCACAGCCGGCGCATTGCGCGGGGCGATCTCTTCCAGGAAGCGCGCGCGCGTGACATCGCGCCATTCGGGGATCGGCTTTGCATCCATCGCGCTCATGGTGATGTCAAAGCCAGCCTTTGTCCACGCCCGCGCCGCTAAAGCCGCTGATAGCCTTTGGCCAGCTTTTCCGCGATCAGCTTCTCCGCTTCGCGCTGCGCGCGTTCCGCGGTCGGGAAGCTCTTCACCAGCGTGGCGCCCTTGGCGCCGATGCGGCCATAGATGATCGTAAGCTCCACGCCTGAGACAGCGGCTTTCCAAAATTTCTTTGACGCCCCTTCTTCAAAGCGTAGCTCTATAAATTGCTGCGGCTCACTTGGCGGCGGGGCTTTCGCTTCCTCCGCCTGCTTGCGGGCGCGCCGCCGCGGCTCTGCGACGATCTGATCAAAGGGATCATCATCGACGGGGCCATCGCCAGCGAAAAGCGCTTGCTCAATCTCATCCAGCACGCCCGACGGATCACGCAGCCAGGCATGTGCGGGCACGTCGATCACGCGCCAACCGAAGGTGCGCATAATCTTTGGCTGGAACACATACCGGTCATAAACGCCCGTCGTTGCGGCGCCATCAATCAAGATGGCCAGGCCATGCTGGGCGCGATCGGCGTGCGCGACCGTCAAATCGGCGCGGAAGGATGAGCTGCCAACATATTCACGCACGTCATGCCCGCGCTCACGCAGCGCCTCGGCGATCGCATCACGCAGCGCATCCCTCGGCGGCGCTGATGCAAACACCCGGCGCGCGTCAGGGTTGAGCGTCGCCAGCACAGCCTGGCCGGCGGAGACATCGCCACGCGCTTGCGCCTCGGCGAACGCCAGGAACGCGCTGAGGGCGCGCGCGCCGTCATTGTGGGTGTTGGTGATCGCTGATGCGCGAATGGTCGACACAACCGCCATATGATGACGGGCGCGGCTGAAAATGACGTTGAGCCGCTTTTCGCCGCCGCGCTGATTGATCGGGCCGAAATTCATCGCCATGCGCCCGGATTTATCCGGCGCATAACACACGCTCATCAGTATGATATCGCGCTCATCGCCTTGCACATTCTCGAGGTTCTTGACGAACAATTCGTTGACTTGCCCCTCATCCTCGCGGGCGTATTCCTCTTCGAGGCGCACGCCGAACGCCGTATCTTCTTCAGCCAGCGCATCAAGCGCGCGCTCGATCTCTGTTTGCTGCGCTTCCGAGAAGGCGACAATGCCGATGCTGAGGCGCGTGCCGCGCTGGAATATCTCCCGCACCATGCGCGCGATCAGCTTTGCCTCGGCCGCATTGGCGCGGCTCTCATACACGCCATCGCTTACGGCGTGGAAGCTGATCGCACGGGCAAGCAGATGATCAACGGCCGCCTTCGGCGCATCGCCATCATTTGAACGCAGCCCCGCCGGCGCCTCGGCCTTCTGCGGCAAAGCGCGATCGGGCACGGTGACAAGCCGGCCATCATAGAAGGCCGCGTTGGAGAAATTGATCAGCGCTTCTGAACGGCTGCGATAGTGCCAAGCCAGCATTGTGGCCGGCAACGTCCGCGCCGCTTGATTGAGCAGGCTATCGGCGTCGAGCAGGATCGCCACCGGATCGCCGTCTTCATCTTCAGATTCGAGAAGAACATCGCCGTCCGCCGGGGCCGAACTGAAGAAACTTGTCGGCGGCAGCTGCATCTCATCACCCACCACAATCACTTGCGCCGCGCGGCTGAGCGCAGGAACCGCCTCCTCCATGGGAATTTGGCTGGCTTCATCGAAGATCACCACGTCAAACAAATCGTTGGCGAGCGGCAATGTGTCGGACACCGAAAGCGGGCTCATCAGCCACACCGGCTTCAGATCATTCACAACCGCGCCTGTGGCCTCGGCCGCCAAGTCGCGGATCGAGCGATACCGCATCGTCTTGCCAAATTCATGCTCCAGCTCGCGGCGGCCGGTTGCGTACGCCTTCTTGAACGCCTTTCCCGCGCTGTCGAGCTCACTCGATGACAGCACCGAACGCTTCATATTTTCGCGGAAATGCCGATGCCGGACGGCGGCGACGCAGCGCGCGTTCCCCCCCTGCAGCAGCTCACGCGCACGCGCGGATTTTCGCGCGCTCGCCGCGAGCGCGGCCAGATCAAAGCCCTGCA
>DAORMO010000187.1:0-2274 GCA_035440585.1 Terricaulis sp.
CGGCGACGCCCGTCAGCCCGGCGATCCCGGCGGCGATCAGCAAGAAGCGGCGCATGAAATCCTCCAGCGAAGGCCGCCACCTTTTGCGCCAACCCAGCGCCGACGGAAAGGCCGCGTGGCCCAAAGCCGACCGCGCCGCTTTTCCTTGCCATCGCCAGCCCTTAGCGCTAGTTTTAAGACACTTATGCTACAAGTGAGCATAAGGAGGGTCGGGGCGCTTGCGCTTGGGTTTTCACACCCCACATATGCTCCGACTGAGCATAAATGCCCGTCTCGGGCGCTTGGGAGGCCGCATCATGGCCCGGATTATCGACGCTCCCCTCACCACCGGCGAAGGCTCGGGCTGCGACCCGCGCGCGGTCCACGGCCAATGGGGCGCGCTCGACGCCGCCGCGCGGCGCGGGCTGCACTACACGCCCGAGGTCCAGGCCGAGACGGCGCCGCTCTATGAGAAGGTCCGCCACGTCATCCCGGCGATCGAGTGGCCGGCCTACGCCCCGCTCATCAGCGCGATCAACAAGATCAAGAAGCAAAAGAACGCTGTGATCCTCGCGCACAATTACATGACGAGCGAGATTTTCCACTGCGTCGGCGATTTTCGCGGCGACAGCCTCCAACTCGCACGCGAAGCGGCCGAGACGGATGCGCAAGTCATCGTCCAAGCCGGCGTGCACTTCATGGCCGAGACGAGCAAAATTCTCGCGCCGGAAAAAACTGTGCTGATCCCGGACATGCGCGCCGGCTGCTCGCTCGCCGCTTCGATCACGGGCGCGGACGTGCGGCTGATCAAGCAAAAATTCCCCGGCGTGCCGGTCGTCACTTACGTGAACACCAGCGCCGACGTGAAAGCGGAAACCGACATCACCTGCACATCGTCCAACGCCGCCGCCGTGGTGGAATGGGCCGCGCGCGAATGGAATACCGATCGCGTGATCCTCATCCCAGACGAATACCTCGCCAAGAACGTCGCGGCGCAAACCGGCATTAAAATCATCGCCTGGAAAGGCCGCTGCGAGGTGCATGAGCGCTTTACCCCCGAAGACATCGCAGAAATGCGCGCGGCCCATCCGGGCGTGGTCGTGCTCGCGCACCCCGAGTGCCCGCCTGAGGTGATGGCCGCCGCCGATTTCGCCGGCTCCACCGCCGCGCTGCAGGATTACGTGGTCGAAAAACGCCCCGGCAAAGTTGTGCTGCTGACCGAATGCTCGATGAGCGACAACGTGGCCCAAGCTGCGCCGGACGTGGATTTCATCCGCCCCTGCAATCTTTGCCCGCACATGAAGCGCATCTCGCTGGAAAACATCTACGACGCGCTGGTCAACATGCAGCACGAAGTGCTGATCCCCGAAGACGTGCGCGTGCGCGCGCATGCGGCGATCCAAGCCATGCTGAGCCTGCCGAAGGAAAAGCCGCGCGCGTTCGAGACGGGCCTTGCCCCGGTTGAGGTTGAACTCGTCTAACCGGCGGATGCCCGCTTTGCTGCGATCGCCCCACACTCAGCGCGCCCCGCGCCATGCGTAGCGATGTCATCATCGTTGGCGCGGGGCTTGCCGGGCTTTTTCTGGCGCTCAAGCTTGGCCCCCGGCGTGTCACCGTGTTGGCGCAGGCGCCGCTGGGCCAAGCCTCCTCCTCCGCTTGGGCGCAAGGGGGCATGGCGGTGGCGCTCGCCTCCAGCGATGATCCAGCGCTTCATGCGGCCGACACCATCGCCGCAGGCGCGGGCCTCGTCGATCCTTCCATCGCGCGCCTCATCGCCGAAGAAGGCCCCGCGCGCGTGACTGATCTCATCGCGCTTGGCGTGCCGTTCGATCGCTCGCCCGATGGCGCGCTGGCGCAAAGCTTAGAGGCTGCGCATTCGCGCCCGCGCGTGGTGCGCGTGGCGGGCGATCTGGCCGGCAAGGCGATCATGGACGCGCTGATCGCGGCCACGCTGGCGGCTGAGCACATCAAGGTCATCGACGGCGTGCGCGCGCACACGCTGCTGACGGACGCGCAAGGCGCCGTCCGCGGCGTGCGCTGCGCCAGCGTTGACGGCAACGTGGATTTCACCGGCGCCGAGGTCGTGCTCGCCACCGGCGGCGCCGGCGGGCTTTACGCTGTCACCACCAACCCCAAGGAATCGCGTGGCGCAGGCGTTGCGATGGCTGCGCGCGCCGGCGCTTTGATCGCCGATCCTGAGTTTGTGCAATTCCACCCCACCGCGCTCGATGTCGGCCGCGACCCCGCCCCACTCGCCACCGACCGCGAAGCCCTGGAGCAGGCGGCAGGTCAGCA
>DAORMO010000187.1:2291-5973 GCA_035440585.1 Terricaulis sp.
GCGAGAGCTTCGTTTCCGAACTTGCACCGCGCGATGTTGTGGCCCGCGCCATCCATCTCGAGCGCGAAGCTGGCCACGGCGCGTTCCTCGACGCGCGCGCCGCCATCGGCAGCCATTTCCCGACGCACTTCCCCACCGTGTTCGCCGCCTGCCAAGCCGCCGACATCGATCCGCGCCGCCAGCTCATCCCGGTTGCGCCCGCCGCGCATTATCACATGGGCGGCATCGTGACGGACGCGTGGGGCCAGACCACGCTCAATGGCCTTTCCGCCGTGGGCGAGTGCGCCTCCACCGGCGCGCATGGCGCAAACCGCTTGGCGTCGAACTCCTTGCTCGAAGCTGTGGTGTTCGCCCATCGCATCGCCGCGCGCTTGCGCGAAAGCAACGCGCCCGAGCCATCGCACGAAACGCTGCACGCCAGCCCGCTCAATCCGCTGCCCGCCGATATCCGCGACGCCTGGCGCGCGCGCATGCAACGCTGCGCCTCGGTTGTGCGCGATGCGGGCGGGCTCACCAGCGCGCTCACCCAGCTCGATGCGGACGAAAGCGCCATCGGCCCCACAAATTCTTTCACAATCATCCGCCTTATCTTGACCGCCGCGCTTGCGCGCACCGAAAGTCGCGGCGGCCATTTCAGGAGCGATTTCCCCGATGCCCACGCGCCGGCCCGCACTTTCCTCACACGACCGCATCATCCCGCCGCTGCCGGACGTGTTGCTTGAGCCGATCGTGCGGCTGGCGCTGGCCGAAGATCTCGGCTCCGCCGGCGATGTCACGACAGACGCGCTGATCGATCCCGAAGCGCAAGGCCGCTGGGCTGTGGTGGCGCGGCGCCCCGGCGTGATCGCAGGGCTCGACGCAGCGATGCTGGCCGCGTGGCTGATCGACACCGATTTGGAATTCGCCATTGCAGCCGGGGACGGCGCGCGCGTCAGCGGCGGGCAAACCGTGCTGCAAATCGCCGGCAGCGCCCGCTCCATGCTGATGGCCGAGCGCACGATGCTCAATTTCCTCGGCCACCTCTCCGGCATCGCCACGCTGACGCGCCAGTACGTTGATGCGGTGAGCGGCATGGGCGCCACCATCGCCTGCACGCGCAAAACCACGCCCGGCCTGCGCGCGCTGGAAAAGCGCGCCGTGCGCCTCGGCGGCGGCGGCGCGCATCGCTATGGCCTTCACGATGCGATCCTCATTAAAGACAATCACGTCGCCGCCGCTGGCGGCATAGGCGCCGCGCTCGAACGCGCGCGCGGCAGCTCCAATCATTTGTGCGCGATTGAGATCGAGGTGGATTCGCTTGAGCAGCTCAAGCAAGCGCTGCCGTTCGCGCCCAACGTGGTGATGCTGGATAATTTCTCGATCGCCGATTTGAAAACCGCCGTGAAGCTGGCGAACGGCAAAGTAATGCTGGAAGCCTCCGGCGGCATCACGCTGGAAAACGTGTTTGCCGTGGCCGAAACCGGCGTGGACGTGATCAGCATCGGCGCCCTGACGCACAGCGCGCCGAGCTTGGATTTGGGGTTAGATGTGTTGTGAGCCGGGTGTAGCCCGCATGAAGTGAGGCAGACCGATATGCTTGAGGCGCTCGGACCTTTATTGCACATGCTTGGCTTACTTGCCCCTATCCTGCTGCCAATCATCGCCTACGCGTTCACAACAGAAGCGCCCCTCTGGCGGCGTTCAATTTTACTCATCTTGGCAAGCCTTGTGAGCCTGCCGCTCGGCTGCGCGTTGGTTTTCCTCGGCTACGAGCCAGCGATTTTCACCAGGGAAGATGTCAATCCTGGCGTCGGCATAGTCGCCGTGCCGGTGGTTGCACTGTGGTTTGTTTCATTTGTTGGGATCGTTGGCTGGCTCATCATTGCCGCCGTCGCCCGCCGCCTTGCGAAATGATCTAGCGCTTCCCCAGCACCCGCTCCGTGCTCGCGGG
Organism: Terricaulis sp.; assembly: GCA_035440585.1. Taxonomy (GTDB): domain Bacteria; phylum Pseudomonadota; class Alphaproteobacteria; order Caulobacterales; family Aquidulcibacteraceae; genus Vitreimonas. Next base: position 4,222 of record DAORMO010000187.1, read on the forward strand.
ATATTTCTCCAGCAGCGCGGCAGGTCGGATCGGCCGCTTCACCAGCTCGCCGCCGCAATTGGGGCATGCCCCGCCAAGCACCGCTTCCGCGCAATCCGCGCAGAAGGTGCATTCAAAGCTGCAGATCCGCGCCGCTGGGCTTTCGGGCGGCAGATCCGCGTCGCAGGCTTCGCAATTGGGCTTGAGCATGAGCATAGGCGATCAAAGCGCCAACCACCCGGTGCTGGCAAGCATTGCTGCGCCGCACGCGCGCTTGACGGATCGGCCAACACAGAAGAGCGTTCGCCCCCATGGCCGAGCAGAAAACCATTTTCATCACCGGCGCAGGCTCCGGCATTGGCCGCGCCACCGCGCAGCTGTTTGCTGAGCGCGGCTGGTTTGTCGGCCTCACCGATATTGACGCCAAGGGCCTTGCCGAAACCGCAGCGCTTTTGCCCGAAGGCCAGCGCATCTCCATCACGCTCGACGTGCGCGATCGCCACGAATGGGCGCGCGCGATCGATACGTTCGGCCAAGCCACCAATCGGCGCATGCATGTGTTGTTCAACAATGCGGGCGTCGGGCGCGGCGGGTTGATTGAAGAGATGAAGGATGAGGACATCGATCTTGTGCTCGATGTGAATCTCAAAGGCGCGATCAATGGCGTGAACGCCGCTTTGCCTTTGCTGCGTGAAACCGCGGGCGCGCGCATCGTCAATGTCGCTTCCGTCGCTGGCGTTGTCGGCGCGCCGCGTTTGGCGGTGTATTGCGCAACAAAGTTCGGCGTGCGCGGTTTAACCGAAGCGCTCGATGCGGAGTTCGCGCGCTATGGCGTGCGCGTCACAAGCCTCATGCCTTGGTTCGTCGATACGGCGATCCTGGATAATTCCAGCGATGAAAGCGCAAACCGGCGCCTGCGCGATCACCTCAACGAAAACAAAACCCCGATCTATCCGGTGCGCATGGCCGCAGAGCGCGCATGGGATGCGGCCCATGGCGATGGGCTGCACTACATGGTCGGCAAAGAAGCCGAGCGCGCGCGCTTTGCGGCGCGCTTTTTCCCGAACGCGGTGCGCAAGCGCATCCGCCAATCCATGGGCGACGATTAGAGTTTAGGCTTCCGTATCAGCCGCAGCGACCACGACCGGCGCAGCAGCCGGCGCTGCGGGCGCCGCCGCCACATCGCCCGCCTCAACCGCTTCAGTCAGCGCGGGGGCTTCTTCTTCCACCACGCGCTCCACAGCATAGCTGCGCATCGACGCCCGGCGGCGGGCCAGCGCTTCCTGATAGGTCGCGCGCTCAGCCCGGTTCGGGAAGCGATAGAAGACGTGGCTGCCGATATTGGTGGTTTCCACCAGGCCCGAATTCCACACCGGGTTCACAGCATGAGTGTGATAGTGCGTGGCGTTCTGGGTGATGGGGCGGTGATAGCCCAGCAGCATCGCCGTGGCGGTGCGCTGCGCACGCTCCCACCCACGCCCGCGCGGGCGCTGGTTGAGCGAGCCGTCGCAGGTGAAGGTGAACTGGCAGCCCGTCACCCGGGTCGAGCCCTGATAGACGACTTCACAGATCGTGTTCGGGTAGGCCGAAGAGCGGACGCGGTTCATCACCACCTCGGCCACGGCCACCTGCCCGCGCTGGCTCTCGCCGCGCGCTTCATAATAGATGGCTTGCGCCAGGCAGCGCTGCTCGCGCGGGTTCACCGCCTGCTCAGGTACAGCGTTCGGCGCAGCCACGCTCGGGGCCGCACTCGGCCCGCGCAGCACGGCTTGG
>DAORMO010000187.1:5983-6206 GCA_035440585.1 Terricaulis sp.
TTTTCAAACATCGGCGCGCGGCCGCGGGCGCGCAGCCCGTCCCCGCCGTGGAACGCCGTCAGCTCGACGCGGACGTCGGGCTCGATCACCTCGCCTTGGGCGAGTTGTTGTTGCAATTCAGCTTGGAACGCCGAGGAGCGCGCCGCCCATTCAGCGCCTTCGCGCTGGGCGTCCGCGCGGTCCGCGATCACCGGCATGGCCACGGCCGCAGCCGCAAGACACA
>DAORMO010000188.1:0-6150 GCA_035440585.1 Terricaulis sp.
GCGAGGGAGGCGGCGCATGACCCGGCTCTATCTTACCCAGCGCGAGTACGATGCACTGTTGGCGGCGCAGGGCGGCCAGTGCTGAGTCAGAGGACGCAATCGAACGACAGACCTCATCGCCGAGCATTCCACTCCAAACGCATTCAGGCTCGGAAAGCCTGATCAGCTGATGTGCGCGCCATGTCACAAGGTCAAGACGCTCAAGGACGTCAAAGTCATCGCCAAGGTGAAGCGTCTCAACGGCAAAACCATGAGCCAATATGAGCGGCGCAAGAAGTTTGGGCCGCGCTTGCGCGGGCGAGGGTTTGAGAAGCGCGCGTGAACGCAGGCGCTGTCAAGCAGTCTATCAAGGGACAGGACAAAGCATGCGGCCTCGAAATTAAGAACGCACGCGCACTTCCTTCCATTTAAGCTTCATGAAAGTTGCCAATGCTTCCCAATAAATGCCTGCGACCACCTTCCAAGTCAGCGCCGGGTGGGTGAGCCAAGCCCGCAAGATAGAGCCCGAATTGAAGTCGTTTTGGACGCCCAGGAATGAAGCCACGAGAACCGGGCCTTCAGCATCGGAGGCCGTGATATGGATCAAGGCCTGATCTCGCGGGATAATGATATCGAAATCATAGCTCATCTGCATCTGTAGCAGCGGCGAGACCCGGAAGGATTTCTCACAATGCTGCGAGACGCGCCGGCCATCGCCCTCGCCAACGCTGAGCACGTAAAAGTGCCTTTCTCCATGCATGTTGGTCACTTCATGAATAATGGCGCGCAAGCGTTCGTTTTCATCGCAGCAGAAATACACACTCAGCGGGTTAAACACCCATCCAAGAATACGCGGCATGCAAAGCACAAAGATTGCGCCGTCGATGGCGATGCCCGCTTCGCTGAGCAGCTTCATTATCTGGGCGCGCAAAGGCAGGCCCGAACCATCGCCGTGATCCTTGTCATAAAATGCAATGAGGTTGGGGCGGTTGTAGCCAAACAGGGCGACATCTCGATCAGCCAGATCGAGGCGGTCAACATCAAACAAGCCCATAAACACGCGATAAGATAAGCGGTGCCGCACCGGCTTCAGGCGCGTATGCACAACGCGGCCCGTGTAAAGTGAGGGCTTCACGCGGCCTCAGCCAAATCCGCCGGAAGCGCCAAACGGGCCGATTCCGCCGCGACCGACCATGGGCGGCGCGCGCCGCCCATGGCTTCCGCCGCCGCCAACCCAGCTTGCAGGCCATCCTCATGGAAGCCCGCGCCGAGCCACGCGCCGGCAAACCATACCCCGCCCCTGCCTTGAACAGCCCAGATCTCGCGCTGGGCGCGCAGCGCCTCAACAGAAAAGCACGGATGCTCGTAACACCCATCCCACAGCGTCCCTTCTGGTTCACGCGATGGATTGAGCGTCACAAAGAGCGGCGCAGCAGTCTGCAAATTCTGCAAGCGGTTCATCCAATAGGTGATGGAGCACCCCCCGTCTGCGGCCTCGGCGACATAATTCCAGCTGGCCCATGCCCGCCTGGCGCGCGGCATGAAGCTCGGATCGCTATGCAAAACAGCTCGATTTGCACGATATGGCACAGCGCTCAGCAGCCGGCGCTGCTGAGCATCCGGATTGGCCAGCATGTCGAGCGCCTGGTCGGCATGGGCGGCGATAAGCACGCGATCAAAGCGGCGGATCTGGCCGCGTGCGTCGCGTACATCGACACCGCCCAGACACGGCGCGACCTGGCGCACTGGCGCACCTCTTATTATTTCAGCGTTGATCCGGTCGCACAGCTTTTGAACATAGACACCACTGCCGCCAATTATGGTTCGCCACTTGGGCTGATTTGCAAGCCGCAAGAGTCCGTGATTGGAAAAAAAGCGCACGAACGCTTCAAGCGGGTATGCGCGCATGTCCGTGAGCGATGAGGACCAAATCGCCGCCGCCATCGGCAGGATGTGATCGCATTGAAACGCCTCGCCATAGCCGCGCGCATCAAGATACGCCCCCAAGGTGCGCCCTTCTTCACCCCGCGCTACATCCGCTTCAGCGCTTTTGTAGAAGCGCACAATGTCACACAGCATGGACCAGAAGCGGATGCTGAGAAGATTGCGCCCGCCGCCCAGAAACGCGCCCAGATCATTTGATGCATATTCTATGCGCCCGCCCTGAAGCGACGCGGCGAACGACATATCCGCCTCTTGCGTCGGCACGCCAAGCTCGGCCATCAGCGCCGTGAAATTCGGATAATTGGCCTCATTGAAAACGATAAAGCCAGTATCGACGGGTAAAGGCAGGTTGGGCGCCGCTACGCTATTTGCGTGACCGCCCAGCCGCTCCTCCTTTTCAAACAGCGTCACCTTGTGACCCGCCTGCGAAAGCAACCAGGCGGCGGAAAGCCCGCTCACGCCTGCCCCGATAACCGCCATCTCTAGGGAGCGGCTCCGCTCTGAAGAATACCCCATCACTGCCTTTACTGCGCTACCTGCGGCTTTTACGGTGCGGGGTGTTGACTGGATCACTCGGAGGTGATCTGGCCCGACCTTAAGCGCGTAGAAGTCCCTATGTCGCTGAAAGCCAAGGCTCACATCGCCGTGCGATCATGGGCCCGCCAGGGTGCGTGCGTGGAGCGAATGCCGAACCCGATTGCTGACCCCGCCCAGGTCGCGCGTGATCTTTTGCTCCGTATCGCCAACGGCGATCGCGAGGCGTTCTCGGCGCTCTTTTTGATCGCAGCCCCAAAAATCAAAGCCTATTTGTTGCGGTTAGGATGCCCACCAGCTGGCGCGGAAGAGCTGACCCAGGACGTCATGCTGGCGGTATGGCGCAAGGCCCGACTATTTGACCCGGTCAAAGCTGGCGCGCTCACCTGGATTTTCGTGATCGCCCGCAACCGGCGGATCGACTCACTTCGGCGCGAGCGCTCGACACGAACCTACGGCGCCCACCCGCCGGACGTGAAAGACGAGGACACCCCGCTCGCCAGCGACATTGTCGCCGGCGCACAGCGCGACATCCTTGTGCGCAACGCCATGAAAACCCTCGCCCCCGATCAGCGAGAGGTGTTGCAGCGGTCCTTTTTTGACGACCAACCGCACGCCGAGATCGCAGCCGCACTAAATTTGCCGCTTGGCACCGTTAAGTCGCGCTTGCGGCTCGCAATGGAAAAGCTTCGCGTTCGCTTGGGGAACCTTGCATGATCCTGCACGCGCCCACACCGCCGCCCACGCATCATCCTTCATTGGAAACCCTGACACGCTACGCCGCAGGGACTTTGCGGGCGGGCTTTGATTTCGTCACCGCTGTGCATGTGTCAAAATGCCTGCACTGCCGCGAACAAGTTGCAGCGCTGGAGTGCGTCGGCGGCGCCCTCCTACATGAGACCACCGGCGCCCCTGTGCAAGAGGACGCCCTGGCGCGCACTCTGGCGCGGCTCGATGAACCGGCCTTCGAACCGGAGGCCCCGAGCCTTGAGCAGCTTTTGTCGGACGTGAAGCGACGCTGGGTGGCGCCTGGCATTTGGGTGGCGAAGGTCAATACGCCGCACGACAAAGGTGATCGTGTCTTTATCCTCTCCGCCGCCCCCGGCGCAGCGACAGCGCTTCACGCCCATCACGGCGACGAGTACACGCAAATTCTGAGCGGCGTGCTGGGCGATGGTGAGACGCGGTTTCGCGCAGGCGATTTTGTCGAACGCGGCCCAGAACACATGCATCAGCCGCACACCATCGGCCAACAACCGTGCGTCTGCCTGTTTGCGACGCGCGGGCGGCTTAAGCCCGCGGATATGATTGGGCGCCTCGCCTTTATGATTGCTGACGTGTGATCTGAGCCGACCTTGCCTGCGTATCCGTAAACGGAGGCCGACATGCGTTTCGTCGTCAGATGCGTGAAAACTTTTGAAGGCGCGCCCGCGCTGAAAGCAAGGGCGCGTTTGTGGCGACTCGCGAAGGCCGCGCGCCGGACGCATCGCAGATTGGCCACAACATGAGCGCGCTCATCGCCTGGCTCGCCGCTGCGCTGGCCTTTCTCGTGCTCGATCTGATTTGGCTTTCTACGATGAACGCACGGCTTTATCGTCCGCTTATCGGCGATTTGCTTGCGCCCAAGCCGCGCCTGGCCCCCGCGATTGCGTTTTACCTCATCTTTATCTCTGGGCTTGTGTTCTTTGCGGTGCTCCCCGGCTTGGATGAGGGCAGACTGCGCACAACGCTGATCCATGCCGCAGTGTACGGCGGTGTGACATACGCCACCTATGATCTCACCAATCACGCCACTTTGCGCGTCTGGGACCTTCGCGTCACGCTGGCGGATATGGCTTGGGGCGTACTTCTCAGCGCGGCGGCGGCGAGCGCGGCCTTTTACGCAGCCTCCCTATTCAGCTGAATCAAGGATCGAGCCCTTTGATATGAGCGTTGATCAACTCCCGCGCCGCACGTCCCTGACGCCCTTGCGAGACATCATCACACACGCGGCCTTACGCTTGGCGCTTGCGCCGCTCTCTGGCATTCGAGGCGGGACGCTGCGCGTTGTCCTTCCCGATGCGCAAGTGCTGCAGTTTGGCGACGGCGCAGGCCCCAGCGCCGAGATCGCCGTCAAAGATTTCAAATTCTTCGGCCGCCTTCTCTTCAGCGGCCAGATTGGCCTATCTGAAGCATGGATCGACGGAGAATGGACGAGCCCTGATCTGACCGCTTTGCTTTGCCTGCTCGCAGAGAACGCCGACCGCCTCAAAGGCGTTTTGCACGGCAATGCTTTAATCGGCTTTGCTCATCGCCTCGCGCATATGACGCGCGCCAACACGCGCAAAGGCGCGCGGCGCAACATCCTCGCCCATTACGATCTCGGCAACGACTTCTTCGCCGCCTGGCTTGATCCAAGCATGACCTATTCAAGTGCGCGCTTTATTGGAGGCGAAGGCGACCTTGAAAGCGCTCAGGCAGCGAAATATCGCGCCATGGCCGAACACGCGCAGGTGCGATCTGGGACGCATGTCCTTGAGATTGGCTGCGGCTGGGGCGGCTTTGCCGCGTTCGCAGCGCGGGAATATGGCGCGCATGTCACGGCCCTCACCATAAGCGACAATCAGCTTGCATTCGCCCAAGCGCGCATTGCGCGCGCGGGCCTTTCCGATTCCGTCTCTATACGCCATGAAGACTATCGCGATACTGAGGGCCAATTCGACGCAATCGTTTCAATCGAGATGCTTGAGGCGGTGGGCGAGCGTTACTGGCCCGCCTATTTCTCCAAAATCGAGAGCGCACTCAAGCCCGGCGGCCGCGCCGCTGTGCAAGTTATTACAATTCGCGAAGATCTGTTCTCCGCTTATCGCGCATCACCCGATTTCATTCAGCGCCATGTTTTTCCTGGCGGCATGTTGCCGAGTATTGACCGCCTACATGCTCAAGCCACGCGCGCGGGCCTACACTGGGAGCATATGGAGCGGTTCGGGCTCGACTACGCCCGCACGCTCGCCTTGTGGGCGCAGGCGTTTGAAGCAAACTGGCCGAGCATACGCGATCAGGGCTTTGACGAGCGATTTCGCCGCTTGTGGCGATTCTACCTCGCCTATTGCATCGCTGGGTTTCGATCGGGGCGCATTGACGTCGTTCAGGTCGCGCTTGCGAAGCCGGAATAGCCGGCATGCAATGGTGCTCGGGCGCACCTGACAAAATTCAGACTGCCCCCGACATCCAAAGAGGCGGAATTGACACGCAGGCGAGCTCAAACAGACATCGCACTTTCGCCTAAACACATAAGGCGCAACCTGCATTGGGCGGACAGTGTTGGGCGCCCAACGCTGTGACGCTGAATCATGCCGCCGCGAGAGCAACAGCGTCCGCAACAGCCGGGAAGTGCAGTTTCCCCGAATGATCATGCACCGCGCTCCACACCGCCTGCGCCACATCGATCTCATGGGTCACAGGCGCGGGCGCGGCGAAAGCGGTGAAGATCGGCGCAGCGAACGCCTCGTATGCACATCGAACCCGCCTGCTCAGCGCAAGCGCGCCGTGGACCATCCCCGCTCCCCAGCCAGGCTCGCACGCGGTCGGGCAGGCGCAAGGCCAAGCCTTCGGGCGCGCCAAGCGCGCGCCTTGCGCCTGCCCTCTTCCCGCGTGCGGGGGACATTGGGGTCGCGGGAACGGTCCGCGGCGCGCCGCCGGCGCGACCCGGCC
>DAORMO010000189.1:0-1447 GCA_035440585.1 Terricaulis sp.
TCGCCTCCACGTCGCGCTGCAGCGCGCCGAGCCGATCGAGCACGCTCCACAGCCCCACGCCCACAAGCACGAGCAAAACGATGATCGTGTAATCGGCCGGCGAACCCATAAGCGCTCCTTGATGGCGCTGATATGCGCTGGCGCGCGCCTGTGCGCAACGGCCCGGCCTGCTTGAACGGCGCCCCGCCCGCCTCTAGGCTCGCCCCATGAAACCGGACGCCACCTTCATTATCGCCCGCATTCTTGGCCCGCTTTTGGTGATTTGCGGCGTCCTGCTGATCACGCAAACCGCGCGGCTGCTTTCGGCCATGACTGATTTCATGGCCAGCGACGCGCTCATGCTGCTGGCCGGCGTTTTGGATCTCATCCTCGGGCTCACGCTGCTGGCGCTGCATCAGCGCTGGAACTCTTTCAGCGCGTTCATCATCAGCGCGCTGGCCTGGGTGATGACGATCGAAGGCGCAATCCTGCTGCTGGCGCCGGAGCTGATCCAGCGCTTCGCCGGGCTTGTGCTCTCGTACGCCCAAGTGCTGCCGATCCTTGGCTGCATCTTTGCGCTGATCGGGGTGTGGCTGGCTTATGTGGGCTTCATCGCCGGAACCTTGCGCGTGGAAACCGTGCGCACGCCTTGACTGGCCCGCGCCGCAGCGTAAAGCAAAGCATCCATAACCCGGGGGGCCGCCGCAGCGGCTGAGATTGGGCGTGCGCGCTCTGACCCGTCGAACCTGATCCGGCTCGCACCGGCGGAGGGAGGCTCAAGCTTATGAACAAGCCCGAAAACCAATCTGCATTCGCGCCTAGCGTCACCACTGGCCCGATCCCCGGCTCGCGCAAAGTCTACGCCTCCGGCTGCGCGCATCCGGATCTGCGCGTGCCGTTCCGCGAAGTGGCCGTGCATCCCACCGCGAACGAGCCGCCCGTCACCGTTTATGATCCATCCGGCCCCTACACCGATCCGACCGCGAAGATCGACATCAATCTCGGCCTCGCCCGCCCGCGCGTTGAGTGGGTGAAGGCGCGCGGCGATGTGGAGGAGATCGACGGCCGCGCCGTGAAGCCGGAAGACAACGGCAACGTCTCCGCCGAAAAGCTCACGCCCCCCTTCCCCAAACAGCCGCGCGTGCTGCGCGCCAAAGGCGGCGCCTCTGTCACCCAGCTTGAATATGCGCGCCGCGGCATCATCACGCCGGAGATGGAATATGTCGCCATCCGTGAAAACCTGCGCCGCGAAGCGGGCAGCGCCTTCATCCGCGACGGCGAAGATTTCGGCGCCTCCATTCCCGATTTCGTGACGCCGGAATTTGTGCGCGAGGAAATCGCGCGCGGCCGCGCCATCATTCCTGCGAATATCAATCACAGCGAGCTTGAGCCGATGATCATCGGCCGCAACTTCCTGGTGAAGATCAACGCCAATATCGGCAATAGCGCCGTCACCTCCTCGATGGCC
>DAORMO010000189.1:1485-6148 GCA_035440585.1 Terricaulis sp.
CGCCGACACGGTGATGGACCTCTCCACCGGGCGCAACATCCACAACATCCGCGATTGGATCATCCGCAATTCGCCGGTGCCGATCGGCACCGTGCCGATCTACCAAGCGCTCGAAAAAGTCGGCGGCGTCGCCGAAGATCTCACCTGGGAGGTCTATCGCGACACGTTAATCGAGCAGGCCGAGCAAGGCGTCGATTATTTCACCGTCCACGCCGGCGTGCGGCTGCCCTTCATCCACCTCACCGCCAAGCGCGTCACCGGCATCGTCTCACGCGGCGGCTCGATCATGGCCAAATGGTGCCTCAGCCACCACAAAGAGAGCTTCCTCTACACGCACTTCGACGAGATCTGCGAGATCATGCGCGCCTACGACGTGAGCTTCTCGCTCGGCGACGGCCTCCGCCCCGGCTCCATCGCGGACGCAAACGACGCCGCGCAATTCGCCGAACTCGAAACCTTAGGGGAGCTCACCAAGATCGCCTGGGATCATGGCGTGCAAGTGATGATCGAGGGCCCCGGCCACGTCGCCATGCACAAGATCAAAGCCAATATGGATAAGCAGCTCGCCGCCTGCGGCGAGGCGCCCTTCTATACGCTCGGCCCCCTCACCACCGACATCGCGCCCGGCTATGATCACATCACCTCTGCCATAGGCGCCGCCATGATCGGCTGGTTCGGCACGGCGATGCTTTGCTACGTCACGCCGAAAGAGCATTTGGGCCTGCCCGATCGCGACGATGTGAAAACTGGCGTCATCACCTACAAGCTCGCCGCGCACGCCGCCGATCTCGCCAAAGGCCACCCCGCCGCCCGCCTCCGCGACGACGCCCTAAGCCGCGCCCGCTTTGAATTCCGCTGGGAAGATCAATTCAATCTGGGCTTGGACCCGGATACGGCGCGCCAATTCCACGACGCCACCTTGCCAAAAGAAGCGCACAAAACCGCGCACTTCTGCTCCATGTGCGGGCCAAAATTCTGCAGCATGAAGATCACGCAGGATGTGCGGGATTATGCGGCGAAGAAGGAAGAAGCTGAGGCGGGGATGGCCGGGATGAGCGCCAAGTTCAAAGAAATTGGCGGCGAGATTTACGTGCACCCGACGGGGGAGAAGCGGGAGGCGATTGATTAGGGCCGTGCCCCCTCTCCCGCAGTGCGGGAGAGGGCTGCGGTGAGGGGCCAGCTCCGTCGAACCCTTCCCTCTCCCTCCCAAAGAGAGAGGGTTCATGTTTGTGCGAGCTAAAGATAGATTGGTTGTCTGCAACCAGTGAGCGGACCATGACCTCTTTCGACCTAAGCGTTCTAATGGAAGGTACGATCCGTCAGCTGCGGACAGACGCTGATTATTTCAGCCGCCTCACAACTCATCCCGCCGAAAAAGGAAGGCTGAACGAGTCGCACCTTGTGCGCACAATGCGCCGATACCTTCCCGAAAAATTTGGTCTTGGGACAGGCTTTATCGTTTCCGGAGGAGACGCGATAAAGCAAAGTCGCCAATCCGATATCATCATCTATGATCGCGCGAACAACGTGCCGTTCTATGCCTCAGACACTTGGCAAATCTTCCCAATCGAGATGGTCTATGGCGTCGTCGAGGTCAAAACGACGCTAAACAAAGCTGAGATCAAGGACGCTTTCGAGAAGTGCGTTCGTCTCAGGGAAATGAGTGGGGAAGACGCAAATCCGAACAAAGCCTATGTGCGCCAAAATCTAGTTTCGCCGAATACGCCCGTTCAGTATCTCCGATACAAGTCTGGCCTTCCCCCGAGATTCTTCGTGTTTGGTTATTCCGGGCCAGAGCAAGGCGGCCTTGAAAAAGTGCTTCAAGAGGTGACTGCGGAGGTGCCAGCAGCGCATCTACACGGGCTTTGCCAGTTACAAGAGGCGTCAGCGTTGTTCGCGCGCCATACACCCTACAAGCCCGCAAGCGAACGCCTGGAAATTCTTGCCACTAACGGAATGCTCCAATTCTTTCTTGAGATGCCCAAGCTGCTGAATTCGATGCTGGGCGTGGTTCCGCTGACCAAAGACAGCGACCCACCGACTAAGGTTTTCCCGTACCGCCCGGAACATTTCGACGTGGTCGATCTCGACCACTACAGCCAACTTGGTCTCCAAAGTTGACTTGCCAATTTTTGCCAACCACCCCATCCTCCCCCCATGGCCACCCGCAACATCAACCTCACCCCCGCGCTCGATGCTTACGTCGCTGAACTGATCGCATCAGGGCAGTTTCAGAACGCCAGCGAAGTGATGCGGGCCGGCTTGCGCCTGCTCCGCGCCGAGGAGGAACAGCGAACGCGGAAGCTCGATCTGCTGCGCCGCGCCGTGCAGGAAGGCTGGGACTCGTTTGATCGCGGCGAGGGCGTCGTCGTTGACGACATCGACGCCTTCTTTGCCGAAATCGATGAAGAGATCGAAGCGGAGATCGCGGCCGAGCAAGCGGCGGCAAAAGGCACAGCCGCCGAATGAGGCGGCTCGTCATCGAGCCGCCCGCCCGCGCTGACATCAAGAAAATCCGCGCCTATTCGCGCCGCGTGTTCGGCGAAGGCGCACAGCAAAAGTACGGCGCGCTGATGCAGCGCGCGTTTGAGTTGCTTTGCGCCGACCCTCAACGCGCCGGGGTGCAGCTTCGTGAAGACCTGCCGCGCGCGCCCTACGCGTTCCACCTCCGCCACGCGCGCGCGCGTGGCGCGGCGCCCAAAGAGACGCGCCACATCATCGTGTTCAACTACGACGACGTCACGCTCACCATCCTGCGCGTGCTGCACGATTCCATGGATGCGCCCGCGCATTTCGGCCCCGAGGAAAGCTGAGCGCAAAGCGCGGATAGCAAAAAATCTATCCCACACCCCCTCCACCACCCGCATACTCCCCTCACCCCCCGCACGGAGGGCCTTCGGTACCTAAGCTCAGACCAAGGCGGGGGATGCGATTGAGCGTGAAGCTCTGGCGTTTGCAGCGCGGCTGGCATTGTCGCTGTGTCGGAAAGCGGGCGGCGGGATCGGGTGGCGGGTGAGGAAGCGAACCGGCGCGCCATTCCCCGTTGCGCCAGGGCAAAACCCGCGGGAAGCCAAAAGCGCGGGAAGATAGAGGCGTGGTGTTGAGCAACACGCGCCGCACGCCGCCGGCGTAACCGCCTCCGGAGGTGAAATACCCTCCGCGACGGAGCCGGCGTTTCAACAATCGCGGGGGCGCGTGTGTTTGCGCCATAACGCGCCGAGCCAACGGCGCATTTTTTCTGGCGCAAACTCTCGCGCCCCCCGCCCTCCTTTCGGGCGCACGCTTTTTCCGAAACGGCGCGAGGCCGAATGCGCTCCCCTGCGCCGAGAAAGCGCGTGCACATGCAATCTGCGAGTGTTAGGCGTGCGCGAACTCTGGGGAGAGGCTGATGATCAAGCGCGCGCTCGTATTTGCTGTGGCCGTTACGCTCGCCGCCTGCGCGCCGCCGCCGCAAGAGGCCGAACCGCAAAGCGTTGCTGAAGCGCCCGCCGCGGAAGCCGCGCCAGAGCCGAACCCGGAAGCCGCCCGCCTCGAAGGCAATCTGATCCCCGGTTACGCTTGGACCTATTGGGAAGCAGACGGGCAAAAGGGCGCCAATTTTGAAGACGCCTCCAACCATCCCCTCGTGCGCATCGTCTGCACCACGGCCACGCGCGCCATCGGCGTCGAGTACGAGTTCACCCACCCCTACGGGCGGCCCACCACCATCAGCCTCATCACCGCCACGCAAACGATCAACATTCCGGCCGAAGGTTTGGAAGGCCCGATCGATCTTGTGGTCGGCGAATTGGCGGGCGCTGATCCGTCTTGGGTCGGGCTTACCCGCCCGCAGGAGCGCTTCGGCATCGTGGTGGCCGCGATGCCGAACGTGATCGGGCGCATGCCGTGGGAAGCGCGGATCGCTGAAACATTGGCGCCGTGCCGCGCTTGACCGCACGCGCACAAGGCCCAACCTAAGCGCCATGCTCGATGTGAAGCCCGCCCCGCGCACGCACGCGCCGCCCGCCAAGGCGTGGCGCAACTATTATCGCATCTACCGGGTGATGGATCTCGGCCGCATGGGCACGGTTTTCCCCGGCATCCATGGCGGGCCGGATACCTTCCCCTCCAAGGACATCGCCGAGGAGCACGCGCGCGCCGCCGTCAACGCCATCAATTGGCCAAACCGCTGCATGATCGAATTCGAAGGCGCCTTCCCCGAAGGCGATCGCGCGAATTAGGCGACCGGCCAAATCACCTCGACCTCGATCGCTTCGCCCGCGCCGCCATAGCGCTCCCACATATCGGCGGTGGGCTTGAGCCCCTGCTCACGGATGGCGGCGATCATCCGATCGTAGGTCTCACGCAAGCTGCCGTAATCGCCGCGATGCACCGCCTGCATCGCCAGCCCAGCATAGGTATCGCCGATATGGAGCCCCGCCAGATGCAAAGGCCCAGTCACGTGCTCACTCACAGGAAAGCCAAGCTCGACATGCACCTTGTCATCGGCCCCCGGGCTGAAATGCGCTAAGGGCGCACCCACAGGAGAGGCGCCGGCGGTGGCGAAGGCGGTGGAAAGCGCCGCGAACGTCTCGCTCACGATGCGGCTCACATCCCGCGCAGCGCAGGTGCGCGCAAGGAACGCGAACGGCAAAGGCTCAAGCTCGGTGATTTCAAAATCCGC
>DAORMO010000190.1:0-5619 GCA_035440585.1 Terricaulis sp.
TTTAACCTCCGCCCTACGGCGTCGGCGGCTGCACCGGCGCTTCTTCTTCAGCGCTTGGCGGCATTTGCGGCGCGGGCGGGGGCTCAGGCAGATCGATTTCAGGTGGGGTAATTTTCACGTCCGGCATCTCGATCTGCATATCGGCGACGTCGCGCTGTTGCGTGCTGGTGAAGGCGTAAACGCCAAGGCCAAGCACGGCCACAAGCACGATGCCGGCTAAAAACGCGGTCCAGCCAGAGCCGCCGCGGCGTTCAGGGTCAGCCATGGAACATTCTCCTGCAATTTATCTGCAAGGAGAACCCGGCATACGCACGTGTAGTTCCGCTCAGGGCAAAGGTGTCAGCAAAGCCTCGCCCGCATAGAAGCGACGCAGATTTTCCAGCACGTTTTGCGAGCCGGCGTAAAGCGCCTCGCGCGTGCCGCCTCCCAAGTGCGGCGTGAGCGTTGTGTTGGGCACATCTTGCCAGCGCGCTGCGGGCGTTGGCTCAACCTCAAACACGTCCAGCCCCGCGCCGCCGAGGCGGCCCGCCTTCAGCGCGGCGATCAGCGCATCCTCATCCACCACGCTGCCGCGCGAGACGTTGACGAGCACGCCATCGGCGCCCAGCGCTTCGATCACGCGCGCGTCGATAATCTTTTCCGTGCTCTTATCGCCCCGCGCAGCGATGGCCAGCACATCGGCCCAGCGCGCCAGCTCATGCAGATCGCCTTCGTAGGTGAAACTGATGTCCGGCTTGCGGCGTGGGCCGTGCCAGCAAATCTCAAAGCCAAAGGGCGCAGCGCGCGCGGCGATGGCTTGGCCGATCGCTCCCATGCCGACAATGCCGAGCTTCCTGCCGCGCAGCCGCTTTTGCGGCGGCACCGCCAGCGGCGGGGTCCACTGGCCTTCGCGCAGCACGCGCTCACCCTCGGTGAAGGCGCGCAGCCGCGCGATGATGAGGCCGATGGCGACATCGGCGACATCCTCATGATTGATATCGCGCCCATGCGTGACGGCGACATTGCGTTGCTTGCAATAGCCAAGGTCGAGCCCATCAACGCCAACGCCAAAGCAAACAATCGCGCCAAGATTCGGCAGCGCGTCAATCATCGCATTGCTGAGGCCCACATGCCCGATGGTGACGGCGGCGCGGATGTCTTGGCGATCAGTCGGCCAATGCACCACCTCATAAGCGCCAAGTTGCATCTCAAATAGGCCGAGCGGCGGGTGAACAAGAAGTGCTGGTTTGGTCATGCGCGGAGTATGGCGCGGCTTGCGCGCGCGCGCCAGCTTATGAAAACCGCGAAAGATGCGCATTTTTGCGCTTGACGAAATGTCGCATCGCGATCATACACCGCGCCCTTCGCACGCGATTGGCGCGCGCGATTTGAGGAAGCAGGCAAGCGAAGATGAACAGCGGATGCGCATTCATCCTATCGAACGTCACCGCGCCAGAGGCGTGGGGCGATCGCA
Organism: Terricaulis sp.; assembly: GCA_035440585.1. Classification (GTDB taxonomy): domain Bacteria; phylum Pseudomonadota; class Alphaproteobacteria; order Caulobacterales; family Aquidulcibacteraceae; genus Vitreimonas. The sequence goes on from DAORMO010000190.1 coordinate 1,454, forward strand.
TGCTTTCTCGCGGAGGCGGAATGGGCTGATCCCATTTCGAGTGTTCGAATTTCCGAACCCCTCCCGAGCTTGGCTCCGGAGGGGTTTTTATTTGCCCGCCTCTCCGAAGCCTTTGCCATGGGCGAAAAGGAGAGTTTTGCCGGGTGATCCCGGCGCCGAGTTTGTCGGTGGTGAAGAGGGCGGGTACTTCGGAAACCCCTTACGGGCGCGGGTTCAAATCCCGCCGGCGCGCTGCTTGCGCAGCGCTGCCGCATCCGCTTTCGCTTATTCCCCGGCAATCCAGCTGCCGAAACGGTGGTGAAGAGATCTGTTACTTCGTTCAGGGCGCGTGGTCGCGGGTTCAAATCCCGTCAGGTCCAACAATGGGGGCCTGTAGCTCAGCCTGGTAGAGCACGGTGCGGCCGCAAGGCCGCGTCTCAGATTTCGCCCGTTCCCCGTTTCGGCTTGAATTTGGCGGTGGTGAAAAGATCGGGTTCTTCGCAACGAGAATGCTCCGGCGCTTTGGCGCTCGCATTTGGCTCCCGCACGGGAGGCTCGCGATCTTGAATGTTCCCCGCCAAAGCTGCTTGGCGGTGGTGAAGCAGGCGAGTGCATCGGTAGAGCGTCGCGCGAGAGCGCGGAGGTCGCGCGTTCGAATCGCGCCAGCCGCAAGGCTGTAGCTCAGTCTGCCCGCAAGGGAGCTCGTCTGCGCCCGTTCCCCGCCAAACCAGGTTCGCCGGTGGTGAAGAAATCCGTTTCTTCGACTGTCCCTCGGAAGGTGCAGGTTCAACCCCTGCTAAGGCTTCGGCCCAGCTCTGTTGGTGAGCGCCTTTTTCGGATTTCGTCTGTTCCCCGGCGGACATTTTGATGTTGGAGTGGAAGTGTGAGGTGATGTGCGATGGCGACGATCAACAAGGCTAAAAGCGTGCAAACGCATGAGGGCGCCAAGGGCCGCGCCTTCACCCCCGAGCAGCAGCTGCGCCGGGCGCTGATGAATTGCATGCTCTGGGAAGATCAATTCTACGAAGATGGCGTCTCCATCGCCGATCGCATCAAGGCGCTTGTGCCTTTGGTGAAGGCTGAAACCGTCGCCGCGCTCGCCATCGAGGCGCGGGAGGGGATGAAGCTGCGCCACGCGCCGCTTCTGATCGTGCGCGAAATGGCGCGGCATGAAACCCATCGCGCGCTGGTGGCCGATACGCTGGAGCGCATCATCCAGCGGCCTGACGAGTTGAGCGAATTTCTCGCCATCTATTGGGCCGACGTGCTCGGCCCGATGCAGCAGCGCAAGCAGCGGGCTGTTTCGGCGCAAGTGAAGAAAGGGCTGGCGCGGGCGTTCGCGAAATTCGACGCCTATCAGCTGGCCAAGTACGATCGTGACGGCGCGGTGCGCTTGCGCGACGTGCTGTTCATCACGCACGCCAAGCCGAAGGATGCGGCGCAAGAGAAGGTGTGGAAGCAGCTGATCGACGGCAAGCTTGCCGCGCCCGATACTTGGGAGGTCTCGCTTTCGGGCGGGGCCGACAAGAAGGAGACGTTCGAGCGTTTGATCGCCGAGAACAAGCTCGGCGCGCTCGCCTTGCTGCGCAATTTGCGCGGCATGCTGGGCGCGAAAGTGAGCAAGAAGGTGATCGAAAAGGCATTGGCTGACGCCCGCACCGATCGTGTGCTGCCGTATCGCTTCATCGCGGCGGCGGCGCACGCGCCGGAAATGGAAGATGCGCTTGAGAAAGCCATGTTCCGCGCCATCGAGGGTCATGCCCGCCTGCCGGGCAAGACCATCCTCTTGGTGGACGTGTCCGGCTCGATGGACAGCCAAATCTCCGCCCGTTCGGAGATGAAGCGGCTCGATGCGGCGTGCGGGCTTGCGGTGCTGGCGCGGGAAATTTGCGACGAGGTGGAGATCTACACGTTCTCCAATTCGGTCAAGAAAGTCCCGGCCCGGCGCGGGTTTGCGTTGCGCGATGCGATTGTGAATTCACAAGTGCATGGCGGAACTGAACTCGGCAAAGCCGTGCGCGAGGTTGATCGCAAGGACGCGCGTTTGATCGTCTTTACCGACGAGCAATCGTTCGATCCCGTGCCCGCGCCCAAAGGGCTCGGCTACATGGTCAATGTCGCGTCCTACCAGCACGGCGTCGGCCAAGGCGATTGGCGCCGCGTCGAAGGCTTCTCGGAAAAAATCCTCGATTGGATCATCGAGAACGAACGCTAACCTCGCCGTTTCCTTCTCCCCCGCGAGGGGGAGAAGGTGGCGCGCAGCGCCGGATGAGGGGGCGTGGTTCAGGATAAAGCGCTGCGTCAACGTGCGCGTTTCATCCTGACGCCCGCCCCCTCACCCGATTTGCTCACGCAAATCGACCTCTCCCCCTCGCGGGGGAGAGGTTGGGCTGTGGCGCCGCCTGTGAGATAAGGCTCCCATGCTTTGCACACATCTTTCCGCGCTGGAACGCGAACTCATCGCCGCTGGCGTTGAAGAAACCTATCGCGGCCAGGCCTGGAGCGATCATTGCCGCGAGTGGGCGTATTTCGCCTGCGTGCTTGATCTTGCCAGCCTGCGTGCGCGGCTCGCGTTCGCGCCATGCGTGCAAGATCACGTGCATCGCGGCACGCATGATGGCGCAGAGGCAGGGTTTGTGTGCAGCCTCTGCAACGACGCGGTGATGGGCCGCCACCCGGATGTCAGCGGCGGGGCGCCAGTTTATCGCTGAGGGCGTTTGTGGTTGCCGGGCGCGGCCTCTTTGTGAGAGCTTTTGCGTGCAAATCAGCGAGGGGCGCTGAATTGAAGGGCTGGTGATGGAAGAAATCGTATTCTCGGCGGAGGAGAAAGCCATCGTCGCGGGCTTTTGCGCGCTGGCGGTGGCGGCGTTGCTGGCGGCGTTCTACTGGAAGTATCGGCTCGATAAGTACGAATTTGAAAACCGCACCGATGGCGGCGTCGTGCAATTCCGCAATTTCGGCGCGGCGCAATTTCATCGCGTTCAGCGCGTGCTGAACGGCATTTTAGGCTTTGCAGCGGTGCTCGGCGCAATCGCCGCCGTGTTCGCCTGGCTCGCGGTGTTCACCACCGTGTTCGACTAAGCCTGCGGCGCTTAAGCCGCCTTGCCCTTCTTGCTCATCAGCGCGGCGAAGCGCTCAAACAGGTAGTGGCTATCTTGCGGGCCGGGCGAAGCTTCGGGGTGGTGCTGCACCGAGAACACCGGCTTGCCTTCCAGCTCGATGCCGCAATTGCTGCCGTCAAACAGCGAAACGTGCGTTTCCTTCACGCCCTTGGGCAGCGTGGCCGGATCGATCGCAAAGCCGTGGTTCATCGACACGATCTCCACCTTGCCGGTGGAATTGTCCTTCACAGGATGGTTCGCGCCGTGATGGCCTTGCGGCATTTTCAGCGTCTTGGCGCCGAGCGCGAGGCCCAGCATCTGGTGGCCAAGGCACACGCCCATGATCGGCGTGCCGCTTTCAACCAGTTTCTTGATTTCAGGCGCCGCATATTCGCCCGTCGCCGCCGGATCGCCGGGGCCGTTGGAGAGCAGCACGCCATCGGGCTTGTGCGCCAGCACGTCCTCGGCTTTCGCGGTGGCGGGCAGTACGATGCACTTGGCCCCCACATCGCCGAGCGCGCGCAGGATGTTGCGCTTCACGCCATAGTCCAAAACCACGACGGTGAATTTCGGCGCCTTCACTTCTTCGACGCCGTTCGGCCAACGCCAGCGCGTTTCGGCGACGGTGTAGGTCTGCGCGGTCGTCACCTCTTTGGCGAGATCGAGCCCAAGCAGGCCGGGCCACGCCGCGGCGCGCTTCTTCAGCGCTTCAAGATCAAACTTGCCGTCTGGGCTGTGCGCGATCACCGCGTTGGGCATGCCGTGCTCACGGATGCGCTTGGTCAGCGCGCGCGTGTCCAGGCCCGCAAGGCCGATCACGTTGCGCTTCTTCAGCCACGCATTGAGATCATCGGTAGCGCGGTAGTTTGAGGGCGCAGTTGGCCGGGCGCGGAAGATGGCGCCGCGCGCAGCCGCGGAGGCGGCCGGAGAGGAGGTTTCCACGTCCTCGTCATTGGCGCCCACATTGCCGATATGCGGGAAGGTGAAGGCCACGATTTGCGCGGCGTAGGAGGGGTCGGTCAGGATCTCCTGGTACCCCGTCATGGCGGTATTGAAGCAGACCTCGCCATCGGCGGCGCCGACGGC